>JAUBOG010000055.1:16633-17705 GCA_036700105.1 Microcoleus occultus BM001215583
GACGGCGACGACAGCGTGATGGGCGGCGACGGCGACGACAGCGTGATGGGCGGCGGCGGAAAGGATACGATCGTTGCTGGCGATGGCAATGACATGACAGACGGCGGCGACGGCGACGACAGCGTTGTCGGCGGCGGCGACGGCGACGATACCCTGATGGGCGGATCTGGCAACGATACGATCGTCGGCGGTACTGGCAACCACACCTGTGTCGGCGGTGCTGGAGATGACCTTTTTACGATCGTCGATCGCACATCTGGCCCAAGTTCAGTCATCACTGACTTCACAGAAAATGACAAGTTTCTGTTAGCTGGCAGCTTGAATTTTAGCAGCTTGTCCTTTGTCCAAGTCGGTTCCAATACCGAAATTCGGGGCAGCAGTAACTTTGTGCTGGCGCTATTGTTGAATGTCAACGCGAGCATTCTGAAAGCTGGCAACTTTTTGGGAGCTACCGGTACAAGTCCAAGTCCAAGTCCAACTCCAGCTCCAGTAGCAGCCCCGAGGCCGATTAATAACCCTCCGCGCGCCGAAGCGAATAACCCGCTGATTGCCGGTTCCGACGGCACCAAGCAGACTATTACTTCTGAGTTGTTGCGGTTTGTCGGCGGCCAGCCAGGTGATAGCAGCACAGTCTTCAAGCTAACCGAGCTGCCCGATACTAAAACTGGGCAACTATTCTTTAAGGGAGTAGCAGTAACACAAGTCGGTGTTACTTTCACTCAAGCAGACATTAACGCCGGTTTGTTAACTTTCCAAGCGGCAATCGGTTTTATCGGTGCAGCTAGTTTTGGTTTTGATGTTAGCCAAGGCACAAACATTACGATCGGCCAGCGTTTTAGCTTGAAAATCGAGCAAAATGTCTTTAAGTTTCCTGGCAATACAACTCCTCAAGTTATTGTCGGTTCGCTGACGCTGCCTAACGACATCGAAGGCGGCGATGGTGACGATACTATTACAGGCGGTAAAGCCAAAGACAAAATCATCGGAGGCAAAGGCAAGGAAAAGATTAAAGGCGAGGATGGCGATGACGATATCGAAGGCGGCGATGACGATGACGATATCGAAGGCGGCA
>JAUBOG010000055.1:17805-19350 GCA_036700105.1 Microcoleus occultus BM001215583
ATGACGATATCGAAGGCGGCGATGACGATGACGATATCGAAGGCGGCACAGGCAAAGATAAAATCATCGGAGGCAAAGGCAAGGACAAGATTAAAGGCGGCGATGGCGATAACGATATCGACGGCGGCGATGACGATGACGATATCGAAGGCGGCACAGGCAAAGACAAAATCGTCGGAGGCAAAGGCAAGGACAAGATTAAAGGCGGCGACGGCGATAACGATCTCGACGGCGGCGACGACGATGACGATATCGAAGGCGGTAAGGACAAAGACAAAATCGTCGGCGGTATTGGCAATGACAAGCTAACCGGAAATGACGGCGATGACTCGATCGAAGGCGGCGCAGGAACCAATAATCTGACAGGGGGTAATGGGAGGAATCGCTTTGTTTACAGAACCTCCCGTCAAGAGATTACCACAGTTCTAGAAGCTGACTTAATTACTGACTTTAAGGTCGCTGACGATCTTTTAGAGTTCTCTACCGCAGCTTTTAATCTCAGCGTTACGAGCTTGACCCGAGCGTCGATTACTGCTACTTCTGCGGTTGGAAGCATCGGCGGTGCTAATTTGCTCGACTTCAGCGCCGATATCAGCGTTACCAGCATCGCTACTTTGCAAGCGCGGTTTGCAGCTTTGGGCGGCAACATCGATACACCTACTTTCTGTCAGTTTACAGATGCCGCTACCGGCCGTTCTGTACTGGTATTTGCTGTTGGGGCGCGCTTTGAAGTTGTGCTCAGTTTCTCGGCCCAAATTAGCCTGGAAGTCAGGAACTTTGTCTTTACAGGCGCACCGGTAACTG
The DNA here is from genome assembly GCA_036700105.1 of Microcoleus occultus BM001215583. Classification (GTDB taxonomy): domain Bacteria; phylum Cyanobacteriota; class Cyanobacteriia; order Cyanobacteriales; family Microcoleaceae; genus Microcoleus. The sequence goes on from JAUBOG010000055.1 coordinate 18,610, forward strand.
TTCCTCTCGGTACTTCCGGCCCTGATGTTTTGGATTTCGGTACTTTTCCAGCCGCAATTACAATCAATGGTTTAGCTGGCGATGACAACCTCACCGGCAGCAATTTTAACGACACCATCAACGGCGGTGACGGCAACGATACCATTACTGGCGGCCTTGGATTGGATGTCCTCAGCGGCGGCACTGGTGCCGATGTCTTTGTTTACAGGACAACTAAAGAAGGCGGCGATCGAATTTCTGACTTTAAGTCGGGAACTGATAAATTCCAGTTTGTCGCGAGCGAATTCGGCAATTTGACCACTACCAACTTTGACGGTATTAGCGGTTCCACTCCCGATATTACTGGTAAAGAGTTGGTGATTTTCACCGGCGGAACTTTTGTTTCTTTAGAAGCTGCGCAAGCTAAGGCTTTGGGGAGTTCTACAAGCCCTGGTTTCTTCGTATATACTAATGCGGAGAACGAGGCAGTGTTGGCTTTTGACTCGAACGGGACGCAAACGGGCGGCTTTACAAAAGTTGCGAATTTGGGTACTGCTGCTGGCACTTTGACTGCGGCGGACTTTGTATTCACAGGTTCGATCGCAGCTTCTCCAACTACCCCTGCTCCGACTTCTGGTAGCATTGTCGATTTAGTTGCGAATCCGGGTAGTTACCCAAGCGCATCTAACAATTTCGGTTCCGGTGTCGGCGGTTACAACTTCACCACTCCTGTGTTGTTTACCGGCAATGACAGTGCTAACA
>JAUBOG010000055.1:19450-20854 GCA_036700105.1 Microcoleus occultus BM001215583
GACGATCGGATTAGCGACTTTGCCTTCGGGGTTGACAAATTGCAGTTTACCGCGAACGCTTTCGGCAATTTCACTACGACTAACTTCGATCTTGTTAGCGGTTCAACTCCTGATATCACTGGTAAAGAGTTGGTGATTTTCACGGGTGGAACTTATGCCTCTGTCGTAGATGCGCAAGCTAAGGCTTTAGGGAATTCAACCAGTGCTGGTTTCTTCGCATTTAAGAATGCTGCGAACGAAACGGTGTTGGTGTTTGACTCTAACGGTACGCAAACCGCTGGTTCTAGCTTGATTGCGAATCTGGGTACTGCTGCTGGCACTTTGACTGTGGCGGACTTTGTATTCACAGGTACGATCGTAGCTTCTGCGACTACCCCTACTTCTACTGGTAGCACTGTCAATTTAGTTACAAATCAGGGTACTTACCCGATCGCATCGAACAACTTCGGTTCCGGTGCTGGCGGCTACAACTTCACCACTCCTGTGTTGTTTACAGGAGACTCGAATGATAACAATGTCACCGCTACTGGGTTTGCTGACTTCATGACTGGTGCTGGCGGTAACGACATTTTCGACGGCGGCTTGGGTAACGACAGCATGTCCGGCGATGACGGTAACGACAGTCTCTTCGGCGGCGCGGGTAGCGATACTCTCAACGGCGGACTCGGAAATGACACTTTAATCGGCGGTTTGGGAACAAATGCTCTCAACGGCGGTGCTGGTGCAGACGTGTTCGTGTTCAGCAGCGGATCTACTGCTGGTGGCGGGGATTTAATTACCAGCTACAGCATTGCTGAGGATGTAATTAACCTCGACAAAACAGGTTTTGCAGCCTTTACAACTGGAGTTGGGGCTTTGGGTTCGAGTTTCTACTCTTACAGCAGTACAGTTTCTGTAGCTGCGCTTGAGGCAACTTTAACCGGGCCTTCGATTATGGCTATCTACGACGGTTTGTCTACTAAACTGTATTACGATAGCAACGGTTCTACGGTTGGCGGCAACAACTTGTTTGCAACTGTCGATGTTAATTTGGGAGTTTCCGGCAATACTGAATTGTTCTTGTTCTAAACGGCAAGAATTCTAATCGGAATACCGGCGGTACGGTTGGGGACACGGCTATGCTGTGTCCCTACAATACACAGGTAGGGACACAGCAATGCTGTGTCCTTTTTGTTGGTAGCTGTGTCCTTTTTTTGGTAATTGTTAAACAATTTAGCCGAGATTTTTTGGGTAGGGAAACGGCATTGCCGTCTCCTCTTTTGCCTGGTTGTCGGTGGTTGGGGTCGATCGCGCGATCGAGGGCAATTTCACCATCCAATTCGGTTGATTTTACCCGTTACCCGAAATCTGGACACGGCAGTGCCCATAGGTGTCAACTTAAGGTCAAACCCAGTCATAGACTGT
>JAUBOG010000554.1:0-4307 GCA_036700105.1 Microcoleus occultus BM001215583
CCGGCAGACAATTTATTAGTGAGAACCAGATATCTACTGCCGGAATGCTTCGCCCTTACGAAGATATTTACAAAAATGAGATGCACCCCTCTGTTGTTCCCTCACTTTAACATCTGTCTGAAAGTTTACAGATACACAAAATTGAAAGTTTAATTAATCCCTCTCTCTAAAATAATCATTTCAGAACCAACAACCGGACTTCTGGCTATTAACTTACCTTCCAGATTTGCAATTTGTAACTTGCTGAAATCCAGTGAATTAGCTTCTTTCCACATTTGACTTGCTAGCTGATTTTGCTCTACTTCGCTGAGTTTGTACCAATCTTCAGCGACTTTGACAGTCAAAAGACCGATCGAGAAATCAGCATCAACAGACTTAACTAAACCGCCGCCCAGTCGATTTGTAATTTCAGCAACTTGAGTTTGAATCGCAGCAATCAGAGACTGTTCTGGCGTTAGCGGTGGCGGCGGGATGATTTCTACTGGTTCCGGTTTTTTCGGCGCCGCTAAATCGGGCAAGTTGCTCTTGAATTTATCAGATATTTCCCCAATCGGCGCGATCGCCCCCGGTGATTTTGGCGTTCCCGATGCCATAAAATCGTCAAAGGTTGGCGGCGGCTGCTGCGCGGCTACCAAAGGTGCTTTTGCTGCTTTCTGGGGCGGTTTTGGCGATAAACTGTTGAGAGTTAAACCGACTGCAACGATCAGAATTGCTGCTAATGCGGCGTTTAAAATTGGATCGGATAGCTTCTGGTTCGCAGATGGCGGTAGCAGATCCCGCGCTAAGCGCACAATACTTTGCCAAAGTACACCCATTTTCTGTAAAAAACTCGCTTCCGTGCCTTGAGATACAGGCTTTTTATCGAATTTTACAGCAACTTTTGGCGGCGCGCTGTTAACTTCCGCAGCAACAGCCGGAGGAGTTGTTGTTGCTGAGTCAGAAGCTGCGGGTGCGGGCTTTTGGGCCTGCAACGGGGGTTCTGCTGCTAATTTTTTGCCTTTTTTTCCCAAATTCCCGATCGAGGCCATCAAAGCTTTGATTTTCTCATTTATGGGAACAGCGCTGCTGGCATTTTGAGTCTTGCTGCGAGTCGCTGCAGACTTTTGAGGCGACTCAACCTCCGGTTTCGGAGATTGAGGCGGTTCTGGAGTTGGTTGATTTGGTTGTTCTTCTGACATTTTTTCTGCCTTGGGGCGTTGCAAATATATCTAAACGCGATAAATTTTAGTTGAGCCATCTCAGCCTTAATTTATCAATTCATTAGTTCTAACTGAATCACAATGAGCATCAAACGCCGTCATTTTCTCGTTTTAGGCAGTCTCAGCGGCTTAGGTTTTGCCGGAGTCTGGAAAATGCTTCAGCTTCGGACTTCCTGGGGTACAGACGCCCATGCTGCTGCGCCTTCTAACGCTGAGGCCGAAAGGGCGATCGTCCCTTTACCGACTACATCGCCTATTTTACGCTTTATTTCGGTGGCCGACACCGGTACCGGCGCCCAAGGTCAATATGCTGTGGCTGAGGCGATGGCGCAATATCACCGGGAAAACCCTTTTAATCTTGCTGTTCTCGCTGGCGACAATATCTACAATAACGGCGAAATTGAAAAAATCAATGCTGTTTTCGAGAAGCCTTATCAGCCTTTATTGCAGCAAGGCGTTAAATTTTATGCTTGTCTGGGAAATCACGACATCCGCACTGCTAACGGCGACCCGCAAGTTAAATATGCGGGTTTTAATATGCAAGGTCGCTACTATACTTTTCGGCGCGATCCGGTACAGTTTTTTGCGTTAGATACCAATGACAATGCTGACTGGAAAAATCAGCTTGTTTGGCTGGAGAAAGAGTTGAGTCAAAGCATCGCACCTTGGAAAGTTGTGTTCGGCCACCACCCGATTTATTCCTCTGGCGTCTACGGATCGGATCGAGCTTTTATTCAGACTTTTACGCCTTTGTTTCAAAAGTACGGCGTGCAGCTTTATATCAACGGACACGAGCACAGTTACGAACGCACTCGATCGATCGACGGTACGACTTATTTAATTTGCGGTGCCGGCGGGGGTACTCGTCCGGTGGGGCGTTCTGAGTGGACTGAGTATTCTGCTAGCCGCTTGAGTTTTGCGACGTTTGATGTTTATGAAGACCGGATGTTTGTCAGTTCTATCGGTACTGACAAGCGGGTTTTTGACCGGGGAGCGATTCAAGTGCGATCGGCTTAATTCAGATTATATTCAGGAGCCAACAATATGAATAGGGGTTGTAGAGCCAATAAAACTGGTTTGGTTTTAGAAGCAACTGTAGAAGGTACGTTGAGAGGTCACGGATATCTCGAAATATGCCCCGAATTGCCGAAAAAGCGCAAGCGAGATTGGCTCTTGCTCTCTACTGCAAATCCCAAGCGATACGCCAAGCAGGTTTATATCGGGTCTAGCATTTATGAAACTGAAATAAATGTCGATTTTTATATTGTTGGTTCCGGTTCGTTTCCTCTGGGTCTAATTGTTGAGTGCAAGTGGCAAGAAGACAAAGGTTCCGTTGATGAGAAGTATCCTTACCTCAATTTAAATATTAAAAATTGCTACCGGATGCCAACTATTGTGATAGTCGGCGGTGACGGTATGAGGCAAGGTTCGATCGACTGGTTTAGAAAACAAATTCCCGACAATCCAAATCTGTTGGCAGTTCACAAGCTCGAAGCTTTTATTACTTGGGCAAACAAACATCTGTAATAACCCCAATCTCAACAGTTTTATGGCTAACATATTAGACATCTCGAATATTTTTGTGGAACAGGCAGGATGCCTGTTCAATACTTGCTATTCGGTCGATGTCTATTGAGTGAAGCTAGCAACCGGGTTTATAGAATCATGCAAAATTTTATTTGATTGAATTGAAAAAAATCGCCTTTTTTTTTGAGGGTTAAAAGCTTGACTCTGAAAATTATTTGAAGTATAATCTAATAATGGAAATAGTGGCAAAATTAAATTTTATGTCCCCACTCCCATTATCTAAATAATACCCCGAAATTCAACCCAAAGTCAATAGGTAATACTTCCTCTTTTAGGGCGGATTTTTTAACAGGATTGGCAGAAACCGGGTTTGTTCAACAATACCTTGATAAGAGCATCTGGGCGCAAGCTTTTGCATGAGTGCGAGCTGGAGAGATCAGCTCTTGTGCATTTAAATTGAATGTCAAAAAATAATCAAGCGTCTTGTGGGGTGGGCCAAAAAGCCCGCCCTGAATATGCAATTTAAATGCGTGACAGCTTATGAGATGCTTCCGTTTCCTTAAGTGTCGATTTCAACTGAACATATTAATAATTCCTTGACTTTGCCGCGCTTGCAGCTATTAGAATTAATTCCCCTAGATGCTGATATTTCAATTTGTTTAGGGATAGGAACTCTTTTAAAAGCTTGACTGTCGCTGTAGATTGCTTTGATGAAATCGCAGTTAGAATTAGACAGCATAACTTTGACGCCTCGTTCGGCAAGTTCTGCAAAAACATCTCTCAGTTTAATCTGTTCTGATTCTTGGAAATTATCCCGGCTGTAAGCGGTGAAGTTACTTGTGGCACTGATCGGATAATAAGGCGGGTCAAAATAAACAAAGTCTTCGCTGGTGCTCGCAAAATTCAAAATTTCATCGAATTTTCTCACTTCAATTTGAGCGGAGGTGAGTAAAGATGAGACCGATCGCAGTAAATCTTTTTGACAGATGTTGGGATTTTTGTATCTGCCTATGGGAACATTAAATTCACCTTTAGAATTTTCTCTGTAGAGGCCGTTGTAACAAGTTCTATTTAAGTAAATCAGGCGGGCTGCTTTTTCTGTATCTGTTTTGTACGATCGCGATCGCACCCAGTAATAATACTCTTTGTTGTCCTTGCCGTGTTCTGACTGATGCTCGTCTAAAAGCTCAATTAGCTCCTCAACTTTATCCCTAACGCAGCAATAAGCATTAATCAGCTCGGGATTAATATCTGTTAAAACAGCTTGCAAACAAGGGTGCTGCTGTGCTAAGTAAAAAAATACAGCTCCGCCGCCCAGAAAAGGCTCGTAGTAAGTTTTGAAGTTTTCAGGAAAATAAGGTTGATATTGTCCAATCAACCTAGTTTTGCCTCCGGCCCATTTCAGAAAGGGACGCGGCAAGACGAAAGAAGGTGCGGAAGCAGACATTTATCTAGAAATAACAGCCCTATCATATTTATCACAACGAGAACTCAATAAAAATACTTCTGATGTTGTCACCGACGGGGCAAGGGTTTGAAGCCCCAGCATCAAGGCAGATTGCGATCGGAACGGAGTTTAAA
>JAUBOG010000555.1:0-4307 GCA_036700105.1 Microcoleus occultus BM001215583
AGCAAGGGGAGGGCTGGGGTGGGGTTAAAAGTTTACGACTCATTTACGATCGCTATAGCAGATTTAAATAACTTGTAAAAATCTCTTTTTATTTCTCTCGCTCTGCGTACTCTGCGCCCTCTGCGATCCATAAAAAAATCCGATCGATCGCCCGCCAAACCCAGAAACCTAGAAACAACATTAATCTCAAACAAACTCAAAATGTAAAATTTTGTATAGCAAACAGCACAAGTTTCCAAAAATAGCTCATGCTAGGTATTTAACAGATTTGAATTGAACGCAAAAACCAATTTAAACGAGGTCATAAAATGGTAGCAGCAGCACCTGTTCAATCCGGCAACCAGTCGATTTTTCAAGCTCGTTACGACAACTTTATCGGCGGCAAATGGGTAGCGCCAGTCAAAGGCAAATACTCGGAAAACCTGTCTCCAATTACCGGAAAATCAATTTGTCAAATTCCCCGATCGACCGCCGAAGATGTAGAACTGGCGCTGGATGCGGCCCACGCCGCGAAAGATAAGTGGGGTAAGACTTCCCCGGCCGATAGGGCGCGGGTTTTGCACAAAATAGCCGATCGCATGGAAGAAAACCTCGATCGCCTCGCCACCGCCGAAACCTGGGACAACGGTAAACCGATCCGCGAAACCGCATTCGCAGACATACCGCTGGCGATCGACCATTTCCGCTACTTCGCAAGCTGCATCCGAGCTCAAGAAGGGTCGATCGGGGAAATCGACGGAACCACAATCGCCTACCACTTCCACGAACCCCTCGGCGTCATCGGACAAATCATCCCCTGGAACTTCCCGATCCTGATGGCCGCCTGGAAACTAGCCCCAGCCCTAGCCGCCGGAAACTGCGTCGTCCTCAAACCTGCAGGCCCAACCCCCGCCTCAATCCTGGTACTGATCGAAATTATCGGCGACTTAGTACCGGATGGCGTCATCAACATCGTCAACGGGCCGGGCGCCGAAATCGGCAAAACCCTCGCCACCAGCCCCCGCATCGCCAAAGTCGCCTTCACGGGGGAAACCACCACCGGGCGGCTGATCATGCAATACGCCTCGCAAAACGTCATCCCCGTCACCCTAGAATTAGGCGGTAAATCCCCCAACATTTTCTTTGAAGATGTCTGCGCCAAAGACGACGACTTCCTCGACAAAGCAATCGAAGGATTGGTAATGTTCGCCTTCAATCAAGGCGAAGTTTGCACTTGTCCTTCCCGGGCGTTAATTCAAGAGTCGATTTACGATCGATTCATGGAAAGGGCGATCGACCGCATCCGCAAAATCAAACAAAACAACCCCTTAGATCCGACAACAGCCCTCGGCGCGCAAGTATCCACCAACCAAATGGAAAAAATCGCCGAATACGTCAAAATCGGTCGCGCAGAAGGCGCAGAATGCCTGATCGGCGGCGAAAGAAACATCTTGTCCGGCGACTTGCAAGACGGCTATTACTTCCAACCAACCGTCTTCAGAGGCCACAACAAAATGCGGATTTTCCAAGAAGAAATCTTCGGCCCAGTATTAGCCGTCACCACCTTCAAAGACGAAGCAGAAGCATTAAAAATTGCCAACGATACCCTCTACGGCTTAGGTGCGGGAGTGTGGACTCGCGACATCAACACCGCCTACCGCATGGGCCGCGCCATCCAAGCCGGCCGCGTGTGGACAAACTGCTATCACCTATATCCAGCCCACGCAGCATTCGGCGGCTACAAATCATCTGGAATCGGCCGCGAAAATCACAAAATGATGCTCGATCACTACCAGCAAACTAAAAATTTGTTGGTCAGCTACAGCCCCAAAGCTTTAGGTTTCTTCTAAAGTTTTAGTAATTAGGAAGAAAGTTCGGCAACGGATTTTGCAACTGATTTAACGGATGGATGTTGAGTAATATCAAATTCAGTTGGCGGAACGATTAAACCGCGAAGGCGCAAAGGACGCGAAGGAAGAGAAAGAAGAAGATGCAATTCTTCCTTCTCTGTTTCCTCTATTTCTCCGCGCCCTCTGCGCCCTCTGCGGTAAAAAAAATCTCATTTAAAAACTAAATAAAATTGCTACACAAACAGACTAAAATGGAAACAACAGCCAAAGTCACCGCAACCGAAACAGCCTTAAAACTGATCGACCATCTCAAAAGCCAACACGGAGAATTGATGTTTCACCAATCCGGCGGATGCTGCGACGGTAGTTCCCCCATGTGCTTTCCCGATGGCGAATTGATAATCGGTGACGGTGACGTATTGCTGGGCGAAATAGGCGGTTGTCCTTTCTATATTGCAGCCCAGCAATATGAACGCTGGCAGCATACGCAGTTAATTATCGACGTAGCCTCCGGGCCCGGAGGCAGCGATTTTTCGCTGGAAGGGCCGGAGGGAGAGCGTTTTATTACTCGTTCCCGCTTGTTTGTTAATCCTGATTGACTTTGTTTTTAAATGCGATCGCTTAGGTCGTAAGATTAAATGAACCGCGAAGGCACGAAGAACGCGAAGTCAGAGAAAGAAGAGAAAGAAGAAGATGCAGTTCTTCTTTTGACTACAAACGCTTTTCCTCAATGAATGAAATGCCATCAAAAACGCCATTTTTAAAAGCTTGAGTGCTGCGAACTCGATGATTTTCTGCTAGTAAAGTCATTGTTTCCACAAAGGTAATCAGTGCGTCATCCTGAGTTTTTGTGGCGCGAAAGCAAATAACTTCCTGGCCCGCATCCCACGCAATTGCCGCAAAATCTGAATAACTGCTAGAAAACAATTTCAGAATCCGATTTTCAAACTCTCCTTGAAAATTTAGCTGTAGCTGAGAACCGTCTGAGTATTCGTAATTATTGACTTGGCGGTAGTCGCTTCCTTCAATCGAGATGCTAAAACTACCGAAGAAGCTGCGAGCAAAATGTCCGCGAGTATCGGTTTTGATATACTCGCCTTTCCACGTACCGAGATGGCGCGTGAAAATTTCAGGAACTTTGTCTAAATCGGGAGAGTTGAGAGGGGTGATGATATTTTCATCAATTACACCATCGTTACTCATTGATTTGCCTCCGGTTTGTTTAAAAAAGGCGATCGAATATTAAAATGGCTTTTTTGTGTGGTGGGGGCGGGTTTTTTTAAGCTGTCTGCAATTTTTTAAAGTTATTGGCGAGCCCGCCCCTACAGAATGGTTTGAATTTGGCTAGCGGCGACCAATTTTTAGGCTCATTTCGCGGCTGGTGCGCTGATATTCGTGGACGATCGGCAATCTTTCAGTTTGAAAATTTTCTAATGCTTCTGCAATGCTAGCACTCTCAGTCAGGTGTTGCGCTAAAGACAGCCCGTCTTCCCAGCCGGAAGTCATTCCTCTAGCGCGGGTGGAACTTTTGGCGTGGGCCGCATCTCCGATCAGGATGACGCGCCTATCGTAGATTTTTGGTAGGGGGTCGATGTCGTAGGAAAAACGACAGACAATATCTTCTAGAGGGGTTGATTCAATTACTTGGCGCGCATCGTCTGGGAGTTTTGCCAGTTCTTGTGGCGGTATGGTGATATCGTTGGGTTGGAGTTTTCCTACTTCCGAGTCTTGCCGCTGTTTTTCAATGAAGAAACCCCAATGGGTGCGACCCCCTCCAATGTGAAAGAAGTTGGCATAAATTCCCCTACCGCGCACGTAAACAAAGAAGTTTCCTTCGGGACAGAAGCTGTTGTCTTCGACAATTCCCCGCCAGACGATATCGCCTAAATAGAAAAGTTCTACATTTGGAACGATAAATTGACGGACTTTGGATACGATTCCATCGGCGCCGATTAACAGGTCGCCTTCCCATTTGGTGCCGTCTTTAAAGTGGGCGATCGCGCTGTGCTCGGTTTGGACGATCGACAATAATTCAGCATTAAAACGAATACAGTCAGCGGGTAATTCGTCGAGGAGTGCTTCTAGAATCGCTTTGCGGTGTACCAGCATTCCTGGGAGTTCGTTTTCCGCATAGGTGACGGGTTCGGAATTGATGACACCGCCGCGCAAATTGCGAAACTCGAATACTTTAACCGCATCGCCGGAGTTGATAATTTTTTGGGTGACTTGATGGTTTCCGCGATCGAGCGCTTCCATACCTGCTTGTACGATCAGGATACCGCAGCCATCGGTGCGCGGGTGGGGTGCTTTTTCAAACAATGTAACTTTAAACCCTTGCTGAATCAGCAAAATTGCTAGATAAACCCCGGATGTTCCTGCGCCGATAATACCTATCCTGCTGTTTAAAGAAACCATCTGTGCCTCTCGTGATTTAATTAATAAGGAACAAGTCAATCGATTTTAGATTTTAGATTTTAG
>JAUBOG010000556.1:0-4305 GCA_036700105.1 Microcoleus occultus BM001215583
TTGTAAAGGGGGGGGACAAGAATACTGTTGCATTCTTTTTTTAAATTGGTATAACGATCTGTGACAGAACTCTATCTTAAACGCAGCCGCAAGTAAACTTTCAACACTTGTTGTCTGCGAGATGTCAAGAGTGCTAACCTATGAGCAACATAAAAAGGGTAATGGCATAGGATAACTTCAAATAATATAAGTTAACAATTCGGCTAATCTCGCTAAAAAGCTCGATCTGTAGCATCGTTTTACGAATCAAAGGGGTGAAGTAAATGAAAATAATCAAGGATACGGCAACTGAATTAATCATTCAAACTCACAGCATATTTGATTTTTGGTTCCCTAGTTGTTTATTAATGGCATTTGGACTGATTTCGCTGACTTTTGACTATCGTGCAGCAACTCTGAACTGCCAGCGACTGCACGCGAAACAAGGAAGTTGCCAGTTGGTGCGATCGAACTTACTGGGGTCAAACACGCAAGAAATTCAGCTTGCTGCTTTGCGGGGAGCTAAAGTTGAAAGATGCGGCTATAAGAGCAGAGTTGTACTTTTGACTTCTGTGGGCAATGTTCCTTTCACTGCGAACTCGACTAACTGGGGGCATAAGGACGCTGTTGCTTCTGAAATCAATTTTTTTATTAAAAATGCAAAACACCGATTGCTGCACTTAAGCCAAGACGATCGCTGGTTTGGATGGACAGGAGGGATATTGTTGCTCGCAGCAGTCGGAGCGATCGCCTCGAGCAATAATGAAACCTACAGCTTCGATGGAACTTTAAACACCTTGACTGTGAAACAGCGGGGTTTGCTGCCACGCAAAGTAATTAAACATTCTCTGTGCGAGATTTATGGGGTAGAAGTCGAGCGAACGAAAGATCGGCAGAATGACACTTGGTACGAACTCAGGCTGTTAGTTTGCGGAGGTTCTCGCATCTGCCTGCCCAACACTATGAACCCGTACCAGCAAGAAGCAATTGCCAAAGCGATTAACAACTACCTGCACGCGCGATCGAGCTGAATTTGTGTTTGCAAGACTTGCGCAAAAAGTGGTTTAATATCAAATCCGTCTTCATCGGAATGATATAAACGGAGGACACGGCACTGCCGTGTCCCTACAATTAATCGGGGTAGGGAAACGGCACGTCGCCGTGTCCGACCGATCGTGTATGAGTGCAACCGGAATTGATATAACTCATCATCTAAAAAGTGAACGATTGTTCACTTTTCTGGAGTTTTCAACTTCCAACCCGGTTTGACAACTTGCCGGGAACGGGCAATTACCAAACAATCATCCGGCACATCTTCCGTCACAGCAGAACCTGCTGCCACGGTGACATCTTCCCCCAAAGTTATCGGTGCAACCAGCACGCTGTTGGAACCTGTTTTAGTCCGATCGCCTATAATCGTTTTGTGCTTGTTCGTTCCGTCATAATTGGCGGTAATTGTCCCAGCACCGATGTTGACTTTTTCTCCCAAAGTCGCGTCGCCTAAATAAGACAAGTGAGCGACGTTAGTTCGATCGCCTATTTGAGTATTTTTCAATTCTACAAAATTGCCGACGCGGCAGTTAGCGCCAATTTCTGCGTGTCCGCGCAAGTGTGCGTAGGGGCCAATTCGCGAATTTTCTGCGACAATACTATCAGAAATCACTGAATAAAGTACAGTCACATTTTCTGCAATTTGACTGTTTTCGATCAAACTACCGGGCCCGATGCGGCTTCCAGAGGCGATCGAAGTTTTTCCCCGCAGATGCGTTTGCGGTTCAATTACCACATCCGGCTGCAAATCTACGGTATCGTCGATCGTGATGCTGTTGGGATCGATCAGCGTCACTCCCGCCGTCATCCACTTATCCTTGACCCGCGCTTGCAAAATATCGGCAGCGGAGGCTAAATGTTTGCGATCGTTAATTCCCAATATTTCTCGATCATCTTCAACATCCACCGCCATCACGGGAGAAAGAAAATTTACCGTATCAGTTAGGTAATATTCTTTTTGGTCGTTGTCTGCTTTCAAATCTGGCAAAATTTTCTCTAAATGCGGCCAGTGAAAGCAGTAAACACCTGCATTGATTCGGGGGTTTTGCTTTTGAGCTGATGTGCAGTCGCGGTCTTCGACAATTTGCTGAACTAAGTTTTGACTGTCGGTGAATACTCGCCCGTATCCTTGAGGATTCGGCAAATTAGCTGTCAGTATAGTAGCAGAATTTTTGTGCTGTTTGTGAATTGCGATCAATTGTTTGATAGTTTCCGCTCTCAGCAAAGGTACATCTCCATTTAATACCAGCAAATCTCCTTGAAAACCCTGTAAGTGAGGCAGCAATTGCTGGATGGCATGACCTGTTCCCAATTGTTCGGTTTGTTCGACAAATTCTAGGGAAGGAAATTGAGGATTTCCCGGTAGTTTTTGAGAGTCAATCAGGGATTGTTTAACGAGTTCGCCTCGATAACCGACGATGACAATTTGCCGGGAAATTTGAATTTTTTGACAGCTTTGGAGGACTCGCTCGACTAGGGTTCGACCGCCCAATTCGTGTAGAACTTTGGGCAAGTCAGATTTCATGCGCGTGCCGCGTCCAGCCGCTAAAATTGCTATTGCTACCATTGTGCGATCGAGTTATTTGCTATAAAAACTTGAATATTGACTAACTGATGATATCACTCGCTGTCCGTCGGCGGCACTGCGATCGCACAATTTTTTAATCTCGAATCTCGAATCCGGGCGATCGGGGCTTTTTCGGGCCGGATATCCGTTTAAGGCGCTACACTTGCGGTTCGACTTAAGGGTGTAGCGGTATCTGGCGGCAATCAAGAGAGGGAGAGGACTCTTCGTCCTCGCTCAGAAGCTAACTCAGGTTCGCAGCATCGGATGCAAGTCCTTCCCCAAAAGATGCCAGGGGGAGCGAGAATGATAATTTGCCCGACTCAGCTTGAATTAACCGCGATACATTATACTATTCGTTGAATTTCAGTTATGGTGTTTTCAACTCAAAACAACTATGGTTGCTGACTTTTTCATTTTTTCTGCATTCTATAGCGATCGCGCCCAAGGATTAAGACGTTCTTAATTGCTGAAACCCTTGCGGAAAATTCCTTCTTCACATCGATCTTCTTCCTTCTTCCATCGGACTGATATCCGTTACATCCGTTACATCCGTTACACAATCCGCTGCCGAACTTCCTTCTTTCTGACATCCGTTACATCAGTTACACAATCCGTTGCCGAACTACCTTCTGCATTATCAGGTGTCCAGCTATGACAGAGCTTAATTTTCAGGAACTTGCCAAGCAGGGAAATCTCGCCGCTGCGATCGCATCTCGGCTCAACAGCCAGTTGCAATCTGAAGGGATCGGTGCTTCCGCGAATCTCGACGGCGACTGTTTGGATATAATTCTTGAGGCCGATCCAGCACCGAGAGAAGATATATTAGTTGATTTTGTCCGCGAGCAACTGACAAATTTGCAGCCGGATGTGATTCGCAAAGTGAAGGTTGAAGGCCGAGAAAGCGGTGAGGTTGCTGCTGCTTGGAGCCAGGAGTTTAGTTTGGAAAGCAACACTTGGGAACCGCAGAGCTTGGCGGCAGAATCCGTGCCAAATACTGAGGTTGTTAATATGGACTCGCGCGCCGAGATGGAGAGCGATATTGAGGATGAGTCGGAGAAATCGCCGGAATTTGCTACTTTCGAGAAGCGGCTGCGATCGACTTTTATTGTCGTCGGGCTGGTAACGGGTATGTTGGCGATCGCCGTGGTGGCGTTTGTGGGTAAAATTTTGAACGATCCGACAGCAACTGCGGGAAATAATTCAAGTGAAACAGCAACGAGCGCCTCGGCGCCGGATACTTTTCGAGAGGCGGTTAACAGCGCGCTCAAAGCATCAGAATTAGGGCGATCGGCAAAAACGAAGGAAGATTGGGCTGCAGTTGTCGATCGCTGGCAAGAAGCGGTATCGCTGATGAGAAGAGTACCCGTGTCCAGCCCCAACCACCAACTAGCTCAGGCCAAAACGATCGAGTATCAAAAATATCTGCTTTACGCTCAAGAATCAGCAGTAAATCCCCCACCGCCAAGTCCAACTCCCGCCACAGCCGAAAAAGCCGAACCGGAAAAAGCAACTCGTAAAAAATCAAATTCCGAAAAAGAAACTTCTAAAAAATCCAATTCAGAAAAAGCAGAACCCGATCGAGCAACTCCTAAAAAATCTAATTCCGAAAAAGCAGAACCTGAAAAAACTACTCCTTCCCGATAAATTATACCAGTTCTCTAAAGTCATGCAACACTCTTTGACCCCCCGGCGCCCCCCCGATGCTTTGG
>JAUBOG010000557.1:0-4249 GCA_036700105.1 Microcoleus occultus BM001215583
AGGGGGGACTAAGGGGGGTGAATTTGACTTTTGCAAGAGGTCTAATCTAAACAGGTTTCAAACTTTTTAACCTAATTTCTTAGAGACTTCTGCAAGTTTAGTCACCATTTGGGCTACAGCTTTATCAACAGCCGCGCTCAAAAGTGAATCTTCATTGCTACTGCCGGAATTGCCGCCAATACCCCTAACAGAAAAATTAGAATCGCTTTGATCCGCTTCTCCTACTGCTTTGGCGGTAGCCAGAAT
This sequence comes from Microcoleus occultus BM001215583, assembly GCA_036700105.1. Taxonomy (GTDB): domain Bacteria; phylum Cyanobacteriota; class Cyanobacteriia; order Cyanobacteriales; family Microcoleaceae; genus Microcoleus. The sequence continues at coordinate 247 of JAUBOG010000557.1, forward strand.
ATCTCCTGAAGCTGTACCGATTAACCGCACGTCTATTTGAACTGTAGCTTTAGTTTTTTGGGAACCTGCGCCGATTCCCATGAAACTGCCGCCGCCGGATTGTTTGTCGATATTAAACTTGGTAATGGTGCCGATTAGTACGGCGTCAACTCCCAATTGTTTGCCAATTTCGGCTGCGGTGCCGGCATCCATCGTACCTGTGCGGTTTTGCTGTTTGAGCACTTGTTCGAGTTTGCTGCGATCGACTACTGTATAAGTGCCATTGTTGACAAGTTCGTTGATTAGCAGTTCGCTGATGCCTTTGGCGGCGCCGACTCCCCTGTAGGAAGTGTAATAGCTGTTGGTGGTGCCGTAGTCGAAGTCCATGACTACGAGGCGCTTTTTGGCGGTAGCTTGGGCGAGTTGGCTTGCGGGCTCGGTGGCGGCTGGTGCGGCGATCGCGCTTGCACAAACGCCTGCTAGCATTAGCGCAGCGAGGGAAATGCCGGTTAAGCGAGATATGGTAGTTGTTTTCATAAAGCCTTCCTCACAATAGTTTTGTTCCGACTCTAGAATAGTTCACAGAACAGCCAGATGTCAGTCAATTTGAGGTTGGAAATTTTAGCTTTCAACTTCCATAAAACCCATCAGCCAATTAGCCGCCGTCGCCCTGCGAGTCTGTCTCGGCCCGAATTCCCCGATTTTATAGCCCTGAAAGCCCAATTTTTCCTTCAGCAACTGCTTGTTTTCTGGCAGGATCGATCGAGTCAATTTCACCGTTGCGGGCCGAGAATCGATAAAATCCGGCGGTTCAGGATACTCTAGACGCCACTCGTCACTAACATTTGCGCTGTCCCACTTACCAGTCTCCGCGTCGCAGCGGTAGCCGAGATACAGCCAAACTAATCGGTTCACAGCAGCATCGTCTATCTCTTCTTTGAGGATAGCCCAAATAGTTTCGTTAGAAAGAGGCGGCAATTCAGACATATAGAATTGGGAATTGGGAATTGCGAATTGCGAATTGCGAATTGAAAAAGAAAGAAAATGAAATAATTGTCAGGAACGGGCAAGATGCCCGTTCCACAAAAAATACTAGGAATTTGTTTGTGGGGTGGGCTTCTAGCCCGCCCAAAATTCCCACTCTACAAAAAATTAATTATTCAAAATTCCGTCTTTCTCGGCCATCGACAGCATCAAATCAATCACGCGACAAGAATAGCCCCACTCGTTGTCGTACCAAGAAACGACTTTAAAAAACTTAGAATTCAGTTCAATTCCCGCACCTGCATCGAAAATGCTCGATCGCGCGTCGCCCTTAAAATCATTAGAAACCACCGCATCCTCAGTATATCCGAGAATGCCTTTGAGTTCGCCAAGAGAAGCTTTTTTCATGGCTTCGCAAATTTCTTTATAGCTAGTTTCCTTCGCCGTTTTAAAAGTAAGGTCAACTACAGACACATCTGGAGTCGGCACTCGCAAAGCCATTCCCGTCAATTTTCCCTTCAATTCCGGCAACACTAAAGTAACAGCTTTCGCCGCACCTGTCGAAGATGGAATAATATTTTGAGCAGCACCGCGTCCTCCCCGCCAATCTTTGAGACTGGGCCCGTCTACTGTTGGTTGAGTAGCTGTCATCGCGTGAACAGTAGTCATTAAACCTTCTTCCAAACCGAAGTTATCGTTGATAACTTTGGCAATTGGTGCTAAACAATTGGTGGTACAGCTAGCATTAGAAACAACTGTATCTTTTGCCGGGTCAAATTTGTGGTGGTTGACGCCTACTAAAAAAGTTGCAACTTTTTCCGGGTCTTTTGTCGGTGCTGAAAGTATTACCCGTTTTGCTCCGGCCGTCAAGTGTTTTGATGCGCCTTCAAAATCTGTAAACAATCCGGTAGATTCTACTACATAATCTGCGCCGGATTTACCCCACGGCAATTCTGCCGGATTTCTCATCGACGTACAGGGGATAAATTTTCCGTCAACTACAATCCCGTCTGCTTTGCTTTCAACTTCGCCGTCGTAAATCCCGTGAGTAGAGTCGTATTTGAACAGGTAAGCCAGGTTGTCTGGCGGAACTAAGTCATTAATCCCGACAAATTCGATGTTGGGGTTTTTGATGCCGGCACGCATGACTAGCCGTCCGATGCGGCCAAATCCGTTGATGCCGACTTTTAATGCAGCCATGTTTAAACTCCTATTGAAAATATTTCTAGTCGATCGGGCGTAAGCGTTGCCATCGAAGAGGATCGCAACTTATCGGTTAGAATTTACCACGCTAACTGATTTTTGCAACTGATTCTTTTCTATATCTTAATAATTCTGACTTCGGCGGCAAAATTGCTATAACAGACACAGATTATTTTCAAATTATAGTTTTTTGAGCGAGCTAAAGTAATCAAAAACAAAGTTATGCCAAAGCTCGCTGTTGCTTTGGGAGAAATGGCTGATTTTGAGCGGGCGAAAATTTCGCTCTCTTAGTTATTCAGAAACCCGGTTTCTCAACAAATAAACCGGGTTTTTGAATAACTAATGACTAATGACTAATGACTAATGACTAATGACTAATGACTACCCAACACACCTAGTAATCAGCAATTCCACCGCATCTGAAATAAAACACGACCCACCAAACTTATTCAGAACTGGTCTAATGTTTTCTGCAACTGCTGATACTCGATCGGGTTCGCAAAAAGCCAGCACGTAAATGTTATCCAGCGTCGTCATCGAGGAATCGCGGGAAACATGATCCCTGATGCTTTTTCCAGCGACATCGCGAATCACCGCATAGCCCGGGACGCCAGCTTTGTCTAAACCATCTAAAATTTTGCCCAACTCCACTGAGTGGGCGATGATTTCTATTCTTTTAACTGCATCCACAATCTCACCTCCAAAACATATTGATTCCGTATAGATACATTGGAATACCTACAATGATATTAAATGGAAAAGTCACTGCTAGCGCGGTCGAAATGTAAAGACTTGGATTGGCCTCGGGAACAGTTAGGCGCATTGCTGCGGGTACTGCTATGTAAGAAGCACTCGCGCACAATACCGAAAACAGCAAAGTATCTCCCTTTGGCATTCCGATTAATTTCGCGATTAGCAAAGCAATTACTGCGTTAACTATGGGAATCAGAATTGCAAAGCCGATTAGAAAAACTCCTGCTTCTTGCAAATCTTTAATTCTGCTGGCTGCAACCAGCCCCATGTCTAGCAAGAAAAAAGTCAGAACGCCGTAAAACAAATCTTGGGTAAACGGGCTCATAACTTCCCAACCGTGTTCTCCTGTCAGTATGCCCATAATTAGGCTGCCAATTAGCAGAAATACTGAACTGTTGAGAAAGGCTTCTTGCAGCACTTCTGGCCAAACTATTTCGCGTTTTCCTTCTTCGCCGCCGAATACGCTCACCAGGATCAAGCCGACTATAATTGCTGGGGATTCCATTAATGCTAGCGCTGCTACCATGTAACCGTCAAAGTCGATCCCCTGTGCTGTGAGGAAGGAGGTTGCGGTGATAAATGTGACAGCGCTGATGGAACCGTAGGTGGCTGCGATCGCCGCAGCATTGTAGGAGTCGAGTTTGAGCCTCAATATAAAAAAAGTATAAAGCGGTACTAGCATTGACATCAGCATCGCTGCCAAAATAGTCAGGCCCACTTGCTGGTCAATTCCGCTTTTGGACAGTTCGACGCCACCTTTAAATCCGATCGCAAACAGCAGGTACAGCGAAAATAATTTGGGGATGGGCGCTGGAATTTCTAAATCGGATTTGAGAAGAACTGCCAGCAGTCCCATGAAAAAAGCTAATACGGGTGGATTTAAGATATTGGACGCTACTAGGCTTAAATCCACGATCGGTCACTCCCATTTGTTACTTTTTTAATATTACTTCACAAGTAATTGTTGCACGAGAATGGATCGATAAGACCGATGGCTACGCCCCGGCTTGCGCTTACGAACTTTTGACTTACAGCGTATTCCAGGTTTGTGAAGTGTAGGGACACGGCACTGCCGTGTCCCTAC
>JAUBOG010000558.1:0-4248 GCA_036700105.1 Microcoleus occultus BM001215583
AACTCAAAAATTAAAAATTAAAAATTAAAAGAAATTTTCAGACTAATACCAATTCTCCAAACTATTGCAACAATTATGAGTTTTTGGTTTGTTTGCGCTCGCTCTCAGGTAAGGTGCGCCGCTTGGAAAATTTCGCTCGCGCGATTCGGATTTAAGGGTGGCGGCGCACCCTACAGCTACTGTTGCATGACTTTTGAGAATTAGTACAAACACTCAGAATCTCATAAAATTTCCGGAAATCATTGAGGTAAATTTAACTTAAATAAAACTAACGCAAAAAGTAATTTGACGCACTGCTTGTAGCGGTAAGGTGTGATTCGGCGCACCCTGCAGACAGAGGTTCTGCGTCCTGGACTGTTAAAATTCCAAACATTAAATTCAAAGCTATTTAACAATGGGACTGAAGCGGCGGGAATTTTTGCAGCAAGCTGGCCGGGTGCTGGCCGCCATCGGCATCGGCGAGGCTTTGCGGCTGGGGTTGGACGATCGCTACCTCCAAGCCTTAGCCCAACCCTCGGCCCGCAAATTGGCTTTGCTGGTTGGCGTTGACAAATATCCAGACTCGCCCCTGCGCGGCTGCGTCACGGATGTGGAATTGCAGCGGGAACTGCTGATCTGTAGGTTTGGATTTGCGCCGTCGGACATTCTGACTTTGACTGACGCTGAAGCTACGAGGGAAAATATCGAGACGGCTTTTGCGGCTCACTTGACCGAACAAGCAAAACCAGGCGATACGGTAATTTTTCACTTTAGCGGCTGCGGTAGCCGAGTCAGTTCGATCGAGTCTCCAGGGAAAATGCAAAACAGTTTGGTGCCGGCGGATGATGTTTTGCCGGTGTTAGGGCAACTGGCGGTGAACGATATTTTAGAGGAAACGCTGCTGCTGTTGGTTCGATCGCTCGCTGCAGAAAATGCGGTCGCCATCCTCGACACCAGCTACATTTATCCGGGTTTTTCCAAAAACGGCAACTTTCGCATCCGCTCCCGTCCCCGCCCCGCCGCCGGCGAGCCAAGCCTCGCAGAATTAACGTTTGCCGAAGGTCTCAAGTCCCGCCCAAATCTCCGCGCCTTCGCCTCGGTAGCTGCGGCGGCGGCCAATTCCCAAACCGCCGCCGAACAAGACTGGGAAGGATTTAGCGCGGGTTTGTTTACCTACGCCCTGACTCGAACTCTGTGGCTGGCAACTCCCGCTAGCAGCTTCAGCGTCTGTTTCAGTCGCGCGGCGGGGAATGTCGAGCAACGGTTGGGGTTGTCGCAGCAACCGCAAATGCTCCGCGACGCGCCGGCGGTAGATTTTTCAAGTTTAATGTTGAATTCCCCTGCTGCTGACGGTGCCGTGACGGCGGTGGAAGACGGCGGCAAAACCGTGCAGTTGTGGCTGGGCGGGCTGTCGCCGTTCGTTTTGGAGTCGGCCGGGGGTTCTGTGTTTGCGGTGGATTCTGCGCCGGGGGGCGAGCGGCTGGTGCTGCTCAGGCGCGCGGGTTTGTCGGCGAAAGCTCAAGTTTTAGACAAGCCCGATCGAGCTTTGGGCCAATTAACACCGGGCTTCCTGGTGAGGGAAGAAATTCGGGTACTGCCGCGAAACATCGGTTTGACAGTAGCTTTAGACTCTGGTTTGGAACGGATCGAGCGGGTGGACGCTACCAGCGCCTTCGCGACAGTGCCGCAAGTTTCGGCGGTAGGAAGCGACCAACCGGCTGACTGCCGGTTCGGCAGAGTCCCGGAAACGGCTTTAGCCGAAACTGTCTCAGCTCGCGAGCCTGTTTTGGATCGAGGCCGCTACGGTTTGTTTTCTTTGGGTCAAATGCCGATTCTCAATACTGAGGGCGACGGGGGAGAAGCAGTCAAGGTGGCGGTGCAGCGGTTGACTCCGCAGTTGAAAGCGCTGCTGGCTCTTAAGTTGCTGCGGCTGACGGCTAATGAGGGGTCTTCGCGCCTGAAGGTGCGGGCGGTGCTGGCAACTCTCGCGCCGCAAGCGCGGGCGGTGGCGCAGCGGGAGCCCGTACGGGCCGTGAAGCGTAGCTATCCCGTAGGGAATCGCGCTTACCGCTTGGAACCCCTGAACGCTGACAGCGAGAAATCGGCAAATATCGATTTGCTAAGCCTGAAAATTGGCACTCGCATTCAGTACCGCTTGTATAACGAGGGCGATCGCCCGGTTTATGCTGCGGTGTTTTCGTCGGATAGCGCCGGACGGCTGTCGGCTGTGAATTCAGGCGGCCCAAATGCTGCTGGGGGGATGTCGCGGGCGATCGCTCCGGGAGAGAATTTGAGCGTGCCGGCGGCTGGGGCTGTGGGGTTGGCGGTATCGGGGGCGATCGGACTGGCGGAAACTTGGATTGTATTTAGCGACAGTCCGTTCGATCGAACTCTGGCTGCAATATCCGCCGAAATGCAGCCAACTGCGGATAATTTGCCCGCAGTGCTGACGAATCCTTTAACTGTGGCGCGGGCTGTGCTGGAAGATTTGCACGCTGCTAGCGTTCCCGGCGTGCAGAAATTGGGGATATCCACGGACGATTTAGCTTTGGATGTGAATGTTTGGGCGACTCTCAGTTTTGTTTATCGGGTAATTGGGAACGGGTAATGGGGAATGGGGAATGGGGCATTGGGAATATTTTCTACAACCCACAATCCCAATCTATCCGAGTACGAAATCGATATTCATTTCCAAATCAGGAAAAGCGAGCGACGCAACTTGCTGACCCCGCCAAAACTTTTGGATTAAACTGTAACCATTAGGAGTTGGCTGGCGGTAAACTTCTAAACATTCTGCCTCTATATCTACGAGCCAGACTTCTTGAATGAGCGATCGAGCGTAAATAACAACTTTCACATCTCGATCGTAATCAACGGTGCTATCGGATACTTCTACCAACAGCAAAACTTCTGACGGTACTGGATGTGCTGTTGAATAGTAATCAGCCCGGGGTTTGAGCAATACTACATCAGGTTGAGGCTCGGTTCGCTCGCTCAACTGAATGGGGTTTTGCACATCCAGAAAAGCCCGGTTTCTGGGAATTTCGCTGAAGAGTCCGATGAATCGTCTCACACAGGAAGCATGACGAGTTCCAATTGCTGCCATTTGGATAAGTTCTCCTTCTATCAGTTCTACCCGATCGCCCTCGGAAAGAATTCCAGCTTTGCCCATCAAATGATATTCTTCTACGGTCAACAACCTTTTGAGTAATTGCACTGCCATAACCCACCGCGCTGCTAATTATTATTTGAATTTTAGTCAATCTGCCAAATAAGGATTTATGGTCATGAGTAGTTGGTAATGTCAACTGTCAACTGTCAACTGACTGATAAACCTTTTCCACCATTTGAGCCAAACGTTTCATCGCAGTTTCAATCTCATCATTTGTGGCCGTCAAACTAATCCGCAAACACTCGTGTTTGTGCTGCCAATCTTCCCGCAAACCTGGGAAGAAAGAACTTCCGGGCACGAGAATCACGCCGACTTTCTTCAATTCTTGATAAAATTCCCAATCAGTCACGGGCAAATCTTGCAGCCACAACCAGGCGAAAATAGCTCCTTCGCCCCGGTGCAAAAACCACGGCAAATTTTTCGGCATTGCTTGTTCTAAAGTTGTTTCAACTACATCAAATTTGCTTTGATAATAAGGCCGGATGACGTTGAGGCCGATGTCTGCCAGCGCCCCGGAATTAATTGCGCGCGCGGCGATCGCCTGTCCGTATCTCGGCGAATGAATGCACATATTAGTCTGAAACGATTCTAATATTTGAATAATTTTGGCATCGCCGATCGCAATTCCAATTCTTTCGCCCGGCAATCCGGCTTTCGACAAACTCATGCAGTGCACGATATTTTCCCCAAAAATCGGCGTCATCTCGGTAAAATTCAGCGCCGGGAAGGGAGGCCCGTAGGCGGAATCGACAAACACCGGTACGTCGAAAGCAGCAGCCATTGCTGCAATTTTCTTAACTTCTTCGTCGGTGAGAACGTTACCAGTCGGGTTGCAGGGACGGGAAAAGATGACGCAGCCGGAGGTTTCGCCGATCGACAGTTGGCTGAAATCCGGGCGGTATTTGAACCTGTGGGCGGCCGCATCGATATCCAGAGTTGGTTTGCAAGCAATTACCGCTTCCGGAATCAAGCTGACGCCGCCGTAACCGGTGTAATCCGGGCTTAAGGGCAAAACAATATTTTTGAGGCTACCCCGCCTAGCCCCCCCTTGGTAAGGGGGGGATTGATTGGCTGTTGCCCCCCCTTGGCAAGGGGGG
>JAUBOG010000559.1:0-4231 GCA_036700105.1 Microcoleus occultus BM001215583
CAACTGTCAACTGTCAACTGTCAACTGTCAACTGTCAACTGTCAACTGTCAACTGCTATACCTTTTACCTTCAAACGGCTCGATCGGCATAATGAGAGCGAAAGTCGATCCTGTTCCCAATTGACTGCTAACAGACACTTTCCCCCCGTGAGCTTCTGCGATCGCCTTGACAATAGACAAACCCAAACCGGCGCCCTCAGAACGGCGGTGGCTGTTTGCAGCCCTAGCAAACCTTTCAAAAATTCGCTGTTGGTCGATCGGCGCAATACCTTCCCCAGTATCGCGCACCCAAAATCGCACATGGCGGCGGGTAACAGCAGATCCGATCGCGATCGCATCCTCAGACACAGTATGCTGCACCGCATTTTGAGCCAAATTCATCACAGCTTGAGTAATTCGCTGGCGATCGGCAACAATTCGACCTTTTCCCGCAGCATCCAAGTCCCAATTTCGATTTCCCAAAGCTTTTGCCTTCGCAAACAGTTCCTCAGTCAACGCCCCAACATCCACAGTTTCTAAGTGCAAAAAATCCGACTGTTCTGCTTTGGCCAGCACCACTAAATCGTCCACAAAGCGGCTCATGCGATCGAGTTCATCCATCACCAGAGCCATAGTTTCTGCTTGTTCATCAGGATCGTCGCCCATCAACTCCAAATGTCCCCGGACGATCGTAATCGGAGTGCGGAGTTCGTGTCCCGCATCGTTGATAAAATTGCGCTGAGTGGCAAAAGCTTCCTGCAACCGATCCATCATTTCATTAAAAGTATTTGCCAGTTCGGCAATTTCCCCTTGCCCTCCAACTACAAGACGCTGGCTTAAATCCGACTCTTCGATCGCCCGGGCAGTTGCTGTCAGCGCGCGGAGGGGAGCCAGCAATTTTCCGGCAGCTATCCAAGCCGGCAAGATCGCCAAAATCAGGACAACCAAAGTTACCTCAATCACAACTTTAAAAGCTTCCAGCGCTTCTTGGCGTTCCCCCGCAGTCAGGTGAGCCACAACGAATACTCCCAGCCTCTGCCCTTGAATGTTCACAGGTTCGGCAGCGTAGAGAATACTGCCTACTTTACTATCTAATACTTGCTGTTCGCCGCGATCGGACTGGCTCAATTGCGTCCAACCTTTGACTAAATCTGAATTCGGCTGAAGCTGTTTTGGCAGTGCTTTGGAACTCGCTTTATAAAATTTTCCTTCTACGATTGTAATGAAAAACGTATCGTCTTCCGTAAGCTCGCGGGACAGATAAACGTCGAATATAGCAGTCAATTTATTTCGGTGCAAATGAGTTTTCACCGAGCCGTATTTTTCTTTTGCTCGCTGCTCAACAGCCCCATGTTTGGCGTAATATTCTTGAGCTAGCATTGCCTTGAATTCTGTGATTTCTTCGCTCAAATCCTCTTCCACCCGCTTTTGGACTAAGGTAAACAGCCGCTGGCGAATTGTGGGAATCGAAACTGACACGAAAAATGCCATTAACAAAATGTAGCAGATCAGAATCCGGGTGCGCGCTTCGCCAAAAAAGCGCTGCCAGCGGGGCAGAAAGTCAGTTTGTGTTTTATGGGAATGGCGATCGGTGTTCATAGCAAATCCGGCTGATGGTTCGTCAATCTAAGACCCGGTGATAAACATTACATCAAGTTATTACATCTGGCAAACACACTTTTCGCACGTAAACGAGACTTTTTTAGCTCAGTTCTGGACCCGAGCTTCGGTCTTCAACCCGGTAAACCTGTCAATGTCTCATACTTATAATCCACGATTTTTCTGAGAAACCGGATTTTTTACACCCATGACTGTATAGAAATCTTAAATCATTCAGATAAATTTGTAGGGGTAGTGTCCCGTGCCTACCCCCTATCTATCGGGGCAACAACAAAGGGATTGCCCCTACAATAATTACACACATGATTTAGAATTGCTATAGATATAACTCATGTCAGCGCGATCGGGTGCTAAATTTTGTCCGTTCTTTACGGAGCTGAGGGGCGGGCTACCGAACTTCTTTGGGTTGCAATTAATACTAAGGGGGGTCAATATTCTTCTAGATACTGATGTTGCATTTGTTGCACTTGTTTTTGGATTTCGATCTCCAAACTGATTGTAAATCAGGGTCAGTTAATTCCTATTCCGTTTGAGGTAGGCGTAATTTCAACTCAAGGATCGTAGATACTTCCATCACTAATTATTGATCGAAAGCCGTCACTGAAAACCGCTATAGACACAGATAAAAAATTTTATGTACAATAAGATATTTAGGAACTAAGAAATGGGAAAAAATCTATTTATATCTTGGTTGGGTTGCTTGCGAGTCAGACAAAAAATCACATGGGGTTACGCACTATCCCTAGGAGTTGCAGTAGTGGGTACAGGGCTCGGGATTTTAATCGCCGATCATCAACAAAAGTTAGCAGTTGCTAAAGTAGATGATGTTTTAGAGGAACTCGATATTATCACCCGTTTGCAGGTGGATGTGCTGCAAACATCTAACCACCAGCAAAAAATTAAGGAATTACTCGCTCAGCCAGGGCTGCTGAAACAGGAATATGTAGAATTCAAGGAACACTACGATAACTTTAAGCAAAGCTGGGTAAAGTTTAAAGCTTCTAATGGCGGCACAGCCGGACAGGAAAATATTGAACGCGAGGGTGAAGTTGAAGCTGTTAACTCTTTTTTGGCAAAGCATGAAGGAGTTCCAGAAGCATACATCACATCAATCGATCGCCTATTGCCCCGCATCAATCCTGCTAAGATCGAGCCTGCAAATATCGCCAGCATTCAGGCAGATTTAACAAAGCTAGAGCAAAGTGCGCTCATGGCTAAAATTAATACTTTTTCTAAAGATATATTTTTTCTAGTTGAAATGATCTACGAAGAGTATGAAGAAGCAGAAGTGGCGATCGACGCTAGCAATATTTTACGCTTGCGGGTGATTGGAGGCAGCATGGCAGTCTCGATCGCGATCGCCGTCATACTCTCTGTACTTACCAGTCGGGCAATTGCTCGCCCCATTCAGTCTCTCACCCAAGTTACTCAACAATCCCTCAAAGAATTAAACTTTAATTTACAAGCTGACATCGCCGCTGAAGATGAAATCGGCACTCTTACAGTCTCTTTCAACCAATTGATCGCTACTGTCAAACAACTGCTAAAAGAGCAGCAGGAATACAGTCAAAGGTTAGAAATGAAAGTTTTTGAGCGAACCGAAGAACTCAACAACAAAAACCTTCAGCTAGAAGACACTTTAGAAAAACTCCACAGCACCCAATTTCAATTGGTGCAAAACGAAAAGATGTCTTCTTTGGGAAACTTAGTAGCAGGAATTGCCCATGAAATCAACAATCCGATCGGCTTTCTCAACGGCAGCATCAAAAATGTCGAAGACTACGTTCAAGGCTTACTCCAACATCTAGAACTCTACCAGAAATACTATCCGGATGCAGCCGCACCCGTGCAAGAAAATGCTCTTGATATTGACTTAGAATTTGTGATTGAAGACTTGCCCAAGTTACTCAATTCCATGCAAGGAGCAACCGATCGCATTAAATCCATGAGCAAGAGCCTCCGCACCTTCTCCCGTGCCGATACCGATCGCAAAGTCAAAGCCAACCTGCACGAAGGACTCGATAGCACTTTGCTAATTCTCAAATACCGCCTCAAAGCTTCAGAAAAAAGACCGGCGATCGCAGTCATCCGAGACTACGGCAATTTGCCCGACATCGAGTGTTTTCCGGGTCAGTTAAACCAAGTATTTATGAATATTTTGGCAAATGCGATCGACGTGTTCGATGACATGGCCAAAACACAAAGTTGTTGCGAACTCCAAGCCAATCCCCAACAAATTACTATCCGCAGCGAAATCATTTCTAACCAGGTGCTGATTCTGATTAAAGATAATGGGACAGGCATGACAGAAGATGTAAAGGCGAAAATTTTTGACTATTTGTTTACTACTAAAGCTGTGGGTAAAGGCACGGGATTGGGGTTAGCAATTGCCCGTCAAATTGTCGTAGGAAAACATGAAGGATCGATCGCAGTTGATTCTACTCTAGGTGAAGGAACAGAGTTCACAATTCAGTTGCCAATCAAAGCTTAGATCCTAGGGTGCGTCGCGATCGAGTATTTGTTGAGAAAACCGGGAAATCTCGCAGCGACGCACCCTACAAGACTTAGTTTCCCGTAGGGACACCGCGACGTGCCTATTAGTGTCAACTTAAGCCGAAAGCCTTGAGAAATC
>JAUBOG010000560.1:0-4223 GCA_036700105.1 Microcoleus occultus BM001215583
ACTTGATCCACACTCTTTCCCTACAGACGCTCTTCCGATCTGAGGGTTGGGGTGGGGTCAAAAATTTACAGATTATCTAAGATTGCTATATCATTGATTTTTCTTTTGGATTACTGCGATGGCTAAATCTAAAACTGCCCTCGGCAAATTAAAACCTCGATATTCCTTCATTCTCAACCCGCACAGCGAATTCCGATTGAGCAAATGTCCGACGTGTCAAAAACTAACGCATCTGCGGAAATTTGCTTTGTTTATCTTTATTGAAGGCGTGGGGCCGATAATTTTGGGGAAAACCTGTCGCTACTGCTCGAAGTGCGAGTTAATTATGGCACATCAAGATGAATTGGAGGGAGAATTGGCGTTAAGCTTGCAGAAAATTGCACCGCAGGCGATCGGCAACGAGTATTTTGTTGTTGGAACTTTTGATAAAAAGCTGTGGCAGAGCCAACTCCAAAATGGAGAAAATGGAGAAAATAAGTTGACTTCGGAAACATTCAACTATTTAGCTGACTTCAAAAAAACGCTGGATTTGAATATTGAGCCGGGAGGTTGGTATCGAGAGTAGGTAGCCTTAAAAAAGGATACCCCACGGCTGAGGGCCGATTTTCTCTTGATGCGGGTGGGTACAGTCTTGCTCGATCGCACTTTCATCAATTCTACAAGGCGCGGGCGATCGAACAGGTTAATGAAAATTCCTTTTGCCCGATCGAGCATCTCTATTTATTCTACCAATTTTCTGATTTGTCAAACTGTCGATCGAGCTTCCGAATCATTTCCAAAATCAGACAGCGTTTGCGAGATAACGACCCCATTTTAGCTTGGGGCATTGCCTTAAGCAGCAGCATAAGAAACCTCACATTCTCAACGTTACTGAAGACCACCATTACTGTAAATCAGTTGCCTGTTGATCCATCCCCCTTCTTTGGAACACAGAAATCTGACTAGATTAGCGCAGTCCTGTGGCATACCGACACGATCCAACAGAGTTATGGATTGCATATCAGTTTTGAGTGCTTCGGACATCCAGCCAGTATCAGTCGCACCTGGATTTATCACGTTCGCAGTGATGCCCAGCGACCTAAATTCCTGTGCCGAAGCGAGTACGATCCGATCCATAGCACCCTTGCTAGCACCATAGGGGAGATTGCCTGCCGTATGGTCGCTAGTGATCGCAACAATACGACCAGATCCAGTTTCCCCTCGGAATCTCTGACCAAACTCTTTTATTAATAGCCAAGTAGCACGGGCATTGACCGCAAAGTGTAAGTCAAAGCTCTCAACTGATGTGGATAGAATATCACTATCAACTGAATGGCAATGAGCAATAACCATTGCCGTAACGTTTCCCAGGTCATGCTCAACAATATCGAATATGCGCTCAGCAGAATCAGTCAAGGATAAATCAACCTCGATCGCTGTGGATCGCACACCGAATTGCTCAAGTTTGTGGCAAAGTGACTGAATCTCTTTCGGATCGCTGCCCCAAGGCATTGACGCATCGTATGGCTGCCAATAGGTAAGAGCAATGTCCCAGCCTGATTTTGCTAATTCTTTGGCAATTGATGACCCGATGCCAATAGTTCGACTTGCACCAGTTATAAGAAGTATTGGTCGTTGGGTCATACATTTCTCCACAAGTAAGAATGATAAGTCGATCGCACACCTTCGGCGATCGGAAAAATAGAGACATTCATCAGAACTTCTTCACGCTCGAATCACTGTAACCGATCGCCCCATTGGTGTGGACACTGCCCGTTAAAACTCTCTAGGGCGATCGGCAAATCGTATTCTACAAGAGGCATCAGGGGTTGTCTACAGTTTTAAAAGTGTTTAAATAGTAAGCCGATCGCACTTCGTCACCCCTTCATTCCCTCACCAAATAACCGGAAATGAAGGTTGCAAGTGCGCTCCTCACCTGTATTTTTATGCGCTAACTGTAGTAGCTTGTCCTTTCGCCACAGTAGCTAAAATAGCTAATACCTCTGGTACTAAGCGCTTTAAATCTACCAAACGGTTGGATGGTGCTTGCAGAACAATTACCGCAATGTTGAACAGTGGCAGATTCTGTTGAAACGATAAGTTCCGATCGACTGTGATAAACACATCAAACTCCGCTTCTGCAAGGGTAAGAAGTTGACCATTCTTTATCCCTGCCCACCCCATTTGAGGAACCGTTTTCACCTCGCAGCCAACAAACTCCCTTGCCAGCTTGCGATCGATACACTCATCCAACAGGAGTTTCATGCTACCCCACCATACTAACAAGCTGTTTTCCCGCCTCTTCAAGCAAGGTAATGACCTGTTCCCTACTTACTGTCGGAAATCCATCTAAAAAATCGTCGATCGACTCTCCCGCTTTAAGATAGTCTAAGAGCGTCTGCACGGGAACCCTAGTACCAGCAAAAACTGGAGTGCCACCCATAATGTCAGGAGATGCGCTAATAATTAAGGAGCTTTTAAGCATACGTCTTTGACCTCCAGATTCTATACCTATAGTTTACCAATTCTGATGAGGCAAAATCTCCTGGAGTGGGTCTAAATCAAGGTAATAGCGCGGTTAAACTCAATCGTTAGGCTGCTAAAAAGGCAACTCCCGATGAATTATTGGCAAGCCTCGCCCGAACCAGATAGGGTTGTTGTGTGGTGGTTTACTCTTCCACCCGATAGCCCAATTCCGCCAAACGAGTCCGAGACTGCCGCCACTTCGGCTGCACCTTGACAAATAGCTCCAAATATACTTTGCCTTCAATTAATTTTTGAATCTGTTCCCGGGCCGCACTGCCGATCGACTTCAACATACTGCCGCTTTTACCGATTAAAATACCTTTTTGGGAATCCCGTTCGACGTGAATCGTCGCCAGAATCCGAGTAATTTTCGCTTCTTCCTGAACGATGTCGATCGCGATTGCTACAGAATGCGGCACTTCTTCCCGCGTCAGCAGCAAAATCTGCTCGCGAATCAACTCGCCCATAATAAAGCGTTCCGGCTGATCTGTTACCAAATCGGGCGGGTAATAGTAAGGCCCAACCTCCAGATGTTCGATTAACAACTGTTGCAGCGGCTCGACACCCTCGCCCGTGAGAGCCGAAAACTTGACGACTGGCCACTCTGGATTGACAATTTGCTCGTAAGTTCGATCGATCAACACAGAATCCTCCGGTTGTTCGTCCAACTTATTCATCCCCAAAATCACCGGAACTTTGCAGTTGCTGAGAATTTCGATAATATATCGATCGCCCCCTCCCGATTCCACCGAACCATCCACCACAAACAGCACCACATCCACAGACTGAATCGCCGCGCGCGCATTTTGCACCAAAACCTTGCCCAGTTGGTGGTGCGGCTTGTGAATTCCCGGAGTATCGACAAAAATAATTTGTGCTTCCGGTGTCGTCAGGATGCCCCGCAGCCTGTTGCGCGTCGTTTGAGACACCGGCGAAGTAATCGCAATTTTCTGCCCCACCAACTGATTCATCAGCGTCGATTTGCCGACATTCGGGCGCCCGATAATACCCACGAAGCCCGATTTGTATCCCGCCGGAGCTGCGGGAACACCCATGATTTCCGATACGTCGATAAATTTACTATCTTCCACTAAAATCACCTATTTTCAAGCCCCTTCTGTGTCTATTGTCGCCTGAAAATACTCAAACGCCCATCCAAGCACTCTAGCATCTTTCTCGCCCCGGTATAGCCCGCAACACTCGATCGCTCGATCGAGCCGCAAACCAATCTTAAAACTTGATACCTGCTTCGCAAAACTTGATATCTGAGACAAAATTTGATAAAGTTCCAATGACATCGATCGAAAATGAATCATTCTGGTAAAACAGAGTCCTCAATCCTGTAACAAATTCAGATGTGTAAATATCTTACTCAACTGAAACTATTTTACAGTTTGTCAGACCGACCAGTTGTCACATTTTTGAGGATGTCTGCTAATAAATTAGGTGGGTTAAGCTCGATCGCAAAAGCTCAGTGTCATCAGGCCGTTTCAAAATTGAAGCTAATGTTGGTGAAGCCTACCTAATTAGCACTAATTGTCATAAAGTTGAGGAGATGAATCGAATGAAATCAAAATTATTTTGGAGCTTCTGCACCGTTTTGGTCGCAAGCTTGCCTATTCCCGCCTTGGCTCAAACCAGCCCTCCTACCAGCCCTCAAGCAGGTATTGACTACAAGGGCGGCTCGATGAAGTACCAAATTCTACCGGGCAAAATAC
>JAUBOG010000561.1:0-4222 GCA_036700105.1 Microcoleus occultus BM001215583
CTCATGAGTAAGTGTCAGTAACATTATACCTCATCTTTCTGAGAAAGGCTATACCTCCCAAATATTTGCAAAATTCTCCTTACTCCGTTCTTTTCTAGTCCCTCAAACTGCCGCCGTTCATCCGCAGTAAAAACAGTTGTAACTTCTTTTTTATCTGACATTTGTGCTTCCAAAACTCCGCGGTTGAAGAAAACAACATCACCGGAACCAAAAAAGACGATCGCCCTTACCCGATCGCCTTTTAGCCAAAATCCCACTCCATCTCCCACTTCCAGCAAAGCTTCCGAGGCACTGACAACGGTTTTACCACCATTGGTAGAACACATGATGTAGCTAACATTTTTGACCGTTTTTGTGGCTTTTTGACAGGGTTGAGCCTGAAGTTGTTTCAACTCTCGATCGTAATTTTCCCGATTCATTGCAGGCTTAATCTGGTTCAGCAAACAGCGATCGGGTATACCATCACCATCATCGTCCATGCGGAGGTCGTCTTGTTGTCCGTCGCGATCGCAATCAATCGCCTGCCCGATCTGTCTGCTGGGTTTCGCCGATTGTGCTAGTGCACCGCCACTGATGGCACAGCTTAATAATAGCAGGGCGATCGGCAAGAATTTGAAAAGCGTCATATCGAATAATTATTTTTTGGGATGTAGTTTGTAGGTGATTGGTAAGTGCGATCGGCTAAAGCCATTAGACATCTAGCCTAATTATTGTGGAACAGGCATCCTGCCTCTTCAAAACCTGCTTTTTCAAATAATTATATTATATAATTAAGTTTTCCCCACTTGACAGATGAGTTTTGAAAATGTACGATCGCACTTACTACCAGTTAATGGCCGAGTACAATTGCTGGATGAACCAGAATATCTATTCGGTTTGCGACACAATTCCTGACGAACAGCGCAAACAGGACATGGGCGCCTTCTTTAAATCCATTCACGGTACTTTAAATCACTTACTATACGGTGACAAAGCATGGATGGGACGTTTCACAGGAAGTCCATTGTCAGGAATAGTAATTGGACAGGAATTATACGCCGATTTTAATGCTTTGAAAGCAGAACGGGAAAAAGTCGATCGCAAAATTCTAGAATGGTCTATTCATCTCGATGCTGACTGGTTGAATCAACCGTTTGAGTATACCAGCAATGTAGACGGCAAACACTATGTGTTACCCACTTGGGTTTTGGTAACGCATATGTTCAACCATCAAACTCACCATCGAGGACAAGTTACGACACTGATTAAGCAACTTGGCCCAGACTGCGGTGTTACCGATATTCCCTGGCTGCCCACCCTCAACGCCACAGTCTAGCCCCAGGAGTGTAGCAGCAGACATCCCGCCCGAACGGCTCTACCGCAGGTATGAAAAAAAACGATTTCTGTATCCAAGGATACATTAATTAAATTAATAATTGTTTACACTTCCCAAGTGTAGATTGTGTACTTTTGATAATTCTCCAAAAACAGACACAACTGTGTCCTGTGGTAGAATGCGATTTCTCGATCGCCCAACAGCAAAAAACCCCAAGTAGTTTATGCCTGAATTCATTCAGAAGCGATCGGCACAAAATTTTTGAGATTCTCCAGGGTAAAAATTAGGTACTAAATCTGTGCAAAGTTAATCTTTATAATCTTGACTCAAGTTTAGTACGCGCTCTTGTCATCTATTGTTTTGCTAATAACCAAAATCCAACGAATCTAAAACTGGATTGTCATCAATCGCACCTCGCTGTAATTACCCGCAATAAAAATTGTTTTCTAATAAGGACTCTTCGTCCTTATTAGAAAACAAGCAACAAAGAGGACGAATAGTCCTCGCTAACAACCGGCTTTAACTAAGCCGTATCTTTGCAAAAATACTCGTCCCGCAATCCCAATAAAAATAACCATGAGTGGAAACGAATCGCGCGTTCAAGCAATTTCTCAAATCGTCAACCGCAAACTGATGCCATCCCGGCCTCCCAAGCGGCTAGAAGATATGTGGGCAACAGACGTTTTTACTCTGAGCAAGATGCAAGAGAGCCTGCCCAAAAGCATTTTCAAATCAGTAAAAAATACCGTTCAAACCGGCAAAAAACTCGACGAGTCAGTAGCTGATGTAGTTGCAGTAGCCATGAAAGATTGGGCTATTTCCAAAGGAGCCCTCTACTACGCCCACGTATTTTACCCGCTCACCAACAGCACCGCCGAAAAACACGACGGTTTCATCTCCGTCCAAGGCGACGGTTCAGTCATCTCAGAATTTGCCGGCAAAGTTCTAGTACAAGGCGAACCCGACGGCTCGTCATTCCCCAACGGCGGCATCCGTTCCACCGCAGCCGCTCGCGGATACACAGCTTGGGATGTCACCAGCCCAGCCTACGTCATGGAAACAGACAACGGCATGACACTGTGCATTCCCACTGTTTTCATCTCTTGGACAGGCGAAGCATTAGACAAGAAAACGCCGCTTTTGCGTTCCATTGCCGCAATGAACAAAGCAGCAACCCGCGTTTTGAAACTATTAGGAAATACCGAAGTTGCTCCGGTCAATTCCAGTTGCGGTTCCGAACAAGAATACTTCTTGGTAGATTCAAACTTTGCTAACAATCGCCCAGACTTAATGCTAGCAGGTCGCACTTTGTTCGGCAAAGCTCCAGCCAAAGGTCAGCAATTTGACGACCACTATTTTGGAGCAATCCCAGAACGCGTTCAAGTTTTCATGCAGGAAGTAGAAGAAAGAATGTACCGCTTGGGCATTCCTGCCAAAACTCGCCACAACGAAGTAGCACCCGGTCAATTTGAAATTGCGCCAGTTTTTGAAGCAGCAAACGTCGCCAGCGACCACCAACAGTTAACCATGACAATTCTGCGCAACACTGCGAAGAAACACGGTTTTGCCTGCTTGCTGCACGAAAAGCCTTTTGCAGGCATTAACGGTTCCGGCAAACACGTCAACTGGTCTGTCGGTAACGCTACCCAAGGAAACTTATTAGACCCCGGCGATACACCGCACTCAAACGTCCAATTTCTAGTGTTCTGCGGCGCTGTAATTCGCGGCGTTCACAAATACGGCCCTTTGTTGCGCGCGGTAGTTGCGACTGCCAGCAACGACCACAGATTGGGTGCTAACGAAGCTCCGCCAGCGATTATCTCTGTCTATTTGGGTTCGCAATTAGAAGATGTGTTCGAGCAAATTCGTCAGGGAGAAGCTAAGGATTCTCAAGGCCGGGGAATCATGAATTTAGGCGTAGAAACACTGCCTACTTTCCTCAAAGATGCCGGCGACAGAAACCGGACATCGCCCTTTGCTTTTACTGGAAACCGATTTGAATTCCGCGCCGTAGGTTCCGGCCAGTCTGTTTCCGGGCCCCTGGTGGCGATGAACACAATTCTCGCCGATTCTTTGGACTGGGTTGCTAACAAGTTAGAAAGCGATTTGGCTAAGGGAACTGAACTGAATGCTGCCATCCAAAATGTCTTGAAAGAAGTGATGGATGAGCACGGTGCGGTGGTATTCGGCGGCAACGGCTATTCTGAAGAATGGCACAAAATGGCCGTTGAAGAACGCGGTTTAGCTAACTTGCGGACTACGGCCGATGCTTTGCCGGTGTTGAAGGAAGGATACATCGAAGACTTGTTTGAAAAGACAGGTGTTCTGACTCCCGTTGAATTGGAAAGCCGTTACGATGTCTATGCAGAGCAGTATTTGCTGGCAATTGAAGTCGAAGCGAAACTGGTAGTAAGCATGGCAAAAACCATGATTTATCCAGCAGCGGTGAGTTATTTGTCGGATCTTTCCAACACGATCGCAGGTTTGAAAGAAATTGGCATTGACTTAGACAAAGAAACTGTTCAAAAAGTAGCTGCCTTGGTTAAATCGATGATGGATACTGCAACCAAGTTAAGTGATTCTTTGAGCAAGCACGATTTTGCTTCGACAGAAGAGCATATGCAGTATGCTTCGCAAACAATTCGTCCTTTGATGGATGAGGTTCGCCAGTATGTTGATGGTTTGGAAGCTGAAATCGCTGATGATTTGTGGCCTTTGCCTACTTATCAGGAAATGCTGTTCATTAAGTAACCGCAAACCTGGGTAATTTCGCGCGAGATTTGTAGGGACACGGCAGTGTCCATAGGTGTCAACTTAAGCCGAAAGCTTTGAGAAATCTCGTTTTTACGCTAAGTCTAGATCCCCCTAAATCCCCCTTAGGTCGGGGGACTTTGAGAAGACTCCTGT
>JAUBOG010000562.1:0-4214 GCA_036700105.1 Microcoleus occultus BM001215583
CCCTAGCCCCCCCTTGTAAAGGGGGGGGACAAGAATACTGTTATTTCGTTTAAAATTGGTATTACCAACAATAATTGCCGAAAACTCGCAATCTCGTAAAGCCGCCCCCATCGGGCGGCTAATCTCAAGCATCAAAAGGTTTAATCCACGATCGCCCGTTAGCGAAGCCCTCGAAGAGGATCGCCCAATCCAACACCAAACCCGCGATCGCAAACAATACCACACTCTCGACACCGCCAACAGCAAACGGCAATAACTCCCTCAGTGCGGGCATTTTGCCAGCCTCAAAAGAAAGTCCAGCATCCAACTGTCCGAAAGCCCGCACCAGCCCAAAAGCCAACACCGCACCAGATTTAAGCTGCGGGTTGACATCGCGGCGGATCGCGTAGCGGTAAGTCACGCCGAACAAAAAACCGCTTAAAAAGGCGATCGTCCCTCTGGTGGCAAAATTTAGGTCAAGTTGCCCTAGCTGCAAACTCGCCAGAAAATCCCACCTACGGGCCAGAATTAAGGTATTAGCGAGGGCGATCGCCCCAAAACCAAGCAAACAAGACAAAGCAGCAACAGCCCCTGCCTTCAAAGATTCTACCCGTTCAGCAGCACTAAAATTTGACGAGTCCTTCACAGCGCCCTCATTTCAAAAATGGCTCAAATTGACTTATCATAGGGTTTGAAGTCACATTGTACAGTTTGTTCAATAAATAGCTATGGATATTTTGTCGCTCGGTTGGGTTTCGCTGCTAGTTCTGTTCTCGTTCTCAATTTCAATGGTCATTTGGGGACGCAACGGTTTTTAGATTCCACAATAACTTGCGGGGCAGGCCTTTTATATCAATTCCGGTAACACTCCTTATGACAAGCCAGGAGACGGCAGTGCCGTGTCCCTACCGCGATTAATTGTAGGGAGACGGCACGGCGCCGTGTCGAAAGCTCTGAGTAATATTCATAATTCCGATCCTACCGGATTTGATATTAACAGCCCCGCATTTTTTTAAATCATATTTAACCAAAACTAAATAAGCTTAGTTTGCAAACATGACAGCCAAAAAAATATTAATGCTAGTCGGCGACTTTGTAGAAGACTACGAAGTAATGGTGCCCTTCCAAGCGCTGCAAATGGTAGGCCACACCGTCCACGCCGTCTGCCCGGAAAAAGCCGCAGGCCAAACAATTCGCACCGCAATTCACGACTTTGAAGGCGACCAAACCTACAGCGAAAAACCCGGTCACAACTTCACTTTAAACGCGACTTTTGACGAAATCCACGCCGCCGATTACGACGCTTTGATTATCCCCGGAGGGCGCGCCGCAGAATACATCCGCCTCAACCAAAAAGTTCTGCAAATTACCCGCTACTTTGCCAACAGCAAAAAGCCGATCGCATCTATTTGTCACGGCTTGCAAGTTTTAACAGCCGCCGGCGTGCTCGAAGGCAAACGCTGCACCGCATACCCGGCTTGCAGCCCCGACATCCTTCGGGCTGGGGGCAAATATACAGAAGTTCCCGTTACCGAAGCCGTAGTCGATGGCAACTTAGTCACAGCCCCCGCATGGCCGGCCCATCCTAACTGGCTGGCTGAATTTCTGAAAGTTTTGGGAACCAAGATCGAACATTCAGATACTGATTAGTCATTAGTCATTAGTTATTAGTTATTAGTTATTAGTTATTAGACCTCTCTCATAATTATTGTGGAACAGGCAGGATGCCTGTTCTTGGCTGTTTTTTTAGTAGATGCCTATTAGTCACATGAAAATTTTCGCAGTCAAAGTTAAACCGAATTCCAAACAGCAAAGCATCGAAGAGCAACCCGACGGCAGTCTCGCAGTACATCTCAAATCGCCGCCAGTCGATGGAAAAGCCAATCAAGAATTAATCGGGCTGTTGGCGAAAAAGTTTAAAGTGCCCAAATCGGCGATCGCAATTAAATCCGGTTTATCCTCCCGCAATAAACTTGTCGAAGTGGCGATCGAACCTGCAACTCATACCAATTCCCAAAAGTAGGGAAACGGCACTGCCGTGTCCTCCTCCCCGCAGGGCAAACGGCACTCCGTGCCCTGTCCTCCCCGCAGGGAAACGGCACTGCCCTGTCCTCCCCGTAGGGAAACGGCCCTCCGTGCGGTTTCTCTACCTATAAAGTTAACCGCAAATCTCTCTCAAGATAGATTCAGACTCAGCTTTTAATTTATACAGTAGTAGTTGTAAGGTTAGGAGAAAAAATTATGAGCATTGAAAATAGAGTCGAAGCCACCGCTAAAAATATTGAAGGCAAAATTCAAGAAGCTGTTAGCGAAGTTACAGGCAACCAAAAAGATAAATTAGAAGGTCAAGCCAAGCAGGACGAAGCATCAGCAATTCACCTGAAAGAAGACCTCAAAGATAAAGCCAAAGAGATTGTAGACCAAGCTTAGTAACAGTATTCTCCCAAAGTTTCCTGCCTACTCAATCCCGCAAACTGTGTGTTTGCGGGATTTTTTTGAGAGATATTTTTTGGAGGCGATCGAGCAATACGGTTCAGATACAGCATATTCCAGGTTTGTAGGGACACGGCAGTGCCGTGTCCTCCGTTTATATCATTCCGAAGAAGAGAGGATTTGATATCATAGTGTAAAAGCATTAATTTTGTGGCGGGAATTGTTTCCATTGCATAAGTTGTGCCATCTTGATGAGAAAATTCTACCTCAAAAGCACTGCCATCAAATTCCATCA
Organism: Microcoleus occultus BM001215583; assembly: GCA_036700105.1. Lineage (GTDB taxonomy): Bacteria > Cyanobacteriota > Cyanobacteriia > Cyanobacteriales > Microcoleaceae > Microcoleus. The sequence continues at coordinate 2,708 of JAUBOG010000562.1, forward strand.
CGACTGTTCCTACTTGTCCTTTATATAATTTAATGATTTGTTTTGTTTCAAAATGGGTTGCTTCTAAATCTTCAGTTAAAGCAACAATATCTAGGTCTTTAATTGTTTTCATTGTTTTTACCTCACTTTTTGACGGGATAACAACTTGTTAATCTGGGGAAAGTTTCACCTGAGCAACTCTGGACACGGCAGTGCCGTTTCCCTACCTGAATATGCAACCATCACATGATTAATTGTAGAAACACGGCGCCGTGCCCTTCTTCGTGTCAACTTAAGACTAAAACCCTTGAGAAATCTCGCTTTTAGTCGAGTCTAGATCCCCCTCGCATCCCCCTGATTGTTGGGGGACTTTGAGTAATTTCTTGTCCCCCCCTTAAGAAGGGGGGCTAGGGGGGATCGGAATTCTATGCAGCCTCATAAAAAACTGGTATAATATCTGCTTACTGTTTCTGAATTGACCATTTACAAGAAACCCGCAGCAGATATTGAAAAAGCAAGTCAAAAGTCAGCCCGATCGCCCCAATGACAATCAGCCCCACAAAAATTTCATCGGTTCGGAGAAATCGACCGGCGACGCTGATCCGGCGGCCCAAGCCTTCGGTTGCCGCAATCAATTCCGAGACGATTACCAATTGCCAAGCCGCAGCTAAGTTGATGCGGCTAGCATCAAGAATTCCCGGCAAAACGTGGGGAAAAATAACTTGAGTGAGGATTTCCCAGCGATTCCCGCCCAACATATAAGTAGATTCGATCAAGTCTTTTGGCACAAACTTGACCGTATCCATCACCATCAGCGAATTGAAGAAAAAGACGCCGATAAATATCAGCATTATTTTGGGTTCTTCGCCGATTCCCAAGTAGAGAATTAATAGGGGAATGAATGCTGGTGCGGGCATATATCGCATCAAGCCGAACATCGGTTCCAGCAAGGCGCGAATGCTGGGAAAACTGCCCATCAACACGCCAATTGGTATGGAAAAAACCAAGGCGAACAGAAAGCCAACTCCCACCCGCCACAAACTCGCTACCGTGTCTTTCAAAAGTTCGCGAGTGTTCCACAGCCGCCCGAATGCTTCTAAAACTTTGCCGGGGGAAGGCAAAAATTTGGGGTCTACATCGGCGAAAGTTGTTACTAGCCACCACAGCAGCAGCGGGAGTGCGATCGACGTTACCGTTAACCCAATATTGAGGGGTTTTGGTATCTCTTCCGCAATCCGCCAGAAAACAGTGGGATTGAGGCTTTTTTGCTTGAGGTGGGATTGGATCGATCGGGCTTCTGGATTTGGTGGCATAATTTAATTACAGAACGGTTGATCGAGTAATTTGACTGGGTTTTGGGGATGTTTAAAAGAAATATTTTTGACAGGTATTAGCAGAAGTAGGAGACGGCGCAAGTGCCATTTTTCCTGTCAACTTAAGACTGCAACCCTTCGGAAATCTCGCTTGTCGTCGAGTCTAGATCCCCCTAAATCCTCCTTAAGAAGGGGGACTTTGAGAACACTCTTAT
>JAUBOG010000056.1:0-20710 GCA_036700105.1 Microcoleus occultus BM001215583
TCATTGAGATGCTTACCTGTTCTAGAAAACACCAGCTCGTCTGCGAGTTTTACCATTTCCTTAAGGTTCATAGAGTCGGGTAGATGTCAGGGTTGGTTGTATTGTACCCAACATTTCCCAACATTTCCCAACATCTCCCAACATTTTTTATAGAGGGCGAGTTGAAGTTGCATACAAAAGTCCCAACAAAATTGAGCATTTTGGGCTAGACAAAGCTTAGATTTCTAAAGATAATGAGAGAAGTATAAAGAATAACTTGTGGGATTAAACCCTGGTTTTTTGCCAATCACCACGTTAAGGAAAAGCCAAGATGTTACGAGCTTTAATTGCTATTTTTGTTGCATTCGCTATTACGTTCGTAGGAACTGCCAAGCCAGCCTATGCCTACTCAGATGATTTCAGTATGACATCCATTCCTCCCATCGAGATTCAGGCAAATGGTGGCTCAAGTCATATCAGCGATTTTTCTAACACCCGAACCTATGAAAAAGACATAGAGCAATCTAATAATTTCATAGGTAAAGTCATAGAAGGAACTGGAGAAGGAGTAAAAATCATAGCAACAATGATAACCATAAGTGGATTTTGCTACGTTGCAAGCGCCGCTGCAACAACAGTTTTCCCTCCTGCTGCTGCTTTAGTTGTGCCTTGCACTGCTTTGGGTGCTGTGGGGGCAGAAGCTAAGACAATGCTTAAAGGATTTGACAGAGTTTTAGGCGCACACTAGGTCTGTGGACAAATAGATTGATTGGCCCGAAGTCTTTATTAAAGAACTTTGGGCATTTTAGTGTGACTTTGCGATGATTGGATGGAGTGCGATCGCATACAAAAATATAAAATATCCCATCTCGCTGAGGGTCATTATACCCGAAAGTAAAGTTGTATGGCTTCATTACGCTATTGCCTAACTGAGTGTTTGTAGTGCCGAATTGCCTGTAAGGTTGGCATCAACTGTGGCTAATGTTAAGCCATAGTAAATAGCTGTGGCACTAATGAATCGGTCTGCGGGGTCTTGATGAGGTAGTGCAATTTCGCGACTTAAAATTGCAATGGAGTGATTCATTTGGGCTTCACGAGTTTCCAAGGTTTTTAAAGCTAAGTTAACCCATGTTACAGGATCTGGCTGTAAAGATATCCGTCCTTTTTCTGCAAGCATGAGTGTCTCCCAAATGCTAATTGGACGAGCGTCAAAGTTCGGTGTTAGGATCGGCGATCGCCGTTTGAAGCGATCGCGATAGGCGCGGGTCGCCGAGTAAATACCACAGCCAAATGTGGGTATCTAGTAAAAGTTTCATTCTAAAACTTCCCACGGTTCGGCGACAGGAGCAATTAAATCTCCTAATATTTCACCGCTTCCTTTCATTGCGCCAAAGCTGGGACGTAGAGTTTGGGTGGTCGCAGGATAAATAATCACTAATGCTTTTCCTTCATGGATGACGGTTAGAGGGGTTTTGGTACGTTCGACCTCTATCAATAGAGTCTGGAGGGTTTGGGGTAATTCAGTCGTGGTAATTTGTGCCATTTGTTGACCGCTCACAATCTTATTCTATTTCCACTATTCTAATGCGATGATTCTACGGAGTGCGATCGCCCTTCGCGCATCAAGAGCGATCGCCCTTCGCACCAAATACCAAACACTGCGATCGTTGTACGGAGTGCGATCGCCCCTCGCACCAAATACCTTCTGACTCCAATTACAGTATAATAAGTGAACATGACATAGTAAAAATTGCAGAGAAATCATGACTATCGATCTACAGATTTTTCAAACTGTCGTCAAGATGCCAGAATCTCTCAAACAAGAGATATTGCATTATGCAAAATATTTACTGGAGAAACACGCCAAAACTGAATCATCTTCAGAACAACTCGAACAGTCTCATGGTTATGGTAGCTGGGCCGGTCAAATTGTTATGTCTGATGATTTCGATGAACCGCTAGAAGATTTAAAGGAATATATGTAACATGGAATTCCTTTTAGATACTCATGCCTTTCTGTGGTATTTGCTTGGCGATTCCAATTTAGGTAGTAAACCAAAAGAAGCGATCGATACTAAAACAAATTTGTATTTTAGTATAGCCAGCCTGTGGGAAATCTCCATTAAAATTAATGTCGGTAAGCTTCAACTGAATCGATCGTTTGAAGATTTTCCGAAAGAATTGGAATACATTAACGCTCAAATTCTACCAATTACATTTGAAGACACGGAGATTTATACAAGTCTTCCTCTACATCATCGAGATCCGTTCGATCGCATTCTGGTAGCACAGACGATGAATCATTCGCTTGTTTTGATTAGTCGCGATGAAGCTTTTGATGCTTATCCAATTCAGCGGGTATGGTGATGAAGAAGGCAAAAAGTTTATACTTGCGATCGCCCCTGACACCAAATACCAAACACTGCGATGATTGTACGGAGTACGCGCGTGCGTAGCTATCCCGTAGGGAATTGCCCTTAACGCCAAATACCAAACACTGCGATCGTTGTACGAGTTGCAATACTAATGCAAAAACTTGCGAACTTGATATTCGCGACTTTCGGCGATCGGCATTTGCAACTCGCCCATTTTGGTATCCAGCTCATCTATGGTGCTTTGCGGCACCGATTTCCACAACTCTCTAGTTTCCCAGCGAATCAGCATCACCACCTCATTTTGTACCGGATCTACCCAAATTTCCTTGCCCAAAAAACCGGGAAAACTTTTTAGTCCCGCTGTCCAAACTTCCTCATCTCGTTGAATAAAAGCCTCCCACTTTTCTTGAGGCACTTTAAATTTCAGCCACTCAATTACCATATTATTTTCCTGTTATAAATCGCTAATTAATCGTCACCGATCGCAATTTTAATTATCAACTCAGTTCCCTGTCCCGGACGAGAAACGCACTGCAACTCACCGCCGTGCTTTTCTACTACCAAATGCTGGGAGATTGCCAAACCCAAACCAGTGCTCGTAGCCTGACATTTAGTCGTAAATAAAGGGTCAAAGATGCAGCCGAGGACTTCTTCAGTCATACCGGGGCCGTTGTCGCTAATGGCGATCGCCACTTCGCTTTCGGCTACCACAAACGTCCGAATCCGAATTTCGGGATTGAATACTTCAGCTCTCGATCCGCCCGCAGATAACAAAGAATTATTTTGCATTTTACCATACTTTTCGGGATTTCTTCCCCCTTCTTCCAAAGCGTCGATCGCATTTGTCAGCAAGTGCATGAATACTTGATTTAACTGTCCCGCATAGCAGCGGACTCGCGGCAAATTCCCGTATTCCTTGATCAGATTAATTCCAGGGCGTCCCCCCTTAGCTTGCAGGCGATTTTGCAAAATCAGCACAGTGCTGTCCAAACCTTCATGGATATCTGCGGGCTTCATTTGGGCTTCGTCGGTACGCGAGAACAAGCGGAGCGATCGCACGACATCCCGAATCCTTTCCGAACCGACTTTCATTGAGTTTAGCAGCTTTGGCAAGTCTTTTTTGATGAATTCCAAGTCTAATTCTGCCATCAAATCTCGAATTTCCGGCGCTGGTTCGGGATAATATTTTTGGTAAAGATCGATCGAGCGCAGCAGTTCTTGGATGTAGCCGGTCGCGTGGCTGACATTGCCGGAAATAAAACTAACTGGATTGTTAATTTCGTGCGCTATTCCAGCTACCAACTGCCCCAGAGAAGACATTTTTTCTGTTTGAATCAGTTGAGTTTGAGTTTGCTGCAAAACTAACAGCGTCTGCTCTAATTTCGCCGCTTGCCGCCGCAGGCATTCTTCCGATTCTTGCAAAGCCAACAGAGATTGTTTGCTTTCTGTAATGTCCAATCCCACAAAGACTGCTGCCGTATTTTTGTGGTATTTTTGAGCGACTATTAAATAAGTTTTATTTTCGCCTCTGATGCTCGCTGTTATTTCTTGAGAAATCGTTTTTTCTGAAATTGAAAAAAAATCGTATACTAAATCGTTAAATTTGGGACTTGTCTCTAAAAAACCTACTTTTTGACCGGTAAATAGTTCGGCTGGCATTTGGTAAGCGCTAGCTAAATGCCTGTTTACTCCCAAGTAGCGCAAATCGGAACTTACCCAAGAAACTAATCCGGGCACCGCGTCCAAGACGGCTTGAAGTTGCTCTTTCGCCTCTAAAAGCGCTGATTCTGCTGCTTGGCGATCCGAAATGTCGCGGGCGATAGCGCAGCGGTATTCGCAGCCGCCGTATTCTAAATAATTGACTTTAACTTCGACGGGAAAACTGGCGCCACTTTTGGTTTTGTAACTGGTTTCAAAAGTCAGGTTGCTTTGCTGTTTGAGTCGCTCCCAGTGTGACGGCCAATCCGATGCTGACAACTGCGAATCGATGTCGCTAACTGTCAGGTTGAGTAGTTGCGATTCCGAGTATCCAAAAAGATGGCAAGCGGCTTTGTTCGCGTAGCAAATTTTACCGTCGGAAGTTGTGAAAAAGACTGTATCAGCAGCATTTTCGAGGGCGATTTGAGTTAGTTGCGGTCTTATTTCTAACTGTTTGCTGTTAACATCCGATGAAAATTTATTGTATAAATTTGTTTGGGCCCGATCCTCAACAATCTCAGAGGTAAACAAAATCAAACCGCCGATCGCACCTGTGCTATTTTTCCAAGGGCGAAATACCCATTTGACCGGCGCGCTGACTGCGCCTTCGATATTTTCCGCTACAGATGCGGTCGATCGCCCGACCGCAAACTCGCTGTATTCCAAAACACCAGCCAAACAAGCCCGGGCATTTTGCTGCCAATATTCCGGGAGATTCGGGAACAGTTCCCAATGAGACCGACCGATCGCCTCCTTGCCACTCAGCCCGCAATCTGTTTCCCAGCGACGGGAAACCGCAAGATAGCGCATTTCACAATCTACCATTGCTGCTGCGTCGGCGGAACACTCCACCAACTGCCGAAATCTGTCTTTACTCTCGCACACGGCTGCCTCTGCGGGTTGTTGGGCGATCGGGATTTTCCCGGCGGCATACCTTCCCAGTCGAATTTGTTCCTGAACTGGCTTAGTTTGCACGGTTTGGGATTTCCTCCATAGCTGTTAAGTTTGAAAAATTTTGTTTGAGACCAAAAATGCTGTTCCCCTGATTTGCTCTCTTGGGCGATACCAAGAGAGGGTCTCACCCATCATTGATATCATTTTTGACGGGATGTGTCTATAGGTACTTAATAAATTTTCCTTAAAGCTGGAAAATTCAGAAAATTTCCTAGGAATTCTTCAATATTTGAACTCGTGCAGCCAGTACGATCGCCCAAATCGCTAAAAAAATTAAGTGCTCGCTCAAACAAACTTCTGCGTAAATTCACTGGTAAAGTCCACTCTTCCTTTCCGCAACATTGCAGGATCTAATCTTTCAGTCGTGTTGCAAGTCATCAAAACTACGAGTTTTTGCTGGAATTGAATACCCTGTTCGTCCATGACGCTTTGATACAAAGTTCCATCCAGCAAACTCAAAATATGCTCGGTTTTGTTAGTGTATTGGGCTGCTGCGGTCGATCGATCTTGAGCCAAATTATCAGCCTCGTTGATAATCAGGCAAATCCGCTCCAAATAACTCGGCGGCACAAAATGTTCCACAGCATCGTGATCTAAGATAAAAATTACATAACCCAGCGGCACTAAAATTTCCTTTGCTACCGCTTGCGTCCAAGCAGTTTTGCCCGTACCCGGTTCGCCGCTAACCAAAACAGCCAACTGATTTTGATCCAGAATTGCCTGCTGAACTGTATCCGTAAAACTTTGAACTCCTTCCGAAAACGTGCGAATTGGGAACTGACTGTGAACCTGTCCGACGCGGCTTTTGTACCCGCTCAAAATCACCGCTAAATTGTAAGTTGCCTTGCTAACGAGCGGCGCCATATCTTGACAAATCAAAGTGTAGCAGCGTCTTCCCCTGTCGTAGCTGTCAATTTGCAGCCAACACCCGCATCCGGCCCAATAAGCATAAACAGTACCCAAAACTTCCAAGCGTTCCCAGCTAATAAATCGCTCCGGCGGATAAGAAAAATGCCGTTCCATAAAAAACTGGGTAATCGCATCCGGTTTTCCCAGCAAATCCAGAACTTTTAGAACAGTAATCTCTTGGAGTTTGTTGAGAACGTAGTCGATGGGAATGCTACTGCGGCTGACCATTTGAACCACGGGCGTTTCGGTAACTAAAACGTCTTTGTAGCGGTAATCCGGGTAAACTGGCTGCGGAGTAATGTAATCCCAAAACTCGTCGATTTCGTAGCGCGTATTTTCCGAGAATAGATTTAAGACATTCGCCAACCAACTATATTGTTCGCGTCCCATTGCATCGGCAATATCGCTGGCTACATCTAAGGTTTTTTGAGCTAATTCCTTGGGATCGCTAGATGCTAGGTGCAGGAAGTGCTGCCAGTCAAATTCCCGATATAGAGGTCGCCAGCCAGAACCCAGCAGCCCTCGATTTTGAGAATTATTTTGTCGATCGAAGTTATTTTCGCGATCGTTCATACTATTTGTTATTTCTTACTGGTTATTTGTTATTTATTACTGGTTTAGGTGCGTAGGGTGCGCAGTGCGCACCTTACACCCAGAGCGAATTAAACCATCTTCCTGGTAATTTCTAAGGGTGCGCAGTGCGCACCTTACTGAGGCGTAGGGTGCGCACTGCGCACCTTACCGCTATACGTAGCTTAACAAATAACTAATAACTTAGTTTTAGATATTTTGGCGGTACAAAATCAACTAGCCAAACGTTGTTTTCCGAGCAGTAAAATGTATGACCGCCGCGCTGCATTGCTGCGCAGTCTACAGTAAAAATGGCTGGGTTGCCGTGTCTTGCACCTACTTTTCTGGCTGTCTGGATATCCGCCGACAAATGAACGTGATGCCGCGACATTTTGCTAATTCCTTGCTTGAGAATTGATTCCACTGCACCGCTACCTGTTCCGTGATACAAAATATCCGGGGGAACGGCCGGTTCTAACTGCAAGTCAATCTCTACACTGTGTCCTTGGTTGGCGCGAATCAGAGTCCCCGTTTCGTCGAATGAAAAGCGCTGTTTGTCATTCTCGGCAACTACTTCTTTTAGTTCCGCCAACTGAATCGCAAAGTTATGTTTTTGGCACGCAGCGAGGAGTTCGCTAACAGGAACCCAGCCGCCGGGAGCGAGTTTAATGCCGATGCGTTCTGGCGCGTGGCGCAGGTGTCGGCTGAGATATCTGCTGATTTTTACCGTTCGTGAATTATTCATGCGATGGATTAATTAATTAGCTTTTTACTCCCCCAAAAATCGCAAAATTGAGATAGCGCCAGTGGCAGCCTGCGTCTGCAAAACCAGCTTCTGCAAGCCAGTTTGTCTGCTCTTCCACTGAGGAGGGAATATCTTCTTCGAGATAGCTTTTAAAGCAGGCTGCATCGTCTTCTCCGTTAGCTTTGATATACTGCCTCCACAACTGTTCGTATTGCTCGGTCAGCCTGGGAGTAGCACCTGTGACAATATCTCGAATCAGCAAGATTCCTCCTGAATTCATTGACTGAAAAAGTTTCTTAAATAGCGTTTGTTTTTCTGCGCCGTCGAGGTGGTGGATTGCCAACCCTGAAACTACCAAATCGTAACCGCTGCCGAAATCGTCTTCGGCGAAGTTTCCCTGCTGCAATGTCAGCCGTTCTTGGAAAGCGGACAAGTTAGTTTGGCAAATTTTCAGCATATTTTCCGCCATGTCAAAGGCTGCGACGTTTGCTTGCGGAAATGCTTGCAGGATCAGAGCCGAGAGTATACCTGTCCCCGCGCCTAAATCCAAAACTTTTATGCTAGCATTTGTTTCAAAAGGGATTAATTGCAATATTAAATCGTGTTGCTCGCGATAGTACGGAATGAGGCGGGGAATTAAGCCGTCGTAATCAAAGGCTATTTGTTCAAATTGCTGGCGTACAGCGTCTAAATTCACAGACGATTTTCCTCAAATTGTTAATAGTTGAGTGCGTTAATTGAGTTGGGATGCTCTCTGGTTTGAGGGCATATTACATTTTATAATACAAAAAATGGACAGCGCTGTCAAGATGTAAAAAAAAATATTTTTTCAAAAGTTGCGGTGGATCGCAAAACACGGACTTTGTTCGCCTTTTGCCGCCAATTTTTTGGGGGAAGTTAAGCTCTGCACGCAGAGATGCTAGCTCCCCGAACGGGCAGAATGCCGCAGGCTCTGACGCCTGCAGAAGAGGAGATTTTGTGCGGGTGCGGGAGGGTAATTGCGAGCAAAAATATGACGTTTTACTCAGCGCCCGATCGAGATATCTCGGCGAAAATATGTCCTCAGATTGACAAAGTTTAGCCCAAAGATAAATAAAATTTGATGTGACTCCCGAAGGAATGTGCGGATGGTCGAGTTTTTATGAAAGTCAAGAGATACAAAATATTGCACCCGCCAGCGGAGGCAAAAAAAACAGCGATAATGAATCAGGATGCGAGTAGATTAGCTGTCAGCCATCAGGGGAAAATAGAAGCAATGGAAATCGAACAGCGGAGCAAGGATCGGGTCGATCGCCAGCCACCGGACGCGCCGGATTGTCCCGACCAAATTTCTACGACCAAAGAACAAGATTCGTCCCTGCAAGAATGTTTGGATTTTAAAGGAGCGATCGACCTCGCGGCACTTGTGGTGAGGACGGACGCCCGAGGCAGGATCGATTACGTCAGCGATCGAGTTTGCTGCATCTCTAACTATTCGCGCGCCGAACTGATCGGCTGTCACTTTGGCATCCTCCACTCGGAATATAAATCTTGGGAATTAATCAAAAATCTGCGGTCAACTGTTGCCAAAAGTGAAGTTTGGCAAGGAGAAATTAAGATTAAAGCCAAGAATGGCAGCGATTGTTGGGTTTACTCCGCAGTAGTTCCGGTGCTCGACTCCAACGGAAAACCCTGTCAGTATTTGGCGATCGGATTCGACATCACCGATCGCAAAGCCCTGGAAGCAGCCCAGACCGCAGCCAACCGCGCCAAAGACGAATTTCTGGCGATGGTCTCCCACGAACTGCGATCGCCCCTGAGCGCGATTTTGGGATGGGTGCAGCTAGCTCGATCGCGCAACTCAAACGAAGCCACCACCAGCCGCGCTTTAGAAATCATCGAGCGCAACGCCAGATTGCAAAACCAGCAAATAGACAATCTCCTCGACCTTTCCCGGCTGCTGCGAGGTAAAGTCCACCTGAACATCGGCCGGGTTCACCTCCCGTCTGTCATCGAATCGGCGATCGAGATCCTCCGCCCCGCCGCCCTTGCCAAAAACATCCGCGTCGAAACACATTTCTACCCCGCCGTCAGCTACATTTTCGCAGATGCAGAACGCTTGCAGCAAATAATCTGGAACCTCCTTGCCAACGCCATCAAATTTACCCCAGAATCGACATCAGGCTCAGTAGAAGTGCGGATCGAGCCTACCCCTTCAGGCACCTTGATTCGTGTCAGCGACAGCGGTTGCGGGATCGACCCCAAATTTATACCTTACATCTTTGACTACTTCCGCCCCACAGATAGCTGGAATGCCAAGGAACAGCACCGGCTCGGGCTGGGACTCTCGATCGTGCGGCAGTTGGTGGAACTGCACGGGGGAACTGTTTGGGCTGCGAGCCCCGGGCTGGGAAAGGGGACGACCTTTGGCGTGCTGCTACCGATGGCGAGTCGCAAAAATGCGCCCGACGATCGCAGCAGTACGATCGCCCCTTGCAGCGAAAAGCACCCCGGATCTGCGTCCGAACCCCTAGCGGGAAAGCAAGTTTTGGTGGTTGAAAGCAGCGCCGAGATCCGGGAATTTCTGAAAACGGCGCTCCAAGCATTTGGAGCTCGGGTAACAGCCGTGGGCAACACCAGCGAAGCGATGGCCGAGTTAAAACAGTCGCGGCCCGACGTGTTGGTCAGCGATATGGCGATTTCTTCTTCCGACGGCTGCGATTTGATCCGCCGCGTCAGAGCAATGGAAATGTCCGAGCAAAGGGAACTGCTGCCGGCGGTAGCGCTGACCGGAGGCGTCCGCGAGGAGGATTCCGCCTCGGCGCTGGAAGCGGGGTTTCAGAGGCATTTGTCGAAGCCGGTGTCCGCGAATCAGTTGGTGAGCGCGATCGCCCAATTGGCCGGACTGACTGAATCCAACTCCGGAGATGCCGGGGCGATCGCGCTCCCAGCCCCGCTGCCGGAACAAAAACATTTTGAAGCCCAAAATAACGCGGAAGAATTAACAGCAGACAGCCGAGAATTACCGCTGCTGCTGGTAGTCGAAGACAACAATTTCCTGCTAGCTTACCTCCAAACTTTATTGACTCCTTACTATCGAGTCGCCGTGGCTGTAGACGGAATTGAAGGTTTAGAAAAAGCCAAAATCTTGCAGCCGAATTTGATATTGAGCGACCAAATCATGCCCAGACAAAACGGACTGGATTTGCTCAAGGAGATTCGGAACACGCCTGAGTTGAGTTCGACTCCGGTCATCTTTTTGACAGCGCGATCGGGGATGGAAGCTCGGATCGAAAGTTTGGATGCCGGTGCTGACGATTATATTTCTAAGCCCTTTGACGAGAGGGAACTGCTGGCGAGGGTGAGAAATTTGCTCAGAACCCACGCAGCCGAACAGCAGTTGACGGTGCTCAACCGTCAGTTGCAGCAGCAGAAACAGCAGCTAGAAAAAGCCAATCAAGCCTTGCAGTATTTTGCAAGTTACGACAGTTTGACTGAGGTAAGAAACCGCCGCTTTTTTAATGACTATATGGAGACGGAATGGCGGCGTTTGGCGAGGGAAGAAGCACCGCTGTCTTTGATTATGTGCGACATCGATTATTTCAAACTTTACAACGATACTTACGGCCACCAAGCGGGAGACGAATGTTTGCGGCAAGTGGCGCAGGTTCTTAGCGGTTCTGTAAAGCGATCGGCAGATTTAGTAGCGCGTTACGGCGGAGAAGAATTTGCGGTAGTTTTGCCGAATACCGATATTCAAGGTGCCGCTTGCGTAGCTGAAACGATCGCCCAAGAGGTGCGGAATTTGCAGATTGTTCACGCTAAGTCTGCTGTCAGCGAATACGTGACGCTGAGTTTGGGTGTAGCTTGCTGCATTCCAGCGCCGATGTCGCAGCCCGGGGCGTTAATTGCGATCGCCGACGAGTCGCTTTACCGCGCCAAAAAGACCGGGCGCGATCGGGTTTCAGTTGCCGCATTTCAAGGATAATATATATTAATTAAACGAGGTCGTGCCATGACAGCAACATTAAAAAAATCCAAAGACCAACGGTTAATTCACTCCGGGATTGATTGGCAACAATTCAAACTGATCGAACAGGGATTCTCTGACTCCCCCGGCATCAGACTGTTTTATTTCAAAGGTGAGGTAGAAATTTTGGCAGTTTCGCAAGAGCATGAAGTCTTCAGCGGTATCATCGCCCTGTTGCTGGGTACGTATTTTGTGGAAAAAGAAATCGAATTTACTCCCACAGGAAGCTTTACGCAAGAACAAGAAGGAAAAGCGTCCGCACAAGCAGACCAATCTTACTTAATTAACAGAAGATCGGGAGATATTGCAGACCTCTCGATCGAAGTTGTATTTACTAGCGGTAACGAGAGCAAGTTAAATCGCTACCAAGCCTTGGGAGTCCCGGAAGTTTGGTTTTGGGAAGATGGATTGTTTGGTTTGTATCATTTGCGATCGCACGGCTATGAAAAAATTGCCCAAAGCGAAATCTTGCCAGATTTAGATATTAATTTATTGTCTCGCTGTCTGCTGATGGCTTCTAGGGTTGAAGCTGTTAAAGAATTTCGGCGCGGCATTTCTGGCGTTTAGATAAAAAGCAAGGTCGGACAAAGGCTTTCGCCCTTGGACTACCCAAAAATAGTCGTCAGCACTCACGAAAAATGTAACTATCCCGCGATTAATTGTAGGGAGACGGCACTGCCGTATCCTGACTGCGGGTAATATTAATCCTGATAAGCTGTTCGGCATTTAAACCGCTTTCCTAGCCTTGTAGGGTACGTCAGGAGTGAACACTTACAGGACTTGGGAAACGCTTAGGGATTGACGCACTCTACTATCTGGGAGAACAAATGCGCCGTTTGTTGAGGCTCATTTCTGCTTGCCCCATCCGCCAAAATCCAAAATCAAATAGAGTTTATCAATGCTTGGGTCCAAGATTAAGCCTCGGGAGTTTAGTCTTTTAAATGATCGCTCTTCGTTGTCACAGCGAAGGCAATTACCAACTAAGTATATTTATTTTTCGACCAGGCGATCGACCTTTTCCCTAACCAGCAAATTTAAGAAAGAACGCAGGAAAAATAAACCGCCGCATCCCGCAACCGCGAAAGCTGCGATCGCCCCCGTTTGATATCCGCCCGCCAGCAGCACAGCACCCGACAGCACCGCAAAACCAGTCACACAGGCATAAATCAGGGTTTTCAGCGCTAAATTAACCCGTTTCAAGGCTCTTTCGCTCTCGGTATTTCGCACTCGAATTTGCAGTTCACCATCTTCGATCCGCTGCTCCAAACGCTTCAGCAAAACTTGCGATTTGCTCGGCTGCTGCAATTTGTAGGTGATAAAAGTTCGCGCTTGGCGGGCCAATTCTTCGATCGCATTTCTGCGCCCCTTGCTCGCCGCAATACTCTTGACAAAAGGCTGAGCGCATGATAGGAAATTGTAGTGAGGGTCGAGAGTTCTAGCGATCCCGTCGAGAGTCGTCACCGACTTGACAATGAACATCATTTGTGCTGGCAAGCGAAACGGCTGCTGCTCGAACATGATGTAAAGTTCGTTCTTAATTTCATTAAAAGCTTGAAAGTCGATCGGCTTATCAATAAACTTATCCAACAGAAAAGCAATCAGCCTGCGCACCGGCATCAGATCCGGCATCGGCTCCACTAAGCCGATCGCAATTAAAGTATTGAGTACCTCGTCAGTATCCTTTCTCAGCACCGCAAAAAAAGTCTTGACCATTTCGTCTTTTGCCAGAGACTTAACCTCGGCCATCATCCCAAAATCGTAAAAAATCAAGCTGCCATCTTCTGTCACCGCCAAATTTCCCGGATGCGGGTCGGCTTGAAAAAAACCGTCAATTAACAACTGCTTCAAATAACAGCAAATCCCCAGTTGATTCAGCTTCGCAATATCTACTCCGATCGCCTCTAAACTAATCCGGTCGTCCACCTTAATGCCCGGTACGTATTCTAGAGTCAGCACTTTTTTAGTCGTGTATTGCCAGTAGACTTTCGGGACAATAATCTGAGGATATTCCTGAAAATTACGGCTGAAGCGATCGGAATTTTTACCTTCTTGCACGTAGTCAATTTCTTGATATAAAATCTTAAAAAACTCGTGATAAATAGATTCCAAGTCGTACTTGCGCGTCCCGGGCAAATACCGATCGCAAAAACGCAAAACTTGGCGCACCGCCTTCACATCCAAATCAAATAAACTTTCCAAACCCGGACGCTGCACCTTCACTATCGCATCTTCCCCGGTGTGCAGCCTCGCTTTGTGCACCTGTCCCAGACTCGCAGCCGCGATCGGCACTGGGTCAAAATCGCGGTACAAAGCATAAATATCTTTGCCTAACTCAGATTCTACCAGGGCGATCGCCTCTTCGGAACTAAACTCGGGAACGCGATCCTGCAACTGTTCCAACTCCTTGACATACTCCAGCGGCAGCAAATCCGCCCGAGTCGATAGAGACTGCCCGATTTTAATAAAAGTCGGGCCCAAATCCAGCAAAGTATTCACCAACCAATGGGCGCGAATTCTTCTAGTATGAGCAGAGTTATCTTGCAGCAGTCCATCCCACCACAAAAAAAACATAAACTTTGCCGCCGCAGCAAAAACGTCTATTTGTCGCGCCAGCGGAGAATATTTAGCACGTTGCCAACGCAGGAGTTTCGGTGCAGCTTTTGTTAGCATAATATTCACTCTGAGAGTTCCATGCAGCGACAATTTTTAGAGGACTAAATTTCTCGCTGCAAACACGCGATGATTGCCGACAAATAACCGGACATCACATACAGCATCTTCCAGGTTTATGGAGTTTGGTGACACTCCAAAAGCCGTGCCCTTACGGGAATCGAACGATAGGCGGGTGTACTTCATCAACGTAGAATCTGGTGTAATTTCTAGGGAGAACCGGCTATTTAGGCCCAAACCAGACAAACAAGTCAAAAAGGAGAATTTGGTAGCGTTTGCCACATTTCCAAATCTCCCGTTCCAGGCAAGTCTTCTGGTTTCGCCCCGCGCTGCCAATTCACCACTGCTTTTCAACCGCACAATTATTCTAGATTGCAGAGTTCCGCCGGAGATTGCGGCAGAGTCAGCGTAAAAGATGTGCGCCACAACTCGTCAGAATCAGAACCTTCTGCCGGAGTGCTAGACACGTCAATACTACCATTCAAGTGCTGTACTAAACACTTTACCAGCGCCAGACCCAAACCCGTACCCGCGATCGCTCGATCGGTAATGCCCGTCCCGCGGCGGAACTTGTCAAAGATGTAAGGCAAATCAGCAGCAGAAATCCCAGACCCGAAATTAGAAACGCTCAGGAAAATACAGCCGGCCGCCTCCGACACCTCTAAAACTACCGCAGTTCCAGAAGCCGAGTATTTTCCAGCATTCGTTAGCAGTTCCAGCAGCACCCGCTTGAGACTCTTCGAGTCGGTTTCCAAACAAGGGGCAAACTCCGACCACTTCACCTTCACAGTCAATCCCTTATCCGCCCACTTTTTCTCGAAATCCTCAACTAAATCTTGAATTAAACGCTTGAGATCGATTTTGATTAGAGAAATAGGGACTTGCTGAGGCTCAAACTGCTTGAGGGCCAGCAAATCGTTAACCAGATCGGTTTCCTTAGAACACTGCTGCTCTAGAATGTCGAGATACTTAGCCCTACTCGCGGTCGGCTGTTCGGCTTGTTTCAGCATCAGAATTGCCAGCTTCATGATTGTTAAAGGCGTGCGCAACTCGTGACTCAAAGTGCTGAGAAACTCGTCTTTAATCAGCTTCAATTTCCGCAGTTGCTCTAGTTGATTGGCAGATTGTTCGTACAGTTTCTCCTGCACGTCGAGACTTTGCTGCAACTGAGCGGTTCTATCGGAGACTAGGTTTTGCACTTCCTCGATCGTCTGAGTTTGGATAATCGCCCTGCTGGCTTGAGCGCAAACTAATTCCAGAGTTTCCAATTCTTCGGGATGCCAAACGCGCGGTTGGGAGTGCTGCAAAACTAAGAACCCCAAAACGGTTTCCTGTCCCCTTGCGCCCATCAGGGGAACCAGCACCCCGGCGCGAATCCCTTGGAGTTTCAAGATTTCTGCCGCGCTTTCCGGTTCTGGGCCGATCGATTCGCCTCCTGGGGCGAAGATCAGGGGTTTGGGTGCGCTGTGGAATGCTTTCTCGCACAAACTAGATTCTGATATCCAAAAAGCGGCAGAGTTATTTGGTTTTGAATTGGGGATTTTGGATTTGGAATTAGCAGTTTTTTCCTTGTTTTTTGTTTTGGCTGCTGTTGAGCTTTGTTTTCCCGGATCGTTTTGTTCAGTTGCTTGTTGGCTTTTATTTTCGATCGAAGCAGATTCGCAAATCAATACAATTTTTGCTTTCGGCGTTTGATGGGGCGATGTTTTTTTTAAGGGGGTGTCTGTATATTTCAACAGCAGGATTTGACCTCTATCTACTTCCAGGGTATGGACGGTATTTTCAATAACTTGCTGCAAAATTCCTTCGACTTCTGAAGTCGTCTCGATCGCTGCTGCAACTGAGCCGAGGAGATTTTTGTATTTAGCTTGTCGCTGTAACTGTTCGTTTAAATCGGCAATTTCTTGAATTTTTTGAATGTCAGAAATCGCGATGCCGATCGCCTCTGATGCGGATTCTAGCCGCTGCCGATCGGCCAGGGTCCACTCGTGAGGTTGCGACTTACCCACAATCATTATCCCATTTACAGCCCCGCAGAATCGCGCCGCCCCAGCCAAAATTGCCCTGCAAGAAGGCAGCGGTGCCGCGGGGGAATCAGGCTTTGAATCTGCCGGGAGTTCCAGATAGTCCGATATCGCCACCATCTCGCCCTCTGCTAGCACGTTTGCCCAGACGGGATGTTCGAGTGATATGCTAGGCGATTTTAATCCTGCGGTTTGCGAGTTTAGGAGTGTTTGAGTTGAATCTGCTCCAGCACCCTCGGCATTGGGGCGATCGCTCCTGTTTTGCCAGCGGGCCTGCGGATTTACTATTTTCTCGCCAGCTACAGCAGCAACAAAACAGAAATCAGCCCCCCATGCAGCCCCCAAGGTATGTGCTATTTGCAGCAGCAAGGTTTCTCGATCGAAGTTGGTAGCGAGAAGTTGGTAAATTTGCCGCCCGATCGGGGCAGGATCGACCTGGTACTGCATAAGACGATCCAAAAAGTTTTGGACTGATACTGGTTCTCCGATTTGCGGTAAATGCAAACTGCAAGACTCTCTTGGCGATCGGTCGATCGGAGTAAAGTCTTGATTTCCCTGGCGATCGATCATGGCAACCAAGCCTTTATTTTAAGATGTTTGAGCCGGCTTGCTGCAAATATATAGCTGATCCATAACGGTCGGCTTGACTGTTACGAGCCTGCTTTCTGTGTTTGCGCAGCCTGTGGGCGGGCCACTAGAACCGTGAAAAACAATACCCGGATCGGACCGAATTCTATTTTCCTGTTTTCTACCTTTCGATCTGTACGGGATGAACTTTACCATCCTTTACCGGATGGAAATAAATCCCTTTTCCACCAATTTTGACCTTTATTATTATCCAGCTTGTCTGGAGACTGCTTGGTGACACCCCTCTCCTGACACTGTGATGTTTCCTATTTAAGTTTGTGATCCTCGCAAATTTTTATTGTGATACAAATCAGCCGATCGAGTGACCGCGATCGCAAAACTTAAGACTTAAAAAATTTTTACTCGCGGCAAAGCCCAGAGTTTTCCAGGGTTTTGCTCGATAACTCATCGCTGGCAGCTATCGGAGACGCCCTTCGGGCCAAGACCTCCGGGTGAAACTCATTCCAAATCCGGCGTTGAAAACTCTCAAGAGAGGGGGAGAGAGTTTCTGTAATTCACAACGGGCGTCCAGCGTCCGCGAGACCGCTGAACTTATCCAACTTTTCTACTTACTTATTTTGTGCTTCCTGTTGGGCTCGATCGCTATTTTGGCGGTAAACTACCGTCCGGTCCAGGGCCGTTGCGTAGCGGGGATGGTTGGGAGGCACCGCGGCCATCAAATCCGAAGCTTGCTGCCACTTAGCAGCTACTACTAACCAATTTTCGCGAGATTGAGCGGTTTTGCCATCGGTGGCTGCTTGTTGGGCCACTCGCACTGCTTGTCCAAAAGAGTCAACCGCCGAATTAGCAGTCTCCTTAGCAATTTTCACAGCAGGCCTTGCCTCCTGGGGAGTCGCAGTCGCAACTGCTTGCGTGCTGTTTGGCACTTGCCCGCTGAGCCCTTTGTAGATGGCGGCAACCGCAGCCAGCAACAGCACGGTCAAGCTGATGCCGCCGACGATACCGCGCTGAAATTGGCGCGGTTCCTGCATCGATCGAGGTGCGGCAATTCTCGGCAAGCGAGCTTTGCCGCCCTGACTTTGGCGTTCGCGGTGCAAAAGCGCCAAACGCTTGAACAAATTCGGCTTTCTGAGTTTAATTTCTTGAGACCACAGCAGTTGATTCTCGGGATCGCGGCTGATTTCTTCCAGCCACAGCAGTTGGTGTTCTCGAACCAGCCGGCTGTTGATGTTGACTCGGCGAATATTGCGGGGCGAAATGCCCTGTAAAATTGCTCGGACTCGATCGACCAAGCTAGACTGTTCCAGCAGTTCGGCCGTTGCAGCTTCGCACAGCAGTTGCAGCACCCCCTCTGCAAACACAGCTCTAGCCCTCACCCCTACCTGTGCCAGTTCGTCATTCAGGATTTGAATGATCGACGCCACCGAGCCCTCGCGAGCTTGTCGAGCAATATCATCTATTGGATTCGCCATAAAACTATCTTGACGCTCAGCAATCTGTTAATTATTAACCCAAAGTCTCGGATCTAATTTTGACTCATACAGGTTATCCCTGACACTGCCAGGTTAAAATGGGCAAATGCAAATTTTTTTTGCATCGCATATCTGACTTAAAACCATCACCACAGCATCGAGCTTTCGCCAACAGGAAATAAACTATGGGTAAAGTAATTAGCGGTCAAATTTTTGTTGTAGACGACAACATCGATACAGATCAAATTATCCCAGCCGAATACCTAACTCTGGTTCCCTCAAAGCCGGATGAGTACCAGAAACTAGGCAGTTACGCGATGATTGGGTTGCCCGATCGCTACGGTAAGTTTATCGAAGCCGGCGAACAAAAAACCCGGTATCCGATTATCATTGCCGGCGAAAATTTTGGCTGCGGTTCTTCGCGGGAACACGCTCCGATCGCTCTGGGGGCAGCAGGCGTCAAAGCAGTGGTAGCTTTGTCTTACGCCCGCATTTTCTTTCGCAATTGCTCCGCTACTGGCGAACTGTACCCGATCGAATCCGCCGATCGCCTCTGCGACTTGTTTGTCACCGGCCAAGAAGTAACGATCGACTTTGCCGGCGATCTCATTATCAACCACACTCAAAATCTCACTTGCTCCCTCAAGCCTTTAGGAGATGTCGGCCCGGTGATTGATGCCGGAGGGCTGTTTGCCTACGCGCGCCAAACCGGAATGATTGCCGCTCGTTCCTAACTGCATCAAACCCACAATCTAGGGTGCTCCTTGGCGAGCATCTCTCTTTTGCTTGTGTATTCATTGACATACCCCTGCCTAAAGGCGAGGGGATTCTTGATTCGCAGGGATTCCAATGAATTTACCCTCGGCAAGCATCTTGACCGTATGCCCTACGGCTGCAAGTCCTCTAATTAGAACTACTTGAGCGGCTGCAACATCTCTGTCCGTTGTATAGCCACAGTTCGAGCATGAATGAGTACGCTCATCAAGCTGTTTTTTTCCTGTTTCTGCTAGACAATTGGGGCAAACTTGACTCGTTTTATGAGCGCTTACCTTTTGAAAGTACACGCCATATTTCAAACAAGTTTGCTCTAGGATTGTGAAGAACTGACCCCAGCTTGCGTCTAAGCAGTGTTTCCCTAGCATCGCCCTAGACAGCCCAATCAGATTCAGCTCCTCAACGAAAATCATTCCCACATTTTGGCAGATTTGATGAGATAATTTACGATGCCAATCTTTCCGACTGTTAGCAACGTATTCATGCAGTTTAGCGACTTTCTTTTGAGCTTTACGCCAATTGTTAGAACCTAGTTTTTTACGACAGACACGTTGTTGCAGCAATTTAAGCTTGCGTTCTGCGTCTTTAAAAAATTTTTGTCGCTTGACTAAAAGACCGTTAGAAGTTGCTAGAAAATTAGTTAGTCCCACATCAATTCCGATACCTTCACCGTGGGGCATTAGAGTGGGTACTGAAACGTCCCATTGTAGGGTTAACATCACGTACCAACCGCTAACCCTACGGACTATCCTTGCTTGCTTAATCGTTGCACCATCAGGGATAGTCCGTGATTGATGAAACTTAACCAAACCAATTTTAGGGAGCTTCACCGCTTGATTTTGGACGGGGTTAACCCCCAATTGCGGGAATACAAACGATCGCATTGTTCCTGCTTTCTTAAAGCGGGGGAAACCGTGTTTTTGTTCCCACATACTCACAAACGCTTTTTCAAGCCTTTTGAGTGTTTGCTGTAGGACGTGTACTTGGACGGCAGCCAAAGTGGGTATGTTTGCCCTAGCCGTAGTTAAACTTTTGCACTGGCTTGCATAAGTTGGTCGTTTTGTTTCGGCCCGAATGATGAACTCAGATCGGATAGAGCAAGCGTTAATTCGACAACTACGAGACTCAAACCAATGTTTACGCAGGGCCAATGCGTAGTTGTATACGCGACGGCATTGTTCTAGCCAATCTTCAAAGATTGCTATTTGTCCTGCCGTTGGTTTGAGTTTGAATTCGTAGACTAAATGAAACATTTGCTCTATCCTCCTACGTGATTATACCACAACCATGAGCGAACGTAGGAACGCTTTTTCAAGAAGTCTAATTAAAGCCGTCCTAAAAGGACGGGGCTTGCACCCAAATTCGCGGTCAGACCTGCAGATATCGAAGCGCGATCGAGCGAACCAGTCCACCCTCCCATTCCTAAAAAACGCTTTTTACCCTCCCAAAAACCTCCTCCCGATCGGTTTAGCCATAGAAGATGGTTTCAATCTCAGAATATGCCCTTACCGTGCATCACCAAAAAGTTATTCGCGGTAACGGAGAATTACTCATCCGAAATTATTTTATTTTATAAAATTTAAAAAAATCGCCTTTTTTTTTAGGGTCAAAGGATTGACTCTGACGCTTTTTTGAAGTACAATTAAATAATGGGAATAGTGGCAAAATTAAATTATAAGTCACCACTCCCATCATCTAAACTATACCCCGAAATCAGCAAAAAATCAATAGGTAATAGTTCCTTTTTTAGGGCGGATTTTTTAACAAGATTGGCAGGAAGCCGGTTTATTAAACAATAGCTTGATGAGAGGATCTGGGCGCAAGCTTTTGTATGAGTAGCTCATACTAAATCCGGGTAAGATACCCCCTTTATTGTATGGTAGGGTGTGTCGCAGGGTAATAGTTGCCATTCGCGAGAATTGTCGGTGGCGACGCACCCTACG
>JAUBOG010000563.1:0-4212 GCA_036700105.1 Microcoleus occultus BM001215583
AAGAAATTCCCTGGGATGATATGTCGGAAGTGATTCCAGCGTTTCTGACGATATTTCTGATTCCATTGACTTATTCGATCGCGGAAGGGTTGTCGATCGGATTTATTGCCTATCCGATTGTGAAAACCTGCCAAGGTAGAGCCAAGGAAGTGTCTGGGGGAACTTGGATCGTAGCGGGCATCTTCGTGATTCGGTTCATCTTTATGTCGCTGCGGTTTCATCATTCAGCAGCCTGAGCCGGCTCAGGCGAGAGCCAACTGCTAGGTTTGAATCACTTATATCAAGTTCGATCTCCCTGATATCTTGCAGCAATGTCAATCAGGGGATTTTTCGTGGGGTCGGGCGGGTTTATCCTCCCCAACTTTCCATCACTTTAATTTCTACCTCGCAAGGAATCGGAGAGAGAAATTTATTCCCGGCTCTCACCATACAATTTTTAAGCATTGCTTTAACGGGCTTTACTTCTTCGATAGGACACTCTATTAAAATTTCATCGTGAACCACACAAATCAGTTTAGCATCCGTGCAGCTTAGAGGTGAAAAAATGAGAGCAAGAGCGAGTTTAGTAATGTCAGCACTCATCCCTTGAATTGGGTTATTTAGCATTTCGTTAAGCAGCGGTTTAGTATCTTTTGACCATAATCTCCTTCTGCCTAAGACTGTGCGACTTTCTCGGATACCTCGGCTCCAGGCCTTCCGAACTTTGCCGTGAAATTGTTTGATACCTGTATAGGATTCAAAGAACTTCTTACGAAAGTGTGAAGCTTGTGGCAGCGTTAAAGTGACTCCATGCTCTGCTTGAGCCATATTCTTAAATTTCGTGACTCCCATGCCATAAATTAAACCGAAGTTAATAATTTTGCCGAGCTGTCTGTCTTCGACAGTAATTTTAGATAAAGGTTTTGCTAGCACCAAGGAAGCTGTGAGAGAGTGCAAATCTTCCCCTTTGGAGTAAGCTTTGACCATCGTGCGATCGCCGGAAACCTTCGCCATGATTCGCAGTTCAATCTGGCTGTAATCGGCTTTCAGCAGGACGTAACCGGGTGCAGCTTTAAAACACTGTCGGGTTTCCTTGTCTCTGGGGATATTCGTTAAATTTGGCTCTCGACAACTAAACCGTCCTGATCTAGCACCAATCTGAAACCAATTGGGATGAATGCGTCCTGTAATCGGGTGAATGTGTTCTGGTAAACCCAGAGTAAAAGTGTCGATACGAGTAGATAAGCTGCGATATTCTAACAGTGCTTGAATAACGGGATACTCGCTTTGCAAAGGAATTAAATGTTGAGAGTTAGTGGAAGTAACAGGAATCCCTTTCTCTTGCAAAGCCGCTAAGACTTGCTTGGGAGAGCGAGGATTAATTGTATCCGTAAATTCCGGCAGCAGAGAGATTTGTTGGTGAGGGTTAGGTCGATGAAGCTGCGAATTAATTTGTTTTAAAAAAGAGTCGCGTTGGTGGCAGAGCTTCACTCCCAAAACTCTCCACTGTTCTCTATCTAAAAGCATTCCGTTGAGTTCCATAGAAGCCACCGCAGGCAGACAGGAAAACTCTAGCAAAGCAGTTTTCCAAAGCTTAGAAGCTTTCAATTTTTGTTCGAGAACAGCAGCCAGCGGGAGTAAGATTGCAGCATCGGTAGCAGCATATTGGAGTTGAGCGAGTGTTAAGTTTCCCGACCAATCGCTAACTTGCTGCGTTTTGTCTAGCTTTACTTTCAACAAATTCTCAGTGACAGCATCTAGGGACAAATGGCGTTTTAGTCCAGCCGTCAGCACTCGGTAAGCTAAATAGGTATCGAAAAAGGGTTTCGATGGTTCCAGCCCGGCAAAAGCGAGCATTTGCCATTCAAATTTGAGGTTGTGACCTACTTTGAGTGCAGGACTGGCTAGGAGCAAGCGTAATGGTTCGAGGGAACTCGGTTCAATTGCCCATAAATCTACAATGATTACTGGATGGTCAGGAATGGCAAGTTGTAACAATCTAATTTTGGCTTTGTAGGGGTCAAGCCCTGTTGTTTCGCAGTCTATACCGATGATTTTTGCTTGTTGGAATGGTTGAAGGGCTGTTTCAAGATTGAAAGCAGTATCGATTAGTTGGTAAGGAGTTTTAAGTGTAGCTTGCAACTGAGGTTTTTGATTTTTATCGGTCAAAATAGTTGGAATAGCTGTTAATATTTCAGGCTTAAGGGGCGGATTAGCTCTCATCATTACTTTCGTTTCCAAAGGAGAGTAAAAGGAGCCGGGGCTGTCAATACCTGTCCGGTGTTTTGAGTAACGCTTGAGGATGTCTTGTGGAGTTAGCGGTTTCATTGCACGATCGCCAAAATTTTTCAAAGCTGCGATCGCGATCGCGGTTTAAAAAATAAACTCGATCGAGTTGAAGCAGCGCAATCTTGACCAAATAATGAGTAATGTTGGTAAAACTGTCAGCTTATTTGGACTAGAATGTGTTTTTGAAAACCCATTAGAATGGGTGGATTGGGAGATAGAAAGTGCATCATTTTATTTGATAGAATATTTAGCATATGACAGTAATTTACCGAGTTGTGGATAAATATAACTAAATTTATTCTACAATGATACTTATCAAGCATCAATTTGATGTTCCTAAATCCAGTGGAAAATGTTGTATTGTTCGGCAAGCAATTGCTTTTGAGGCAAGCACAGTTAACGTAACTTAAAAAGTAGTTTATCGAAAGCGCAGACAAAGATGATTAATCTGATACAAGAGCGTGCTACCAAAGAGCAACTTGAAGAAATGTTGGAAATCCTGAGCAGTTATATTAAACTGGCAGTGGATATCGAACGGGGAATTTTAGCTGGTGGTGGAGAGCTTCACGCTGACTGCGAAGCTGTATTGCTGGAAAATGGGAGCAAGCAAGTAGATATTTGGGGAGCAGATTGGTATCCGCTGACACAAGAAGTAGGTTATGAATCTCTCATCAATATCCGCCCCCGCCAAAACAATCGTTCGATGGAAATTCAAGATCCGATGATTCGAGATCGAGTTGCTCAGATCGTTCAACGGCTATTAGGAGAGTTATGAGAGATTGGAATGCTTTAAAGTCACGCTATTTGCGAGACGAACTGCCGGTTCGTCTGGGAAATTTAGCATCAAATTTAGCGCGAATCAAATCCCGCTGTCAAAATACAGCTCATGGCGAAATAATTGAAGATTTACTGCAAGAAAGCAAGCTGTTTATTGAATGGACTGCTGCCGATACAGAGATAGAAATAGCTGCTGAGTTAGTTGAGTTGCAGGTTCAGTTAGCTTGCTGGCAGTATTCTTGGGCTGAGATTCGATCGAACGTTCAGCAACGAATAAAAGTTAGCGAACAGGTAAAAATCTGGTCAGAAAAAGTGCTGAATATGTCGGGTTTGTTGGCTGCGAATTAGACAAGTGCGCGATCGCTCTTGATGCGCGATGTGCTATTTTCTCCATAAGAGCGATCGCGTTACGCAGTTGCAAATTCCGTAAACTGACGCAAACGCGGTGGATGAAAGGCGAGGACAATATCTTCACAAGACACCCCCGCTTGCAGTAAATCGGTTGCGATGCCGTCCTCAGTCCGGTCTTCTTCAATCCAGATTTTTCCATCTTTCAGGCGAACGTGGATGACATTGCTTTTGATGCGATTATCTTGATACCAACCCATTTTCATTAGAAGATAATGCTCGCGAATTGGGTCTAGCAGCAAGAACGCCTTACCTTGTCTAGCTTCTAACGGGGTTGTCACCCCCCCAGCTTTCATAGAGCTGCCCCCTCCAAATGGAGGGGGTAATTTTTACTGAACGAAATCGCTCACCGGGATGAAGTTGCAAAAACTAGATGCGATTTAAGTTAAAACTATTCACTACATAAACTAAGAAAAACCATGCACAATTCATCGATCGAACCTAATTCCGGCTATAACAACTCCGGTTACGAATCGCAACCCGATTTGACTGTCGGTTACTCATCACCTAGGGAAGTTCGTCAAGGTAATTTTGACGACGCTTACCAAGAAAATGTTTATGATTTGTCCAACTTAGCAGATACTCCTTGGACAGATTCAGCAGTCCGGTCGAATCCACAGTTGGAACTGGAGCTTGATTAAAGAAAAAAGCGAAGATCGAGAAATGCAGTCCTGGACGCATCAACTCCGAAAAAATAGAGCAGCTTTCTTTTTCGCGATTTTAGTTAACATCAAGAGGATTTCCATGAACAGTCCCAAG
>JAUBOG010000564.1:0-4208 GCA_036700105.1 Microcoleus occultus BM001215583
GTTAGGGGGGGTGGGGGTTGCATGACTTTAGAGAAATGGTATAAGAAACAACCCTCTGCTGACGCACCCTACTCAACTTTTCGATTGCGGTAATTGCGACGCTCGCTCATTTTAGTAGTAGGGTGCGTCAGATCCTAGCTCTTCGATTATTAAGAAACAACCCTCTGCTGACGCACCCTACTTAACTGTTGTTTGTGTCATATTTTGAATTCTTGCTGCAAGCGATCGATAATTGTATTGCGCTCGATGGTGGCGAGAATTTCTTGAATGACGGTATCTTGTCCCAGGGGGCCCCAGGTACAGCCTTTTTCTAAATAAACTTGGGCGGCGCGACCGACAGCGTAGGTTCCGTAAGCTGCTAAACTAGCTTGAGTGACTGCGACTCCGGCAAAAGTAGAAAAGCCGATGTGGGGAGCAGCAACGGCCGCACTTTTGCCGAATCCTAACAGAAAACTGCTGCCCAATTCTCCTAAAAGTACGCCCCCGGCACTAGAGAAAATAGTCTGCCAAAGTTTGCCGGCTTCGTAACCGGTCATCGGTAAACCGTAAAGTCTGGATAAAGAGCGAATTAAGGCTAAATCTGCGACACTTGCTCCCATTACATCCAAGAATGCAACGGGGTTTAAACCGACAGCCAAGGCTTTGTATTTCGCAAATTGCCAGATTAAATCTTCGGCTTCTGTTTGGCGCAATTTGAGCACTTGACGGGCGATGTTTGCTTCGGCATCTCTAGCTTCTACTAAAGCATTGAGAGCGAGGAGCGATCGACCTTCTCTGTTAAGAATTGTCAAAATTGTGTGTTTTAGTTCGTCTATCTGCGCGGGCGGCGACTCCCATTCGTTAGTTACTCTTCCATCCAGCCATTCCACCCGCATTTGTACCGGGGCGGGTTCGGCAGCTACCATGACTATTTCTAAGGATTTGGCAGTTTTAAGTGGCGATTTTGCAGTAGATTTATGGGATGGGCTGTTGTTTGTAGACCAATTTTCGCTATCTGTTGCATCTGTTACCGCAGCCGCTGCTAACTGTTCGGAATTTCCCAGGGCTTGCAAACTTTCGTAAATAGCTTTTCTGTCTAATTCTGGATAAAGGTCAATTTTATTAAAAACTAAAATCAGCGGTTTTTGAGCTGTTTGCAATTCGCACAGTGCTTGATATTCAGTGCGGGTGATATCGCCTGCGACTACAAACAGAATTAAGTCAGCTTGGCGAGTTACTTGTTTGGCCATTTCGCCGCGCACTTCGCCGCCAACTTCATCAATTCCGGGAGTATCAATTAATTCTACTTGGATTTTTTCTCTGTCTTCGGCGGCGCGCATCGAAGGAACCGTCCAGCGCACGGAACGCGGCCACTGAGTCACGCCGTTGAGAGGGCCTGTTTGCAGGATTTTTTGACCTAAAAGCGCGTTTAAGACGGCTGATTTGCCCCGGCTGACTAAGCCGAAGGTAGCAATCCGAATGATGTTGTGGTCTAGTTTTTCTGAGGTGGAGGTGAGGATGTCTAGCTGACTTTGCAGCGCGGCTTCTAATTCTGTATTGTTCGAGTTTTTTTTGCCTTGGCGCAGGTGGGAATACCGCGCCAGGGCTTGGCGCAAACTGGTGCGGGCTAGGGATAAGCGATTTTCTTGAACGGAATTGTCAGCCATTGGCGATCGGCTTTTTAAAGCTAGTATAATTGAGCTGAGAATAATAAATATTCTAACTTATTTTAGTACGAATTTAACGCTAAACTCCGCCTCGGAAAATTTGCTCGACATTCAGCTCTATGTTGGGAAATGTAGGCGAAATAATGCGATCGCTCCCTCGGAACTGTCTAATCCTATACTCTCCGTCCACAAGCTGGCAAACCGAGAGGGTGGGTTCTTTGGGGTCGCCAATATGACGTATTCCCCCGAATGCAGCATAATCCGCAATCCAATATTCGAGAATTCCCATCATTTCGTAATCTGCCAACTTTTTTAGATAATCGTCGCGCCAGTTGGTACTGACAACTTCAACAAGTAGCGGGATAGAGGTTCCTTGGGTGATTGTTGCTGACTTCAACCATAGGGGTTCGGATGCTAAAGCCTGACGGTTTAATAACAAAACATCAGGGATATATCCTGTATCTTTAGCTGGTGGTTTAACTAGCGCTTTCGAGGGAATGCGGTAGGGAAGTTGCAGTTGGGTATAAAGCAGCGTAAATTCTTGAACAAGGTATGCTGTGATATCTTCGTGTTCTCCTGTTGGCTGCATTTCAACCATTACCCCGTCGTGAAGTTCGTAGCATCTATTTTCGGCTTTGGATTCGAGAAATTCTTCAAAGGTTAGTATTTTTGTTTGAGTTTGTATCATCGTGCAAACTTTCTTTAGGAATAACAAAGAAGGCAAATATTAGCTGGTTCCGAAATAAAGTCTGGTAACGGGCAAGATGTCCGTTCCACAACAAACAAAATTTTCTTGTGGAACAGGCATCTTGCCTGTTGCTTTATTTTAACTTAATTGGCTGAATTAACGACCTCGGACTGAGATATTTGAGGCGAGAGACGACTCGCTATTTGGTTGATGAAAGCTTGCAAGAAGGAAACTTGCTGATTTTGCATAAATACTGCTTGCAAAGTTTTAGTCAACTGGTCGATATTTAAGATGCTTGTTGGAGCATTTTCCAGTTCTCGACTTTGGAAATATTCAATTAAACTCAGTCCAGCTATTCTGGTAAAATATGCCGCACTAATTCCCTGCACCGCGCCTCCTGCTGCATAGGTGACGGCATTGCTTTTAAGCAGTCCAGTAATAGTTTGAGTAGACAGTTCTACTAATCCCAGTTTGAACATTTGGCTTGCCAAAGTTGCCGCTACTGTTTTAGCTTGGTCTAGGGAAAACTGTTGCTGGTAGATAGCGCCGAGGTCGATGACGAGTTGGGTGCTGATGGCGGTTGTTGCTAGCAAGTCTAAAGCGGGAACTGGGTTAGCAAAGACGGCGGCGGCGGCGATGTACTGATATTGTTCGATAATCGGCATTGCCCGATCGCGCCTGACACCATTTAATAAAGTTTTCGCTTCTAATTTGATACTTGCAGCCTCGCGCACTGCACTAGCCCAGACCAACTGCTGCCGTTCTTGAGTTAAGATTTCAGTCAATCTTGCCGCCAGCGCGTCGAGTTGAGAAACTTGATTTTCGATCCGTTCTTGAAATGTGCCGTCAGCTTGGTGCTGCCGCACTTTAATCGAATTCGGGGAAGCTGCGATCGCAATTATATCTTCTGTCCCCAAAATTCCTTGCATTTTCTGCTGCAAAGAGTGCAAAACTTGCGACTGCTGTGCTGGCAAATATTGGTCTTGTTTGTTCCAGACTAGCAGCACGCGCTGACCTGCGGACGCTAGCTGAGACAATGTTTGAAATTCGGAATCGGTGATGTCGCCCGCTGTCACAAACAGCACTAAATCACCGCCGATTTTGGCATCGGCTTTTGCGGTATTGGCAAACAGCGGCGCTGTTTCTAGTAAACTCAGCTTTTGCTGCTGTTGAGATGCCCAATTAGAATTTAAAACTTGAATTAAGGCAGTTTTGCCGACAGCTTTGCCGCCTGTGACGGTTATCCGCAAATCTTGTCTGTCTAATTCGGTTCTCAGCCGATCGAGCTTTGCTGTTAGATTCGCCGGATCTGGCGATTTTTGAGCTTCTGAAGCTAGCAAATTAATTGTCGCTTCGGCCGCTGCGATCGCTTTTTCGGCTGCTTCCCGGTTCGCCAGCGGTTGCGGGAGTGCTAGTTCGAGTTTGGGGGATTGCTGTTTCCACCACCAATACCCTGCACCGGCAGCCGCCAAGCCGATGAGTGCCGTTTCGCCCATTTCTGAACCCGAATGCTGTAGAGTTTCCAGCAGCCACAGCGCTGCTGAAAGTCCTATTCCGCCTATCAAAATCGGTCGCCGCAAGTTAAGTGTCATTTTTTCCTTCCTGTGGGTATTGTCACCAAGCTTAACCTTCGCGGGCTTGGCCTCCCTCCCTATATTCCATCGTACCTCTGCGGCATCCAAACTGGCAGGCTGGCGATCCGACTTTTGGCGATCGGGATTTGCGGCCCCGGCGCGATCGACTTTTTGTACTTCTACAAACGGGGAATAGCCGCAGGCACACGGCAGTGCCCATAGGTGTCAACTTAAGCCGAAAGCCATGAGAAATCTCGTTTTTACCTGAGTCTAGATCCCCCTAAATCCCCCTTAGGTCGG
>JAUBOG010000565.1:0-4206 GCA_036700105.1 Microcoleus occultus BM001215583
TAAATCCCCCTTAATAAGGGGGACTTTGAGAATGCTCTTGTCCCCCCCTTGTTAAGGGGGGCTAGGGCAGATCGATCCGGTGCATCGCACTTAACCCCGCACCGATATATAATTGGAAAAATTGCTTAACAAAACTACATCATCCCTGTGAGAGTCACTCTCATCAATCATCTGGAGCCCTCGCCATGCAGCTAAAACTTACCGATTCAAAATTGCCCTTCGCGCCGCTGTTGCTAATTGCGCCATTTTTCCTGTGGGGAACCGCGATGGTAGCCATGAAAGGAGTCATGCCGCACACGACTCCGCTGTTTGTCGCTGTCGTGCGCTTGATACCTGCGGGCGCGTTGGTGCTCCTCGCTGCGGCTTTGATGGGAAAAGTGCAGCCGCAGGGTTGGAAAGCTTGGCTGTGGATTTCGCTGTTTGCGCTAGTTGACGGTACGCTGTTTCAAGGTTTCTTAGCAGAAGGTTTGAACAGAACCGGTGCGGGTTTGGGCTCAGTGATGATTGACTCTCAGCCGCTAGCTGTGGCGATTTTGTGTTTGTGGCTGTTTCAAGAAAAGATTGGTTTTTGGGGCTGGTTGGGATTAGTTATTGGCGTGGCTGGCATCAGTTTAATTGGGTTGCCGGATGGCTGGATTTTGGGGCTGTTTCATCCTGAAAACGCGCAGGTTTCTGCCGGTATCGGACAGTTCTTTGAGGGCGGAGAATGGTTGATGCTGTTGGCGGCGCTGTCGATGGCTGTGGGAACGGTTTTGGTGCGGTGGGTTTGCCGCTATGTTGACCCGGTGGTAGCGACGGGTTGGCACATGATTTTGGGAGGTTTGCCGCTGTTGGCAATATCGGCTGCAACAGAGTCTGAGCAGTTTGTGAATATCGATTTTTCGGGCTGGATGGCGTTAGGTTATTCTACCGTGTTCGGAAGTGCGATCGCCTACGGTTTGTTCTTTTACTTTGCTTCCAGCGGCAGTCTCACCAGTTTGAGTTCTTTAACATTTTTAACGCCTGTTTTTGCCTTATTGTTCGGCAATTTGTTTTTGGGCGAAGTCCTGAATCCGCTGCAATCGATGGGCGTGGGGCTGACTTTGGTGAGTATTTATTTAATCAATCAGCGGGATACTTTAGCTGAGAAATTGCGAAAAGTGCGGCACGGTGAAGCGAGTGCAGAAGTTGAAGCAACAGGATTGTTAGAGTCGTCTGAGTTGAATTCTGTAGAGTTGCCCGTGCAGTTGCTGGTGCGCGAATTGGAATCGGAAATTTAGCAATTTGAGAATTTAGGGAGAATTAGTTAGTTCTTGAATTAATTGATTGGGAGTTACAATCCTAGGAGTTGTTACCGGAAAATCTCGCGGGTTGCGGGTGACAATGGCATCAACTCGATTGATTGCAGCAGTGCTGTACTGAATCGCATCTTCAAAATCCTTGAAGTTGCAAGTTAATGCCATTGAAATAACAGAGTTATCTACTGTTGCTACTTGACAGAATGTGGCTAGCTGCCGCAAGAAATCCAGCGTCCAATCGCGGCCTCTGTCTCTGCGGATAATATAGTAAAGGTCGCTAAAAGTTGAGGCTGAAATATAGCCTTGAATCTGTGCTTCTTCAACAAAAGTTAAAATGCGATCGCTCTCAGCAAAGAAAGGTTCTCGATCGAGCGCAACATCTACTATTATATTGGTGTCTATCAAGACTTTCACAAATTATGTTTCTCCTTTAAATATTCCCATTTTGCTTGTTTGTCTGGATCGTCAAAATCCAGCGGTTCCGGTACAGGATCTCGATCGAATAAACCTTGAAATGCCTTCACGTTAGTTTTAAACTTTTTTTGAGGTGCTTCAGGTGCGATCGCATTTTCTGACGCGCTGGCTTGTTTAACCGTATCAGCTAGCTGCAAGACGATGATTTCTACGTCTCCCGGCGGCATATTCACGGGTTCCACAACTACCAAGTTGCCAGTTGCATCGATTTTACCTCTAAGTTTGTATGCTTGCATGGTAATCTCCGATAACTATGTTTCTATTATAGGACATAATAACTTGTTGCTTTACCAATCCTCTTCAGCAACAATCTGAATATCTCTGCTTTGAATTTCTTCTATAAAAGCTTTCAGGCTGGGATTTTCTGCATAATGCTTCATCAAAACTTTCTGCTTGCTATATTTTTTAGAAATTGTCCGATAATATTCAGGATTTTTAGCGTCAATTGTAAAATCATGTTTCTTTAAAAGCTCCTTATTTAAGGTGCCCAAACAATTATTTAATTTATATTTTTTACTGTCTTGATAATAAAGTGGCAGCAACCAACACTCAATAGAGTGTACTGATATAGCCCAAATGATTCGCTGTTGAAATTTACTGTAAAAATCTTCGCCAATTTCCTGTTTGAACTTTTCTAGAACTTTTTCGATTAAGTGTTCAGGAGTCAATTCACCATTTACATCTTGCTGTGGAATACCAAACTGTTCTGAAACATCCGTATCTATTTGGATAATTATATAATCATTAAATTGAAACGACTGTTGAAAATCTCTTGAACAACAATAAGCAAAAACTTGACTCCAACTACCATAACCTTTAAATTTGTTTTCATCTTTTTTATCTCTTTCTGGTTGAAGCGGTCTAATATCTAGATCGGGATTATTGAAATATCCTGCTAAAATATTTTCAATCACAATCTGGTCAGTCAATCCCTCAGTAATTAATCCAAAACTAATCATATTAAAAATTCTTAGGAAGTCCACCGATATAGCCCCTCAAGAAAGCCTCGGATAATTTGACAGGTTCCTGTCCTTCGAGAGGTTCAGGTTTAAGAATGCGCCTGGCTTTAGTATGTCCTAATTGGTTGCGATAAATCACAAACAGTCGCTGTTCGTCATCATCTAAATCCAACCCATCTAAAACAGCCGGGTTGTGGGTTGTAAAAATGACTTGTTTATCGTGTTTTTTAGCAAGTTGTTCTAATTCTTGGATTAATCTGCGACATAATCTGGGGTTGAGGGAAGCATCAATATTGTCAATCGCAAAAAATTTAGGTGTGATATCGCTGATAAATAAAGCGAAGTAAAAAAGCAAAAATAAAAAGCCTTCATTAGAACTTCGTTGGTCAAAATAAGTTAAATCTGGATCTAAGTATCTATCTTTAATTTGGAGAGAGTTTTGAATATTTGATAAATTTGGAGGAGTTTCAAAATCTTGAAACCAATCTATCAATTGCAGTTTTTTCTTGATTTCATTAAGCTGTTCTTGGTTATCTGAACTCAAAAATTTTAATAGTTTAAACAAACCTTCACCGTTAATCCCTAATGGTTGGATTTGCCCTTCTTTTTCAAAAGTTCGTAAAGCTTGGTTTTCAGGAGAATAAATGGTAAATTTTAGAAGGTAAAATCTTAAAGGAAATATTTTTTGATCAGCTTCTGTTTTTAATAGTCTTTCGTCTAGATGGCGGAATGATTTTTTTAGCAGGGAGAATATTGTTTTACGTGGGGACAATATTTTTTTCAATTCGTCTGATTGTTCAAGTTGATTTTCTAGTGATGCTACTATGTTATTATTTTCTAATAAAGCTATCATGTAATCTAGGGAGTTTTTATCTATCCACTGAGAATAGGGAGAGTTATCATTATCTAAAATAAAACTAGATTTTTCTTCATTATTTCCTATGATATCAATTTTGACATCCTTAACCAAATTTTCCTTTTCAAAAGCCGATCGCATTAATTGAGGTTCCGTAACTCGAATGCCACGTGCAGCTAAAAACTCGTTATCAAGCTTATCATTAGCAGCCGCAGAAGCTAGGGCGATCGCCTCTAGGATATTGCTTTTGCCGCAGCCGTTTTCACCGATCAATACAGTTACTCGTCCTAATTCTAGCTTCAGCTTTTGAATGGACTTATAATTTTCGATTCTGACTTCTCCAATCATATCTCCAATCATAATTCAATCCCATATAATCTTAGTGTACTCATTGTATCTCAGATCGCATGAATCTCAAAGAACGCTTGCACGGCCATCTCATTCAAATTGTACGCGATCGCAATCCATACCTCGCCTCCGAAGGGCATTTTTACGTACAGCAGTACATCCGCGAACAGTTATCGCAGTGGGGAACTGTAGAAATTGACGATTTTGCGGTGCGCGGGCGAATTCATCACAATTTTATCTTGGATTTACCCCCCCTCAGTCCCCCCCTTGGGAAGGGGGGGAAGCAAGATTT
>JAUBOG010000566.1:0-4205 GCA_036700105.1 Microcoleus occultus BM001215583
CGCAGAATTGGCGATTCCCATGCTGCGGGAATACGCCTTGGTTAGCTGGGTGAGGATTAAAGGCGGCGTGTATTCTTACATTGAAAAGATTTTAGAGCGCTTTCGGGGCGAGATTTTGACGAATGTGGAGATTGGGAGTATTTTTAGAGGCCGTGATGGGGTAAAAATCGTGCTGTCTAGCGGGGAGATTCTGGAGTTTGATAAGGTTGTGTTTGCAACTGCTCCTGACCAAGTAATGAGGCTGTTGTCTGACCCTACAGAGGCGGAAATCAAGCGGTTTGCAGCCTGGGAACCCAATTATGCCACGACTGTGCTGCATTCGGATACATCGATGTACGATCGCTACGGCATTCGCAAGTTATCAGAATTTGATTTTTTCGAGACAGACAAAGGATGGGGGTATAATGCCAGTTTAAATCAACTTTGCGGCATCTCATCTGCGCGGGAATACAGTTTAGCATTTCAACTGGAGGAATTAATTGCCAAAGAACAAGTTATTCACATTCAAAAACACCACACACCGCTGTATACTGTCGAGTCTTTCCGCTATCGAGATGAAGCGATCGAGACTAACGGCGAAAACCACACCTATCATGCGGGAGCTTATTTGGGTGATGGCTTGCATGAAGGAGCGATTACTTCTGCTTTGCGAGTCGCAAAACTGATTGGGTGAAATTGATGGTGATGCTAGCAACTTCGGGGCAAGCGAGTAATTTCCGACATTGGCATTTATGGATCTGCCTAACGGTAGATGCTATCCGTTCAAAACATAGTTGAGGATCTAATACAGATTAGAGGAAACTAACAGCGAGTACGATCGTGCTTGCTGGCTGGAACCACTCTACAACTAATTTGTAGCGAGGACAGCAAGTCCTCATAAAAATCCGAGGACTTTAGCCGTCAGTACAAACAGATGTTTCAATCTATGTTATAATCAGTCAAAATTGAGGAATCATCATGTCGAAAGAAAGAAAAAGCAACAAAGAAGTCAAAAAGCCAAAGAAACAGCCTGATGGTGTCGCTAAGCCGAAGAATGACAGCAAAAATTACGGTAGCACCGACAATCGCAAGTAAAGATAGCTGCGGCTCTCGGAAGTGCCAATAATTTTGTTCCATTTTTATTACTATCCAGCTTTTAACAAATTTCAATATCCTATTTTGGGATATTTGTTTTGGGATATTTGGTCGGTAAGACTCATCCGGTGTCGATCGCGCCCTCATCGCATTTGCATCAAACCCTGGCAGCAACTGCCTTATTTTCTATCCTATTTTGAGGTATTTACCAACTGGTGGCGGTAAATACCTCAAAATTTTCTGCTAATCGCAAACAGTCCAGCATTTCAACCAACGGCTGCGATGGTTTCCGTCTACCAAGCTGGGACAGCATTTAAGCCGAAATAGCGGCCCACAGATTCCGACAATGCTGCTCTCGCCAGCAGAGCACCCTGCAAGTTGGCTCCCATTAAGCTTGCTTCGCTCAAGTCGGCCTAGGAAAGCGTGGCCCAATCGAGGGCGGGTGTACTTCATAAATGTGAAATCTGCTGTATGTGAGGTTTTATGGTTTTTTATTAAATAGTTTGGTAAAAATACTTTGAAGCAGGAGCGATCGCACTTACGTCTAAATATCAATGCCAAAAATCTAGTTCGACAGGCCTAAATCGGTCATAAAGATATCTCAGTCACCGCAATATTGCCGCCAAAACAAACATCAACATCAGTTCCCGCAGCCCGATCGCGCGAGCCGTACTCTCCCGCATAATAAAAGTATTCTCCCTCCTGGCGGTATACCACCGGCAGAGGCTGAGTCGAAGGGCGGCAAAACACAATTTCCGGTTCCGCACTTCCCGGCGCTAAATGCGGCAAATTCACATTCCAGAAACACCCGGGTTTTGGTTCGCGATTCAGCAAATCCGCCAACACCCGCGATGTCCAGCGAGTCGCGACTTCCCAATCTATTACCAGCGGCCTTTTTATCCAGTGGGAAATCGCCACGCCCGGAATCCCGTGCATCGCCGCTTCCCGCACCGCCGCCACCGTACCGCTGATGTACACGTCAACGCCCAAATTGCCGCCCGGATTAATCCCGGAAAGTACCAAATCCGGTTTTGGACAAATGTGATTCAGAGCAATCCGCACGCAGTCTGCGGGTGTTCCCCCTACAGCATATTCCACGGACGATCGCCGATCGACATGAATCGGACTGCTAGCCGTCACCTGATGCCCGCAGCCCGACCATTGCCCCTGGGGAGCCACCACAATAGTCTTGCCGCTGAGGGCCTGCAACAGCGCCTGAAGCCCCGGAGCGTCGATGCCGTCGTCGTTGGTTAAAATTATTGTCATTGTTAGTGGAAGTCAAGGGGAAGGACTCTTCGTCCTTACTACAAACCTTAGTTTGACAGATTTGCGATCGGGAATTCATACAAAATTCGGGTTTATTTCTTAGTCCGCTTGGAGTGGACATCGTTTGTGTACTAGCGGTTTCAACCGCCGAGTGTTCTGGAAATCCCAAAATTCCCACAACACATCAACCAACTTGTGGTAAAGTTTTGTGTCGATCGCCCGATCGGTCAAATTCAACGCAAGTTCAGCTAAACGCCATTACAGCAATGTTTTTGCCAATTTTCCCCCTCGCTCAAACAATCGCCGCACCTCCCGCCCAACAGCAACTGCTCATCCAGCCAGAAGTCCCCCTACCCGAAAACGAACTGGATTTGCCGCCTGTGCCCAGCAGCAGCCCGCTGAAAACCGTAACAGTGCCCCAGCAAGTGCGCGTTTTGCCGGGACAACTCGACAACATCCCCGTTTTCAACAGCAACAGCCCGGAAGTCGTGCAAACCGAAGGCATTTTGCTCTCGACATTTCCGCAAAAATCAAAACAAGTACCTTCGGCTCATTTAAACTTTCCTTTCAAAGGTCGATTTGACATCTTCGCCCACCACATCGCCAAGGCGAAAAATCGCGAAGAAACAAGCACTTTATTTCAAGGCCTAATTGTCCACAATCCCAACCCCGAACCTGTCACTTTAAAAATCTTGCAGGGAGCGAGTTATTTAACTCGACCCGATGCTTTGTTTGTCGATTTGCCGAGCTATTTAGAAAATCGATTCGGCACTGTGTTTGCGGGGCCTGGCAGCCGCATCACGAGCGATGTCTTGCGGGGGCACAGACAAGGCATTTTGCCCGCTACGATCGAAATTCCGGGCAATCAGAGCCGAATGCTGATGAATTTGCCGATACCTGTTGGCAATGTCACGCCTGCTTCCAACGGGCGATCGACCTTGATGCGAATGTCGAGCAGCAATGCGGTTTATGTCGCTAGTTTGGCGATGTTTGCTCCCAAAACTAAGGAAGGAATCGAACAATATCCGACTTTAGAACAGTGGGAAAATATTTTAAATACCAAAGGTTTAGCAGGGCCGAGAGATTTAGCACCAACTCCCAGAGGCGAAAACCCGGCGCAAAAAATTTACGGCCGCGTTTCGGGAGTAGCGGAAGGTTCTCAATGGCAAGCTAAAATTACTGACAGTTCAAAAACCGATTATTTAAGCATTCCCAAACGCGGCGAAGAATTTTCCTATGCCTTGAGCACTACGGATACAGGTACTTTTGGCACAGGTCAAATTCAAAGTGCTAAAATGTTAGCGCGCTATCCCGATACTGCTTATTTTGCCCACGGCAATTACGGGATTCAATACAGTTTGAGTTTTCCGCTTTACAACAAATCTCGCGAGTCTCAATCTGTGAGTATTAAGATGCAAACACCCGTTAAGGCAAATACTGAATCGGGGGGATTGATGTTTTACGATCCTCCTGAAAATCGCATATTTTTTCGAGGTACGGTGCGGGTAATGTTTAAGGATGATGGGGGGAAGACTTTGACGCGCTACATTCACATCGTGCAGCGCCGGGGACAGCAGGGGGAACCTTTGGTGAATGTGAATATGAAAGCGGGGGAAAGGCGTTTGGTGCAGGTGGATTTCTTGTATCCGCCGGATGCGACGCCGCCGCAAGTGTTGACTGTGCGATCGAGCAATTAGTTGATTGTTGATGGTTGGCTGTTGGCTAAATTCTAGTTAGCGTTATTAAAGTTTCTAAATCGCGATCGCCTCTGATGATTCTCATAATTTAAATACAGCGTATCCCAAGCGCAGTAGGGACACGGCAATGCCGTGTCCCTACGGGGATCGATCGCTCCGAGGTGTACT
>JAUBOG010000567.1:0-4186 GCA_036700105.1 Microcoleus occultus BM001215583
AGAAGCAAAGCTTCGCTAGGAATCGAAAATATTTAGATTTGAAATAACCAGCAAGGTTAAATCTAAAATCTAAAATCTAAAATCTAAAATCTAAAGACCCCAAAAAAAACAATGGCAAAGAAAGTATCGCGAAGACTGCAAGAACTTCAAAAGAAAGTTGAAGAGAGACCTTACCTACCGCTGGAAGCTCTCCAACTTTTGAAAGAAACAGCAACCGCTAAGTTTGGCGAATCTGCTGAAGCTCACATCCGTTTGGGAATTGACCCAAAATATACTGACCAGCAGTTGCGGACAACTGTGTCGTTGCCCAAGGGAACTGGTCAAGTAGTCAGAATTGCGGTGATTGCTAAGGGCGAAAAAGTTAAAGAAGCTCTGAATGCCGGTGCAGATATTGCTGGTTCTGAAGAGTTGATCGATGAAATTCAGAAGGGCATGATGGACTTCGATTGCCTGATTGCTACCCCAGACGTGATGCCGTTGGTGGCAAAATTGGGCCGGTTGCTGGGGCCTCGCGGTTTGATGCCTTCTCCGAAAGGCGGCACGGTGACGGCTGACGTAACTCAGGCGATCAACGAGTTCAAAGGTGGTAAGATGGAATTCCGTGCCGATAAAACTGGCATCGTTCATGTTATGTTTGGCAAGGCAGCTTTCTCAGCGGAAGATTTGCTGGTCAACCTTCATGCTTTGCAAGAAACTGTCGATCGCAACCGTCCTTCTGGTGCTAAAGGTCGCTACTGGCGCAGTTTGTACGTATCGGCAACAATGGGGCCGTCGATCGAAGTCGATATCAGTGCCCTGCGCGATACCAAACTTGATGCTGCGTAGAAAGAATTAAGCAGAAGGCAGAAGGTAAAAGACAGCTTTCGCTGTCTGTGTAAATCTCTCACAAGATTTGCGTCATAGTATTGCTATGTCTGCCTTCTAGTGATAGCCTAATCAAAAATCAATAAGCTGAAGACCGCAGGTGCCGATCGCTTAATTTCCTGCCGAGGCTGAAGAAATAAAAACTCAAGACTCAAAGATTAGAAATTTTATATTTTTAATTCTGACTTGTTAATTTTTAATTCTCTGCCCCGGCTCGAAAGTCGGGGTTTTTGACGGGCAATTTTCGATCCTAAAAGGAGGTGAAATAAGTATGGGCAAAAGTTTAGCAGTAAAAAATGAGATTATTGCAGACCTCAAGCAAACCTTGAGCGAATCTCAATTGGTAATCGCGATCGATTACACGGGCTTAACTGTGGCTGAAATTACAGATTTGCGGCGGCGTTTGCGCCCGAAAGGCGGCACTTGCCAAGTGGCAAAAAACACGCTAATGCGAATTGCTGTTGAAGGCAATGAAACATGGCAGCCGATGCAGGAATTGCTGACCGGTACGTCGGCGTTCATGTTCGTGCAAGAAGACATTGGCGGCGCGATTAAAGCTTACCAAGAATTCCAAAAAGTCTCTAAGAAGACTGAACTTCGCGGCGGCGTGATGGAAGGACGGGTGCTGAAAGAAGCTGATGTTAAGGCATTAGCGGATCTGCCGTCGAAAGAACAACTCATGGCTCAAATTGCTGGCGCTATCAACGGTGTCGCAACCAAGCTGGCTGTGGGTATCAATCAAGTTCCTACTTCGATCGCTCGCGGTCTTAAAGCTTATGCTGAAAAAGACGGCGGTTCAGCAGAAGTAGAAGCAGAAGCACAAGCACAACCTGAAGCGGAAGCACAAGCACAACCTGAAGCGGAAGCAAAAGCACAACCCGAAGCCGAAGCAGAAAGCGCATCTGCTTAAATTTTTGGTTGTGAATTTTGAGTTTTGAATTGAGAAATCTTGAACTTAAAATTCACAACTGACAACTGACAACTGACAAAATCTCAAATCGAATTAGGAGTTCAAAAAATGTCTACAGCAACTGATGAAATCTTGGACAAACTTAAGTCTTTGACTTTGCTCGAAGCCTCTGAATTGGTGAAGCAAATCGAAGAAGCTTTCGGCGTTAGCGCTGCTGCTCCTGTCGGCGGCATGATGATGATGCCCGGTATGGGTGGCGGGGCCGATGCTGAACCCGCAGTAGAGCAAACCGAGTTTACTGTCATGCTCGAAGAAGTTCCTGCTGACAAGAAAATCGCGATTCTGAAGGAAGTCCGGGCGATTACCGGTCTGGGCCTGAAGGAAGCGAAAGATTTGGTAGAAGCCGCACCGAAGGCAGTTAAGGAAGCTATTGCTAAGGAAGCTGCTGAAGAATTGAAGAAACAGCTTGAAGCTGTGGGCGCAAAGATTTCTATCAAGTAGTCATAGAGTGTAGTTGACAGGTTTCTACCTGTCGCTATGAGACCTCAGTTTGCTGGTGCAGACTGAGGTTTTTTTGGGTTAATTCGATATCAGGTTTGTAGTCAGGAATGTTATCACAATTCTGCTTCCATCTGCCGCACTACGGTTAATGCAGAATAGGAAACACCGGCGGTTCCTTCTCCGGGATGGGTGGAGTCGCCGACTAACCAGAGGTTTTTAATCGGCGTGCGGTTGGCAAATCCGAAGGGGCCGAAGGTTGGTATTCGCTGCCCGATGCCGCCAACAGCGCCTCGATCGCGCGCCGTGTAGCGGGCAAAAGTGCGGGGTGTAGCTGATTCTTGATGTACGATCGCCCCTGGGGTTAAATCGAAATATTCGCTCAAACGGGCGATCGCCCCTTCCGTATATTTTTGCTTCAATCCTTCATAATCCGTACAATTCCACCACATTCGAGTATCGGTAAAAGAGGAAGCGATAATTGTCGCCATGCCTTTTGGTGCTCTACCATCACCCGAATGGCTGACAGAAACAAACAATGAATTATTCTCGCCAATCTCGCCGCCGTAGTCGTACAGAAACTGAAGGTGCGGCGGACAATTTGCCGGAATTGCACTTTCATGCACTCCCAAATATATGACAAAAGCGCCGGATGCGGGCGGCAATTTATCGACTCGATATTTGTAGCCGGACATTTGATTGGGTAATTTAGCAGCAGCAGATTTGACAACTGAATTGTCAGATAAATCTGCGCATTCTGGCGATGTTACTGAATCTGTTTCTAATAACTTAACTAAATTTTGGGCGGTGACGTTGGCGACAATATCATCGGCGGTTTCCGTCCAAACTTCGCCTGTTTTTTGATTGCGAATCACTGTGCCGGTGGCTTGGCCGTTTGCTGTGATAATGCTTTCCACTGTGTGACGGAGTAAGACTTTGCCGCCGTAGAGCTCGATCGCACTTACCAGCCGATCGCTCAACACCTGCATACTTCCTTCTAGATGATACAATCCCTGCGGCGCTTGGCTTACTCCCAAAGCCGTAGCCGCGTAAAGCAGCGCCGTTTCTTCAGTATCGACTTGAGAATACAATTTTAACTGCAAATCCAGAAAAGTTTTCAGACGCAAATTGTCGCCCAACCCGCACAGTCGCAAAGCATCTCCCACCGTCATAAAAGTGAAAGGTAAAGTAATCAAAGTATCGGGGCGAACTGCTTGAATTAATTGCCAGAAATCCCAGAAATTTCTCGGCGGTAAAACCGGATCGCGCCCTTGAAATTTCCAGCTAGCTTTGAACAATGCAGATAATAACTGCCAAAAAGGTTCACTTCCGGGGAATTGCCGCTGTCTTTCTTGCTGCCATTTTTGCGGATCTCGCCACACGCTAATCGGTGTCGTTTCTCCGGGTAAAAACACTGCACAGGCTGGATCGCAGGGTGTGGCGGCGGGAAGTTCGATGTCTAATTCTGAGAAGATGCGGTGGTGAATTCCTCCGGGTTCCAATCCCGCAACCTGTGTCGCGCCGACATCGAAGGTAAAGCCTTTGCGTTTGAAGGTGGAAGCGCATCCGCCGGGGACGATCGCCTGGTCTAAGACTAGCACTTTGTATCCTCTGCGGGCTAGCAGGGCTGCTGCTGTGAGCCCGCCGATGCCGCCTCCGATGACTGTGACGCGGCCGGATGTGTCTGTTGGACTGGATTTATTCTCAGGGGTGCGATCGATCGTCATAATTTATTTTTTGTAATATTTCTTAATATTATGCTCATATTTCGCCATAAAAAGCTTCTCTAGACAGCGCATAATATCGTTTCCGGTTGCATCGGAATGATAATTCGGACACGGCAATGCCGTGTCCCTACCCCATTAATTGTAGGGACACGGCACTGCCGTGTCCTCCGTTTATATCATTCCGATG
>JAUBOG010000568.1:0-4179 GCA_036700105.1 Microcoleus occultus BM001215583
CTTGATAAGGGGGGGTTAGGGGGGGTGCATTTCGCTGCCAGCGTTCCTGCCATTTAGCAAATTCCTCAAAATTA
The DNA here is from genome assembly GCA_036700105.1 of Microcoleus occultus BM001215583. Lineage (GTDB taxonomy): Bacteria > Cyanobacteriota > Cyanobacteriia > Cyanobacteriales > Microcoleaceae > Microcoleus. The sequence continues at coordinate 75 of JAUBOG010000568.1, forward strand.
AAAGCATTTTCCAAACTGTAGAGAGGAATATTGTGCTTGACGCTAAAAAATTGAGTAGCCGGCTTTTCTCCCACCCGCTGAGTCGGACTTTCCGCAGTAATTAACTCAGGATAATCGGATTCTAATTCTTGCAATTGGCGGTAAAGGCGATCGTACACCTCATCAGCCATCATCGGCGCGTCCAAAACATAATAAGCATAGCTAGCCTGCTGTAGCTGCTGCCTCAATTGTTGAATTTGCTGTTCGATTTCGGGTTGCATATTAATTTAAAAGTGTATATTTTTTCAACTGCAGAGACATAGGATAAACACAAATCCTCTAGTCATCGACAATTCAACTATTTGTAGGTGCGCAGTACGCACCCTCTTTGATTTTCCGAAGAACTTGCGTCAAGCAAGGGTACAGACTACCAGTTGTATCAAAGCTAAAAACGACTTCAATGTTGTTGGTTGCCATGACCTAACTCTCCCTCACAAACAACGATTTCTTAGTTAGATTATAGCTTAAAAAATAACGAGTCAGCAACTAACTTAAAACATTTTAACTTAGTTCTGGCTCGCTCTTATTCAGCATCATCCTGGTTAAACATTCACAAATTTAGGTGAGGCAAATCAAAACATTTCTTATTGTCTCCGGACATGGAAGCTTGAAGATTATCGGGATTTTTTTCGCCATTCAAGTTGCTGTTAACCGGAGATTTGATAAATTCTTGAGCGTTCGGCTTGGTGAAAGCCAGCGGTTCGGCGTGTTCTACCTGAAACACGTTAGCGTAGAGGTTAGCAATAATCTGTTTGCCTCCCTGGGTTAATTCCAAGTAGTTCAAAGCTGCTGGAATATAGGGAAAAACTCCGTTCCAATAAAACTTGGCATAATTTTGCCGCAAGTCTCCCGGAGACTTGTAGCCCAAGATTTTATTAGTGCCGACTTCTTCAAATTCGTAGAACAGGGCGCTGATTTTTCGGAGGTAATTGGGGTCGCTCAACTGACCGATCAAATCGGCTGCTCTAGCGAGTCCAGAATAGTTGTTTCTGTCTTGATGAGTTTCGCTAGCAGGAACTGGGAAGCGAGTCAGTTCAATATTGCGCTTGATTTGTTCGGCATCAATTAATGTGTGGCCGCCGAAGCGTTCGTCAATGACGAGTTTTCCTCGATCGACATGATAAGGAGTTAAACTGGCGGAAGTTGCGCCGATCGGCACTGAAACCATGCCCCCGTCAATACCCGTAGCGTAGAGTCCTACAGCTTCTTGGTCTTGGCGGCAAACACCTTTGACGTATCCGATATCGTGGCACAGCAGCGAGATCAAGTAGTGCAGCCAATCTTCCGGCGACACTCCCCCTTCGCGAATGTGCTTTCCCCGGAGAATCTCTTGTCCCACCAAGGCCACGAGCATTGTGTGTTCCACGTTGTGGTACAGAGCATCGCAGTTAGCGATATTTTCCAGAGCCATAGTCCCCGCCCAGGCGATAATTTCAGGGTAGTCAGGCTTGTACTTGCCGTAGGTGCGGCGGTAGCCAGCTTGCAGCTCTTGCACAAAAGCGTCAATCAGGATAGCAGTTGCATTGAACATCATAAATTTTCTCACTCAGGCTGTAAGTTACAAACTCGATCGAAAATATCTTGCATAGCTGAAAAAATCATCATCGGCCATTCCAGTAGGTTTGACCCCGGGAGTGTTGAACTTGAATGGAAGCTAGTCTTTTCAGGTCAAAAAATTACTTTTAGGCTATGGTTCCCACGATAACCTAATTTCCGAAGCAACAGATCGATTTTTCGGTATTAAACATTGGCGAAACAATTTATATTGTTTCAGCGACTAATTATTAAAAGTCCTAGGTTTGACACCGCAGCCGGCCCAACCCGCCAGCAGGTTCAAGAACAGATCGGTTTCGGATCTTCCAATGTATTGTCAAGATGCCCGTACACGTTCAAAAAAAACTATCTTTCGATGCTGCAATCGCGCTTGGGTTATGTTTTTCAAATGCTTTCTGGGTCGGATCGCGATCGCCAGTTCGGCAGGCTCTCCATTTTGCTGCTTGCTGTTTTTGTGTGACGCTTCAATGTGCGTACTCTCATAGCGGGAATCTCTGCGTACAAGTAGGATGGTTCGTCACGCAGACAGATTTTATTGCCTCGCAATTGTAGCTCACAGGGAGCGGGGGCTCAAGTCCCCGAGTGGCTTCCCTCTCTTTTTTTTGAAGCTGCGCTCGTTTCCCGCATACCGTACTATTTTTATGAAAGTTATGAATTGTCTGTTTCCGAGTCTATTGAGTGCTGTTGTTCGCACTCGGCGGTCGATCGCCCCAAAATACCTGGGATTGTTTGCATTCACGGCTGTTTGCACCGCATCGCCCGCTTTTGGAGCCGAGCGAATTTACGTAACTTACGGGCCGCTAGAAGTCTCAGTGCCGATCGAATCCCTGGCGCTCTTCGCCGCATCCGGCAAAATAGACTCAAACTTGGACGGCTTTGCTCAGTATGCCAAAAAAGAACAGCTAGACCAGATTCAGAGAGTCCTGCAAGCTCGCGCTGAAATCAGAGCCGTGACGATCGCCCAATTTCTCTACACGCCCCAAGGAGAAGTGCTGCTGGAACGCTTGGGCCGAGTAATTCAAACCAAAGCCAGACAGCCGGGATTTTACGCGATCAGAGCTGCTCTAATTTTAGCTGCCGCCGATCCCGAAGGCTTGACAATTGTCAATGTGTTGCGGAAATTCCCGACATACGGCATCAGAATTGACATTGACCGCGGCTTGGGTATTGCCGAGGGGCTGACGACGCTGGTCAACCGTTCCAATCGGGCGATCGCCGGCATCGCCCAATTGTCGGAAACAGCAGCATCAGAACCGTTCGTTCCCAGCGGCGAAATGCTGCAGCCCGACCTACCAGGCCCGTATACTTGGAAAAAATCATCGGTAACTTTGACGAGTCCAAGTCGCGATCGTACGTTTGAGATCGACATTTATCTACCAAATGGCAGCCCCCGGCCGGCTCCTGTCGTCGTAATTTCCCACGGTTTGGGTTCCGATCGCATTTCCTTCGAGTATCTAGCCAAACACTTAGCCTCCTACGGCTTTGCCGTCGCCGTCCCCGAACACCCGGGGAGCAATGCCCAACAAATTCAAGACTTAGTAACAGGCAGAGCTAGAGACGTATCAGAACCAGCAGAATTTATCAACCGCCCCCTCGACATCAAAGATATACTCGATTATTTAACCGATTTGACTGCAACTAACCCAGCCTACCGAGGACAACTCGACTTGCAGCGAGTTGGGGTCATCGGTCAATCTTTTGGCGGTTACACAGCTTTAACCTTAGGCGGGGCAGGGATCAATTTTGCACAGTTAGACAAAGACTGTCAGTTAGAAAACGAAACTTGGAACATCTCGCTGCTGTTGCAGTGTCGCGCCCGCGGGCTAGAGCGCAAGGAGTACAATTTCACTGACGGGCGCGTCAAAGCTGCGCTCGCCATCAACCCGATCGTCAGCAGCATTCTGGGAGAAACAAACCTCAGCAACATCCAAATTCCAGTCATGATCGTTGCAGGTACTGCCGATACAGTCGCCCCGGCTTTGCTCGAACAAATTCAACCTTTCACTTGGCTGACATCGCCGAACAAATATTTGGTAATGATGAAAAACGGCACTCACTTCTCAACGATCGATCAATCCCCTCAAAGCGTCTTTCTCCCTCCGGCGGCGGCGATCGGGCCCGAACCAGCTTTAGCCCGCCGCTACCTCAGCGGACTCAGCGTGTCTTTCATGGAAAGCTATTTGAACGGCAAATCAAATTTCCGCCCGTATTTGGAGCCATCCTACGCTCTCACCATCTCCCGAGACACTCTCGGACTGAGAATTTTGCGATCGCTCACCGCGCAGCAAATCCAGCAGTTCAGTTCTGCACCAGCTCGCAGCCCGGCCTCTCCACCTGCGATCGCTCCACTTTCTCCACTTTCTCCACCTTCTCCCCCTCCGATCGCTCCCGTTCGTTAGGGGTAATGTGTACCGCGATCGCCTGCTGTCACCTGTTCTCGCGCGCGGCAACTCAGGTTCATCAGCTTTCCTGATGAGTCTCATCAGTTCTACTGTCGCTACACCCCTTTACA
>JAUBOG010000569.1:0-4166 GCA_036700105.1 Microcoleus occultus BM001215583
GAGTTTGTCGATATGTTTGAAGCTGGTATCGTTGACCCTGCGAAGGTAACTCGTTCTGCTCTGCAAAATGCTGCATCTATTGCTGGTATGGTGCTGACAACTGAGTGCATCGTCGTTGACAAGCCTGAACCCAAGGAAGGCGCTGCTGCTGGCGGTGGCGGCGGCATGGGCGGCGGCGACTTCGATTATTAATCGATAGTCGATCGTTCTTATGGGGCGGGCTTTCGGGCCTGCCCTTTTCATATAAACAATGGCTGTCCCTTGGTGGTGACGGCTAAAATTTGTTGCTGACTAACTGATATACTAAGAATGATTGAATATCAGCAAAGCGATCGTATCGCCAGAGGTCAGGCCAATGTCAGCCACTATTACAATTAGCCCCAGCGAAATTCGGCAGATATTTCAGCCCCACACGTCCAGCGCTTCAAAGTTTTGGGAACTGGCTCAAAAAGCAAACAATTTAGCTGTGATAGTTGAGGCTCGTTGGCCTCAGATTCCCGCTGAAACGCGAGAATTACTCAAAATTTTTGCCTATGCCTTAATTGAACCCGCTCAAGGAATTAAGGGAATTTTTATTAAGTTTTTTAGGCGTTTTTATTTGGCTTTTGCTTTATTTTCGATTGCAATTAAAGGTGAGCAAGATGCTTTTATAGCTTATGCAGGAGCATTTCAACGTCTTGTTAATGCAATTTTAAGTGAGATTGAACGAGAAGATATTGCTTATGAAAAAGCACTATCTGAAGCCCTGGAGGAAACTTTTGCAGGGTTGGAAACTAGCTCGGCGATGACGGCAGAGGAGGCCTGTGAACGGATCAGAGCAATTTCATATCAAGCTCTCGAATAACTTTGAGAGAACTCAGCAAAAACTGATCCGCGATCGCTATCGTAAAAATCAGGCAGGATTAGTAAAATTTGTCGAATTAATCCAAAAATTCCTCAGAATTTTGAGTGTTGACCCCCGTCCCCGTCCACCGTTGGGACATTTAGAACCTTGGCCCAAAGGTTGTAGCCGTGAGGGGTTGGAATTGTGGAAGCTGGAGTTTAAAATGCCTCAGCTTCGCGGATCTGCGGAACAGGGGCGAGTTATATATTTGTTAGATATTACAAAAAAAGAAGTTGTGTTGCTGTGGATTTACACACACGCAGAATTTGAGAAACGACCACCGGATAAGAATTTAAAATATTTATTGCTCGAAATTATGGAGAATTATGAAGTTTCAGATGAAAGTAACAATTTAGCCGATAGTGGAGACGGTGAAACTGAAGAGGACAAACTTGGATAAAATAAATCAAATGACAGATAAACTAATTTGTATTATTCGATATTATGGCTCGTACTAATCTCTTAGAGACCCGGACTACTAGCTTCGGGGACTTAATCGGCAATGGCAAAATCTATCGAGTACCGCCATTCCAACGCGATTATTCTTGGACGGAGGAGAACTGGGAAGACCTCTGGCAAGATATTTTGATGCTCCACAATAACCTCAGTGTCAGCCATTATATGGGAGCACTCGTGCTGCAAAGCTCCGCTACTGCGGATAAAGAATTTACAGTCATCGATGGTCAACAGCGATTAGCCACTCTCAGCATTATTGCCGTTGCTGTGATTGAAAAAATCCGACGGTTGGTAGAGCAAAATGTTCAGCCTGAAGCCAACCGAGAACGGCAAGAAATTCTTAAGCGTACCTATCTAGGCGATCGAGATCCGCGTTCTCTCCGTTATTCTAGCAAACTATTTTTAAATGAAAATAATGATGATTTCTATCAAAGTAATTTGGTCAATCTCAGAAAACCGTTAAATATCCGATCGCTCTCAAAATCCAATCAACTACTATGGCAAGCTTTCGATTACTTTTTCCAACAATTAGAAAAATTGCTTGACATATTTCAGGATGGAGAAAAACTAACTGCTTTTCTGGGAGATACTGTTGCTCAACGGCTACTTTTTATCCAAATTAGCGTCGAAGATGAACTGAATGCTTACACTGTTTTTGAGACTCTAAATGCTAGGGGATTGGAGCTGACTACCACCGATTTATTGAAAAATTACCTTTTTTCACTGTTTCAAGGCCCAGACGATTTAAAAGCGGCGCAACGACAGTGGAAACGAATTATCAGTATGGTTCAGATGGAGGAGTTTCCCGCATTTTTGCGCTACTATCTCAGTCTAAATCATTCCCGAGTGCGGCGCGAGCGCTTATTTAAGTTAGTTCGAGAATCTGTCAAAAATGCTCAACAAGCTTTTGACTTGCTTGACAAACTTGAGAATTTCAGCAGCTTATTTGTAGCTCTTGGTAATCCCAATGATGAATTCTGGCGCGATACTCCGCAAAATCAACCATATATTCGTGCGTTAAACTTGTTTCGAGTCAAGCAGGTATATCCAACTCTGTTTGCTGCTTATCAGAAGTTCTCGACTGAAGATTTTACTCGCTTACTAAAGCTGGTAGTTGCTATTTCTTTCCGCTACAGTATCGTTAGCAGTTTGAATCCCAATGATTTAGAATTGCTTTACAATAATGCAGCGCTCGAAATTGCCAGCGGCAAAATAACGGGTACGCGACAGGTGTTTGATGTACTGCGTCCGGGGTATGTTAAGGATGAAAAATTTCAGCAGGACTTTGCTTTACTTTCTCTTTCTACTAAAGGTCAAAAGCGTAAATTAGTTCGTTACATTTTTTGCAATTTAGAGGCAGACAAATCTGGCATTGAGGTTAATGAAGATAGTTTTTCTATAGAACACATTTTGCCTGAAGTACCGACAGATGAATGGCGACAAAATTTCACGGATACCCAGATTGAGGAAATGGTTTATCGTCTTGGTAATTTAACTATTTTGGAACCTTCTTTTAATCGCGATATTGGACAAAAAAGTTACCTAATTAAAAAAGAAAAATATCAGCAGAGTGTTTATGCTTTGACAAAGAACATTATGGCAGAAGATTGGACGCCAGATGCGATCGCAGCGCGTCAGAGAAATCTAGCACAGCGTGCGGTTCATGTTTGGAAGTCGGATTTTTCTTGATTTTCACATCTATTGCTATCCAGTCTCGATCGCACTACAGGTAATTATGTCCCATTGTTGGAGAAGCGCGATCGCTCTATTTGCGTGTAAAATTGATTAAAATCTAAATATTTTCAGCAGCGCGAGACAACTCAACCCCCAACACCTCACTCTCCTAAAAAACAACGCAATAGCCATGAAACTTTACCATACTCCCATTTCCTCCAACTCCAGTCGCGTGTGGGTCGCCCTCTTAGAAAAAAACCTGGATTTTGAATTGGTAGAAATCCACTTAGACGGCGATCACTTGGAACCTGAATTTGTGGCAATGAATCCTTTTCACCGCGTCCCTGTTTTGGTCGATGGTGACTTGACTGTTGTCGAGTCTCTGGCAATTCTTGACTATCTAGAAGCAAAGTATCCCGAACCGGCAATGCTGCCGAAAGATCCGAAAGATTTGGCAGTTGTGAAAATGGTGGAATTGGTCACGGTTAACGAACTTGGGCCGGCACTTTACCCCCTCAGCAGCGAAAGAATGGGCTGGGGAATTCCCGAAGCGCAAGAAATCGTAAAAGCTAAGGAAAAAGTCGATTCTGTACTGGCATTCTTTGAAGGTTTGTTGGACGATCGCCCTTTTTTCGGTAGCACCACTGTAACATATGCCGAGTGCGTTGCCGGTACCGTCGTGCCTTTGCTGTCCTGGGTTGATGTATCCACAGACGCATATCCCAAAATTCAAGCTTGGTGCGATCGGCTAATCTCCCGTCCCTCATGGCAACAAATTCAATTCACCACAGCAGATTTGGCAGTTTACGCATCTCGGAGACAAAAATTTCTCGAACAATCTAAAGCCTAATGCACAAATCAATTGTCAAGCGATCGCTCTTTTTCCTAGCTGTTTTCACCTGCATCCAACTTCCCATTGCAGCACTTTCACAGCCCGCAACTCGATCGAACTACGAATCAATCAACGTCAAACAGTTCCTGCGCGATCGCCAAATTACAGTTTCCAATCCCAAAGATATCGCCGCCAAACTGTTTGGTAGCGATCGAGAAACTGAAGGCCGAAAAAGCGATGGAATTTCGGTGGAATATCCCACGCGAGAAACCGCAGCAATCGTGCATACAGTCGTCGGTTTAGCTGACGATTCTGTTGCTG
>JAUBOG010000570.1:0-4133 GCA_036700105.1 Microcoleus occultus BM001215583
ATAAGCTGGTTTTTTTATTGCTGTTGTTAACCGATAGATTTGAGAATATCAGTAACTTTTATCGATCGCAAGTGCTTTTTGCTATCTTGAAGTAAACTTCATCACAGCTTTAACTTACTTGCGTATTTGAAGCGTCACGCTACGAATTGTGGGGTTTTGACAACTTTGGACTGCCGATCGCCAAACTGATTTTCCAGTACGTTGTATAAAAAGTAACTTAATTTGTCCGCACAAATACGAAAAAGCCGATCGCACGCTCAAGCCTTTATACACGCTAGTTGTACACTCCTGGACGCAGACACACTATATGTAGTGCGGTGCGATTCCCGATCATTACTAACGACCAATGACTGATGACTTCGCCTAAGAGGAACCCAATATATGCCAAAATACGGACGAAATGTGCTATCTCTAGAAGACGAAACCAGCTTTGACGAAATTTAAAGTCCCATGTTGAATGCGAACGGGAGCATATTGGCAGACAATCGATCGGCCGCGTCGCAGTGGGCGCAAGAAGCTTTAGGGCTTCCCGAAGTTCAGGTACAAGCGCGTTTGCGGGGAAATCACCTGCATATTTTGTGCGAAGCAGCACAATGTCCGTCTCAGGAATTGGTGACGGCGAGATTCAAGGGCGCGATCGAACAAACCGATTTAACGCGACTGTTGCCCGATCGAGCTAAAATTTACCAGTTGTTTCTGTGCGGTCGCAAAATCGGTTCCCGAGTAAATGACTGGACAGTCCGGCTCGATTGCAGCAGCATAAAACAGCAACAGCCGCCAAAAGGTTCCGAAGTGCCGCCGCCTCCGAGTCCCGACGAACCGCCAGCAAGTCCGAAAAAAGGCGGATTCTTCGGCAAATTCCAGAATGAAAACCGCAAACTCAAACAGGCGCCGCAGCCCGCAGCAACACCGGCCCAACCCCCCGAAGTGCGGGAAGAACTCGATTTTGACCACGAAAGTCTGCCCGTTGCTTCCCGCATCGAATACCCAGAAGTTTTTGAAACTTCCCCCGTCACGATCGACACATCTGGGATGCGGGAAGCTTTCAGTCCCCCAATTTCCCAGCAGGAGATAGGAGCAGCCCCGCCGCAGAAAGGAAATCGCGGCGCGGTAGCTTTGATTCAATCCCCCGAAACAGACTCCGGCGAGGGCGATCGCGGCGGCATCTTGGCGGTTTCGGCAGAAACTTTGGCGCGGCGGGGCTATCCAGATGCGATCGCCAGCTATCTCAGCGAAATCCTCGGGCCGATGGGAGTTTCGGTAAAAGTCAGCATTCGCGAAAAAGAAGTCAAAACAGAAACGGCGCAAGTGAATGTGCTGGAAAATCTCCAGCCCAAGCAGCGCCGGCTGCTGGTGCTGTGCGAGTCAGCTTACAGCCCCGAACCTTCGCTGCTAGCAGAACCGATCGCCAGCAGGCTGCGGAAACTAAAACTAGAGGATTTCTCCGAAGCCGTAATCGGCAGCCAAGTCAGCGGCGAAGCGAAGCCGGACTGGCTGCTGCGGGTTGATTTGACTGCGCCGGACAAAATTCTCAAGGAATGGGCCAGGTGGGGAGATGTAGCTGCGATCGCCAAACTGCTGAACCAACACTTGGCCGCATCGAAAGTCGAAGTGCGAGCAACTCTCAAAGAAGCAACCCTGCACCTGTTTTGCAGCAAAACTGCCAAAAAAGGACAAAAGCCCAAACGGCAAGAATACCCGGACAAGCAGCAAACCACCGACGCGATCGCCCCTTTATTAGCGGCCTTTGCGCCCCAAGGCATCCGCGCAGCCACTATCTACGGCGTAGAACCGGCTACCGACACCAAAGCCGAGCCGGAGTCGCCTGTCTGGATAGACTGGGTGGACTTACCGGCAGCCCACCACCCCGACTTAGCTGCAAGCCCCAGAATATTGGCGGCCGAAGGCGACATCTTGGCCTTGACTTTTTTGCTCGACAGGTTGCTCAATCCCAATCTCAACCGCAAGCTGGAAACCGGGGGAATTCGGGCTGTGGCGCTGCACAAAGCCGACGTGCTGCACGTGATGACTGAAGCTCTGACTTGCCCTTCTCAGTCGAAGGTAGGGCCGCCGGTGGCGAAATTCCTGCGGCAGTTACAAATTCCGGGAGTCGCAGGAGTGCGAGTCTACGGGCGGCGCGCAGGTCAAAAACTGCCTTTGTGGCGCTGCGGAATCGACCTCAGAACGGCGGTCGATCGGGAATCAGCACCGGCGGCATCGGCTTCCTCGCAGCGGGCTGTCTTGGAAAAGGAGCCGCTACCGGAGTTTGCATCGGCCCAAGATGGGAATTTTTCGGGTTTGGGCGAGAATTTGGCGTTGGATGCTCAGCCGTCCGAGTCCTGGCGGCTTCCGTTCAAAATCAGAATCCCTGGATACAAGCTGGGCGAGCAGTTAGTTCAAGCTGCTGTACAACCGCTTGTCGCTTCGGGTTTGTTTGTTCCTAACGATGGTTTGTCTGCGAATGCTTCCGAGCCCGGGGGCGTCAGAGCCGATCGCGCGGCGGGAATGGCCTTGATTTGGGCGATCGCCGGCTGTCTGCTGACTTTCAATACCGATTGGTTGCTGGGTCTATTCCTGCAATCTGCGGCGGTCGGTCAAGCTCCCAGCGCCTCTGAAGTTTGCAGCGGCCCGAACTGTCAAAATTTATCTCCGAAGGCTTTGGGCGACGTTCAAGCCTCAGTAACTGCGTCAGCATCCCCGCTCTCTGTTCCGCCGTCTCAGGAGGTGAATTTGCCTCAAATTCCCCTGCAACCAGAGCAGTCCGCCAACGGGGAAAAGGCTTTCAACGGCTCTGGGTTTACGAAACCGGGAAGTACGAGCGTTCCTGTGGCTGATGTTTCTGCTGTTCCGGTGTTCCCGACTTTGAGGAGCGAGCAGCTAGACGAGCAGATTGCGCGCTACCAAGAGTACATCCGCCAGCACAAAAAACCGCCGGATATCTTAATTGTGGGCAGTTCTAGGGCGCTGCGGGGCATCGACCCGCAGGTTTTGGAAACAGCTTTGGCCGCTCAAGGTTATCCAGGACTCAAAGCTTACAATTTTGGGGTTAACGGAGCTACTCTCCAGGTTGTAGATTCGCTGATCCGCCGGATTTTGCCACCGCAGCAACTGCCGAAATTGATTGTGCTGGCTGACGGGGCGAGGGCTCTCAACAGCGGGCGGCCGGATTTGACTTACAGCGCGATCGCTTCTTCCGAAGGTTACAGACAATTGGCGCGGGGCAGTTTTTTGATCCGCACCAATCAATTAGAGCCTGAAGGAGCGAAGGAAAATGCCAACAATCCGATCGCGGCTGCTAGCGAATTGGCGGACAATTTTGAACAAAGTCAAGCCAAGGTTCAGGAATTGCTGAGTAAAAAGTTGGTGGAGATTTCTGCAACTTACAAAAAGCGCGATCGGCTCAAAGAGTTTTTGCGATCGCTAGTCAATCCATCACCACCTAGTGCGATCGGCACCCAAACCGCAGTTAATGACAAAGAAACAGCCGAAAACGCCCAGCCAATTGCTGGGAATAAAGAACTCAGCGACTTTCAACCAAACGGCTTTTTGCCGATCGATATACGCTTCAATCCCGAGACTTATTTTCAGAAGCACCCGAAAGTATCTGGCTATTACGACTCGGACTATCAAGATTTTACACTGACAGGCGAGCAAACTGTAGCGCTCAAAAATACGATCGAATTTACCAGAGTTCGCAACATCAATCTCGTGTTTGTGAATATGCCTCTAACTCAAGATTATTTAGACCCGGTGCGGACAGGTTACGAACAAGAATTCAGGCAATATATGCAACAATTAGCAGCTCAAAGCGGGCTGATTTTCCGAGATAAGAGTTTATTGTGGCCCGAGGCGCGGGAATCTTTTTCCGATCCCAGCCACCTCAACCGTTACGGGGCGAGATCGGTTTCCAAGCAGTTGGCTCAAGATCCGATGATTCCCTGGCCGGCGAAGAAGTAGAGTTACTCGCTTCCTGGTAGCAGAATCTCGATGAGGGAAAGGGGGAAAATCGATCGGCTAGTGCTAAGCGAGAAATTCTCTGTTATGTTCGAGAGAGAGGGGAAAAAGTACGACTTGCACACCCGATATCAGAAACCGGGTTTCTGGGTAAACTTCTCGTTTATCGTCCCAAAATT
>JAUBOG010000571.1:0-4111 GCA_036700105.1 Microcoleus occultus BM001215583
CCGAATATCATCAACGGTGGGAAGTCGAAAATACAATTGATGAATTCAAAGTACATCTGTTACAACAAAAAACTCATATTCGTTCTCAAAGACCAAGAGAAGTAGTGCAATAAATTTATGGTTTATTATTAGGACACGCTCGCTGTGCGGTCATTAATTTGTCAAACAGCCCATAGTGCAGAAATTTCCCCGTTAAGTCTTTCTTTCACGGGTACAGTACGAGTTATTCGTCGTGCTCTCCCAAAATTTAAGCGATTAGAACCACAAAAAATCCCCTTTTTTTAACTTGGTTGAATTTGGAGATACTTGATGCAACTTTACCGCAAAGAGTTCAGAGGAACAACCCAAGAGTTGTCAAAAAACCTGTTTAAAACTTTAAGTTCAAAAAAGTTAAACACAGAGGCACTGGAATAAAAATTAATCCTCCTATTTTTAATATCTTAAAGCCTCCCAAGCCTTAAGTAAACCGTGTTGAACCAGTTGGGCCAAATTCTTTCCATATAGACTTTCTGCGAAAAGCTTTCGGGCGTTACGAGTCTCCCATCAGCGCGTTTCAGTCTTCAATCCGGGTATTAGCGCTTTAAAGCGCTCCTGAGCGCTTGTTTTCACGTTTTGTTGCCGATCGCGCTGTTAAGCAAGGGCGACGGGGCGATTTTCAGTCCCGGCCAGCTTGGCGATCGGCTTCAGAGGCTTGACGGCGATCGACTTTAAGCATACTAGGCTAGATGATAGTAAGTGTCAAGAACCGTTCGGCAAATTTGTTAGCTTTTCTCATCTCCTATATGACAAATTTTCTAACTCTTGCCAGAGCATTTTAGGCGCTCGTTTGTCTTAACTTGGCTCTTGACAATAATATACAAGTGGTGGCAAACTCGATCGAGGGGTCGTACCCCCTTTATTTAATGAAACTATTTTTCATTAGTTAACTCTTGACAGACGCAAGTGCTCTGTTATCTAATTAAGGAGCTTTCTCATTAAGACCAGATCGACTACTTCCTTTAACTGACGAAAATACCAACTGTGGTCGATCGTCTAGAGCGCCACCGGACTGAGGCGATCGTCCTCACGCGCTTCCTGCATTCCCAGACAAAGGTTGCTAGCGACTGGAAAATCGGATCGAACTGCGCCCGACAACTCGGCCGGATCTTCCGCAGGTCAGTTTTAGGAGCCAGAGAAGAACAGTAACGCTTTCACACATTGTGTTGTGCAAGCAAAGCCAACCACATATCCGAAGTTCTATCAATTAATGATTCAAAAGTAATGAATTGATCGCAGAAATTACTAAGCAGCCTCGGGCTGACAGGAGTCGTGTCGGCGTTAGTCGCTGGGCCGGCGTGCGCTTCCAACATCGCGCAGGTGACTGCCGTTCGCCTCAACCCCACGCCAGAAGGCATTGAAATCATTCTAGACACTGAAGATGGAAGAGCCCTGGAAGTCTTCACCACCAGCTTTGGCGAAACTTTACAAGCTGATGTCATCACCGCTCAACTGCGATTGCCGGGGGGAAATGAGTTTCGTCAAGACAAGCCGGCTGCGGGAATTGCTTCTGTCACCGTTACTTCTTTAGATAACAACAGCATCCGCATCAAAGTGATTGGCGAGAGTGGTCAACCAGTGGCACGGGTGATTCCTGGTGTTGGTGGTTTGATTCTCAGCTTAAAACCCACCTCGGGAATGACTGCTCGCACGCCTGCACCTGCTCCTAGAGTACAGCCGCCGGGGACACCCGCAGCACCCGCAGCACCGACAGGGCTGCCGGTAGAGATACCCGCAGAACCCTTGCCGCCGACAGCGCAGCCACCAGGGACACCCGCAGAACCCTTACCGCCGACAGCGCAGCCGCCTGGAACGCCCCCAGAACCCTTACCGCCTACAGCGCAGCCGCCTGGGACGCCACCGCTGCCACCCGCAACGCCACAGGTGGGGAGAGACTCGATTGAAGTCGTCGTCACTGCAACGCGAACCGAAGAAAGAGTGACGAACGTGCCGCGCTCTATAACGGTGATAGACTCAGAAGAACTTCAGCAGCAGGTAGGGCAATCGAGAAATATCGGGGAAGCTCTGGCAAAGCAGGTTCCCGGTTTCGCGCCCCCGACTCAACTTACTGCCACTTTTGGGCAAACTTTGCGGGGTCGCGATGTTTCCGTTCTGATTGACGGCGTGCCGCAAACGACCAATCTTCAATCTTTTGGCAGAGAATTTAGAACCATCGATCCCAGCGCGATCGAACGCATTGAAGTAGTGCGGGGGTCTACCGCCATCTACGGCGCTCAGGCTACAGGTGGCGTGGTTAATATTATTACTCGTCGGCCAACTGAAGAAAGGCTAACTTCTGTTACCGAAGTGGGCGTCGGTAGCGGTTTAACAAACACCGATGGTGCTCTAAGCTTTAACGCTCAGCATACGAGTTCTGCCCGAATAGGCAATTTCGATCTGACAGGCACTGTCTCACTCGCTAGAAGTGGGGCTTTTTACGATACCCGAGGCGATCGCATTCCCTTTTTTGAACTCGGTGGAGATAGCAGCACCCTCTTCAACATCATGGGCAAAGTCGGGGTAGATTTGGGCAGCGAACAGCGGCTGCAACTAACTGTCAATCACTATCGGGAAACCCAAGATCCCAATGCGATCCAAGACTTTAGCATTGACGACCAGGAAGGACGGCAAAAAGCCCGCGCCATCCGAACCGGAGATTTGGATATCGCCGGGGAAACACCGGGAAATAGAAATACAGTCCTCAACCTAAGTTACACAAACCAAAACCTTTTTGGCAGCAGCCTTCAAAGTCAAATTTACTACCGAACGAATTCCAATGTAGGTGTTCCCTCTGATTTTCGCACATCCGATTTCTTTGGCCCGTTTGTCGGCGTTGCTCGATCGCGAACCGAGACCGAACAAATAGGAGGTAGACTGGCGATCGTCACTCCTTTATCCCGTGCCGAAAATCTTCGATTAACTTGGGGTTCTGACTATGTTACTGAAGATAGCAAACAGCGTTTCGACTTGTACGACCCGGATAGATTTGATGCAAGTGGTGGCCGGGTTTACCGGAAAATTTCCGAGCGTCCTTTCGTCCCTCCTTACACTTACAACAGTCTTGGCCTTTTCGGTCAATTGGAATGGAATATTGACGATATCGTCATTCTAAGTGGCGGGATACGTCACGAACGCATCGGGTTAGAAGTCAATGATTATACCACTTTTAACGATCGCCAGATCGAAGGAGGCGATCGCAATTTTAATGCGACCTTATTTAATACAGGGGCTGTCTATAAAATTAATGACAACTTCAGCGTATTTGGCAACTTTTCTCAAGGTTTCTCAGTTCCCGATTTCGGCCGCATCCTCCGCCAACCCCCCGACAATTTTGTCGGGATTGAATCTTCGTTAGAAGTAACTCAACCGCAAAAAGTTAACAACTACGAAATTGGCATTCGAGGAGGATGGCAATCCGTGCAAACGTCACTTGCCGCTTTTTATAATACCTCGGATCTGGGATCGAGTTTTAAACCAATTGGCAACACGGGTCGCCTGGAACTAATCCGCGCCCCAGAACGCATTTACGGCTTAGAAGGAACTGTGGATTGGCAACCTGCACCAGCATGGTCGCTCGGCGGGACTGCTACTTATATTCAAGGCGAATTTGACGACGAAAATGGCCGTTCCATCGCCATCGATAGCAGCCGAATCCCACCGCTCAAGCTAACAGCTTATGTACAAAACGAAACTTTGGAGGGATGGAACAATCGGTTACAGTTATTATATTCTGGAAATCGCGATCGAGCTTTCAAAGACGGCTCGGATGGCGGCCCAATTAGCAGCTATCTCACATTGGATTATATCAGCTCGGTGAAAATTGGATCGGGGCAACTGCAAGTCAAAGTCGAGAATTTATTGAATAATCAATATTTTCCCGTGCTGTCGCAATACATCGCTGGATTTGGCTCGGACAGTTCTAATTATGCAGCCAGAGGTTTAACTCTCAGTGTTAATTACCGCCTTAACTGGTAATTACAGCAGATTGCAGGTTTATAGGTACTATCAATATCCCCGTAGGGACACTCCGAGAGCCCATTAGTGTCAACTTAACGTCAAACCCAGTCACAGAATG
>JAUBOG010000572.1:0-4110 GCA_036700105.1 Microcoleus occultus BM001215583
GCTTCAGCTTCAGGAGAAGGCGAGACTTCCGGGGCTGGAGAGGGCGCAGCTTCAGGAGAAGGCGAGACTTCGGCGGCTGGAGAGGGTTGAGTTGAGGGGGACGGTTTGGGGGCTGGCTTTTGTGCCGGCGGCGACGGTTGGGCGCCTGGCTTTGGTTTGTCTGAGGCGGCCGGCGGCTTCTCAAACTGCGGTTGTACTTCAGCAGGCGCTCTTGAGGGCTGGGGGGCTGTTGGTCGGGGCGCGGTCGGGGCGGAGGCTGGCGGCTGCTGGCCTGCTGGGTTGGGTCTGGTGGGGGCGGCGGATGGGGTAACAGGAATGCCGCTGCAAACTTTTTCGTCGTATTTAAAGGCGACAGCCAACTGGTAAAGCTTGTGCGTGCTGGCTGCTGGAAATATTTGATTGGGGTTAATAATCGCAGTTTTAGCCGCACTGTCGAGAATACTGTAACCCGTGGGGACGATCGGCTGAGGCTCGGCCTTGAGCAAGCCTTGGGGGTTGACAACCGCTCCAAAAACTGCTACTCCTTCGAGTTTTTGCGAGCAAGCTGCTGCGGGATAAGCGACATCCACAGGAGTCGGCCCGGTCATTTCCAAGTCGGGATAAGCTTTTTTGAATCTGTCAAACATAGCAACATAGGTATTTGCAGCAGCAAGTTGTGTCTCTCTGTTGCTGGGTAAATTTGAGCCCGGTTGTCCGTCTTGTCCTAGCTGTCGCTGTTGGGCTTCAAATTCTTGCCTCCTGTTTCTTTCTTCGGGAGTTTCTGCGATCAGATTCCTTTTATTCGGATCTTTTTGAGTCAATTTTGGTACTCCCTCTCCCGAAGTCCTGGGGCCAATTGGGAATTCCGGGGTAAATACAGGAGCTCCGTCTGGAAATAGCGGGAGTCCGCCTCTACTGGCTATGGTTCTTTTGAGCGTTTCTGCCTCATCTTCTAGGGGCCCGCCGGGAAGCTGGGGTTGTCCCGCGATTGATGGCGGCGGGGGCGGGATGTTGCGATCGAAATTATTGGGTAATGGCGGGAAAATCTGAATGCCACCGGGAGGCGCTGGCGGGATGGGAGCAGGCGCCCTCAGAGAGGGACTGGGGAGATTTGGGGATGGAGTTTTGGGAGGCGGCGGGGCTGAGAATGCCCCGGGCGGCGGGAGAGGGGCTGGAGGGAGAGGGGAAAAGAATCCCGGAGGGGGCATTCCCGGCGGCAGGGCGGGCAGGTTGATGGCACCTGGTGCGGGGGGCAAGGGCGGTGTTAATTTGGGCGATGGCAGAAGGGGAACTGGTGCGATCGAAAATGGCGTATTCGACGGCTGCGGGGGTATGGTTTGCGGCAAGCGGCCGGCTTCTGCTGCTGTTAGTTCTACCAAGCCGACGGAACCGGGCAGATTTTTTGAGGAATTTCCACCGTAGATTAGGTTTGAGAGCGTCGGGGCGCTTGCTCCGAGCACTCCGTGAAGGCCGACAGAGGCTAAGGCAGCCCACCAAAAAGGCTGGCGCAGCGGTTCGGAAAGGGCGTTGGCTAGGGAGGAAGAGTCAGTCATGACGATCGAGAATTGGTTATTGGTTATTGGTTATTGGTTATTGGTTATTTGTTACCGATATTTTTTTATGGGGAGCGGGTCAAAACTCAAAAAATTGGCAATTTAAAGGTATAAGCATAGCACGATCGCCCTCGATATTGCCCGATCGCCAGTGCCTGTTCGCAAAAAAGACCGCTGCAATACCGTCATTTCCCGGCTGGCAAACTGCATTAATTGATTAAACACGGAGCGGGGAGTGCGATCGACCCTTGTTTCCAATTCGGCTACAGAAAGGAATTTGGACGGATGACTAAACAACTGACTCCATAAGTCTTTTTTCCTCTTCCCCCTATCCGCTACATCCCGTACATTGCTCGTTGCCGAACTTACTTCTTCTTACCACCGATAGCGGTAAGTTTTAAAAGGAGCGCCCTCAATGCTGAGCAAGTCGAGGGGATAAATGGGAGCGCCGCTTGCCATATATTGAAACATTTCCCGAACTTCCTCGCCCCGCAGCGACAACTGGTCTAACTCTTTGAGAGAATACCAACCAGCGCACAAAGTATACTCGTCCGGCTTGCTCTTGGGCGCTGTCTTATCTTCAGGACGAGCCACAAAAATGACTCGCAGGCGCACATTACCCCTAGGCATCACTGTATGCTCTACCCGGAGAATTCCTTCAACGATCACAGAAATGCCCGCTTCTTGGACGGTATTGCGCACAGCCGCTCCGAGCAAAGTCTCTCCTTTTTCCACTCGCCCTGCTGGGAGATACCACTGCTGATCGTACTTGCGCTCTTGTACCAAAAGAAAGCGGTCTTCTAAGTGAACGACAACTAGGGTAAAATACAATGTCGGAATCGGCTCGCGAGCCATAGAAGTAGATATTCCCCAAGCAAAAAGTTTAACTGGCGGCTGGTGTTAGCCATCCAAAAGATGCTTCGGAAAGCGTCTTTGAACTTAAAAAATAGATCCTAGCACCCCGGCCGCAAAATCTAAAATCTATAATCTAAAATCTAAAATTGACAATGCCATTACCAACCGTAATTTTACCGGGATATTTTGCTGCTGCTTCCGACTATCGGGAATTAGAAAAATCTCTGGTCGATCGGGGTTTGCCAACTGTAACAGTACCGCTCGGCAAGCGAGATTGGTTGCCGACTTTTGGCGGGCGGTCGATGGTGCCAATTTTGCGGCTGCTCGATCGCACCGTCAAACAAATGTTACAGCAATACGGCGTCTCTCAAGTCAACCTCGTCGGTCATTCCGCCGGCGGCTGGATTTCGCGCATTTATTTGGGCGAAAAGCCCTACACGATTCACGGCGACGTGCTGGAAAATGTCGGTTTGTGGAACGCTCACCCAGCCGTCCGCACTCTCATCACTTTAGGCACGCCGCACGTCTCTGCTGAGCGGTGGACGCGCAAAAATCTAGATTTTGTCAAAATTAACTATCCGGGGGCTTTTCACCCGCAGGTGCGCTACGTGTGCGCTGCTGGGAAGGCGGTTTTTGGCAAGCGCGGTTTTGGGACTTGGCTGGCTTACAAAAGTTACGAGTTGACTGTGGGGAAGGGCGAAACTTGGGGCGATGGAATTACGCCGGTGGAAGCTGCTCTTTTGGACGGTGCCGAAAATTTGGTTTTGGATGGGGTTTGGCATTCGCCCCGTTCTCCGGGGAGGTGGTACGGTTCGCCGGATGTTTTGCCGGCTTGGGTTGGGTATTTGGATTGAAAACGAACCGCGAAGGCGCGAAGGGCGCGAAGGAAGAAAGAAGAAGAAAATACAAGGGTTGGGTTTTGTTAAAATCTAGATCGGAAGGGAGTTTATTGCAACTATTACGATCGCGCGCCCAAAGTTAATCAATCCTCTTTTAACCATACTGCCTTTGGAAAATGGCGATCGGCTCGGCCGCGCTGAATTCGAGCGCCGGTATACGGCTATGCCGGAGTAAAAAAAGCTGAATTGATTGAAGGAATGGTTTATATTGCATCACCGTTAAGATTTAGGAGTCACGGAAAACCCGACGCTCGCATTATGACCTGGCTGGGCACCTATGAGGCTGCTACACCTGGAGTGGAATTGGGCGACACTGCGACTGTGCGCCTGGGTGCGGATAACGAACCTCAGCCGGATGCTTTGTTGAGGATTGATGCGGGAGGTCGATCGCAAATCAGCGATGATGATTATGTTGAAGGCGCGCCGGAATTAATTAAACCTCTTGTAAAAAAATATATGTTACAATCAGAGGTTTTAAATTTAATTCCCTCTTCGAGAGTTAGGATGGTGCGGCGTCCTCTTCTGTCTTTATGATTTTATACCGCAAGTTCACCCTTGGCGTTAACCATTGTTTTTTGGGTTTGAATCTTGATACCAAATCTACGTTGAAATTGCTCGGGTTTCAAATTGAGATAAAATTGATTTTTCATGATTTACTTATTGTTTAACGACCGCATAATTTTCTAGCATTTTATCCTGTTTATAGCACAATACGGTTCAGTTAACACTGCTAATTCCCCGGAGATCCCCCTCGCATCCCCCGAATCGTTGCGGGGACTTCGCAGCACCTTCTTGTCCCCCCCTTTTTAAGGGGGGCTAGGGGG
>JAUBOG010000057.1:0-20531 GCA_036700105.1 Microcoleus occultus BM001215583
AGAAGGAAGTTCGGCAACGGATTCTGTAACGGATTTAACGGATGTAAAGGATAGAAGGAAGTTCGGCAACGGATTGTGTAACGGATTTAACGGATGTAAAGGATAGAAGGAAGAAGGAAGAATGCCCTTCGACACTTGGGGTTCGCGAGGGTGCAACGCGAAGCTGAACGGGTAAAAAGAAGGAAGAAGATGAGGGGGTCAGCTTGAGGAGGAATCACATTTATAGCTTATTTGTCAAGCCACAAAAGTTATAAATTTAATTTAGCTCAAAGTTTGCAGTTTTTGATTCGCTCGGTGCAGGGAGGATTTCCTCAAATATCAAGTTCGCTAAATGGGTGCTGCATGAGAAAAATACCGTGCAGTCAATGCTTTTGGCACTCGTCTATTTCCCGCCCTGCAAGGATTTTTTTCGCTGTTTGATTTTGATGTGCCTGCTGGTTGCAACTATCGACTAGATACCAATTGCACCCGACCGGCATCCATTTCATCCATTAATAACTCTAAAGCTTCATAATCAATATCCGAGATGTAGCCCAAACGGGTGAGCTCGTAGTTGATTTCGTTTTCAATGTCAGGGGTTAACTGCTTAATGTAGAGGGCTTTTTCTACAAGATGACGAATAGCATAAGTTGCTTGCATAGTAACTCGGAGAACTCCGTACAGTTTAATTATCCTCTGAAGCGCCGATCGCGCGAGTGATCTAAATCAGAACTTACAGGTGATTTCAATTACATTGTTCGGTTTAACCTAACAGCTATGGCAAAGCCGATCGCCTTTTTTTCAATTCTCTAGACTTGCGCCTGCTGGCACCAATAAAAAATAGTATAGTAGCTTACGTTTCTTCCCCAAATCTTGCGGAAACTTTCATAAAAAACAGTAAATAAATAAAGATTCAGTAAAATTACTGAAAACAACTGGTCGGTTTCGGGCCGAGCAAGTTAGGCTCGGAGGTATCAAGTAGGTTCAGGCTTACAGCCTCATAGCACAGTAGTTGAAAATACGCAGCAACCATAGGTTTGATATATGCAGACACTTCTTGCCCAGAAACCAATTACGGTGATTCGACCCCTAGACCACCTGAATGCAGCCACATCGTCGGAATTCCGACGGCAACTGACGACAGCAATTGCAGCCCCCGGGATTGTAGCGGTACTGGTAGATTTGAGCGAAGTAACATTTATGGACAGTGCCGGTTTGATGGCATTGGTTTCGGGTCTCAAACAGGCGAAAAAAATGGGGCGCAGATTTAGTATTTGCTCGGTATCCCCCGGGATTAGAATGGTTCTGGAACTGAGTAAACTCGATCGAGTTTTTGAGATATTTGAAAACGCCGAGAGATTTAAATCTGAAAATTCGTCAGTAAAAAGCACTGCTAGAAGCTGCTAAGCAGGCGAAAACCAGCCACAAAACACAGCAAATTCGGTTAAATGCCCGAAAAGACAAAGGACTGCGGTTGGCGTGTTGGCAGATTTTAAGGTAGGCTGCTTAAGAGTCGCAAATATGAGAGCGAGTCGAGCCGTGGCAGTAAAAGTCGAAGAATTACTTACAGCAGAAATTAACCAGCCTGCTCGTTATCTGGGAAACGAGTTGGGGGCTGCGCGCAAGCCTTGGGATGGGGCGTCTGTGCGCTGGGTGCTCACTTACCCAGAAGTGTATGAAGTTGGTGCTTCCAATCTGGGGCACATCATCCTGTACAACATTTTGAACGCTTTGCCGAGACAGTTGTGCGATCGAGCTTATTTGCCCGCACCAGACTTGGCCGCCAAACTGCGATCGACCAAAACTCCCCTGTTTGCGGTAGAATCCAGGCGATCGCTCGCAGAATTTGATATTCTGGGCTTCAGCCTCAGCTACGAACTCGGGGCGACAAACATTTTGGAAATGCTGGATTTAGCCGGCATTCCCCTAACTTGGCAAGAAAGAGCGACAAATGCCCAAAATGGCGATTGGCCGCTGATTTTTGCTGGCGGACAAACCGCAACTTCCAATCCCGAACCCTACGCTGACTTTTTTGACTTCATCGCTTTGGGAGATGGAGAAGAATTGCTGCCAGAAATCAGCTTGATTTTGGCATTGGGCAAAACTAATAAATTGAGCCGAGAAGCTTTGTTGTTGGATTTAGCGCAAATTCCCGGCGTTTATGTCCCGCAATTCTACGATATGGCGGCAGACGGTTCTGTTCATCCCAACCGCCCGCAAGTCCCAGAAAAAATTCTGCGCCGCGTGGCGACTCCCATACCAGCTTATTCGATCGGGCTGGTTCCCTACGTCCAGACAGTACACGATCGGCTGACAGTAGAAATCCGCCGCGGTTGTACTCGGGGCTGCCGCTTCTGTCAGCCGGGAATGCTGACTCGCCCCGCGCGCGATGTCGAACCTCAAAAAGTCGTAGAGGCGATCGAACTTGGGATGAAAGCCACCGGGCACAGCGAGTTTTCCCTGCTTTCCCTGAGTTGTTCCGACTATCTGGCACTCCCGGCTGTCGGGATGGAAATCAAAAACCGCCTCAAAGACAAAAATATCTCTCTGTCTTTACCCAGCCAGCGGGTTGACAGATTTGACGATAATATTGCCGACATTCTCGGCGGCACGCGGCAAAGCGGTTTGACTTTTGCCCCGGAAGCTGGTACTCAGCGGATGCGCGACATCGTTAACAAAGGTTTGACAAACGAAGAATTGCTGCGGGGTGTCAAAACTGCGGTCGATCGCGGTTGGGATAAAATCAAGCTGTATTTTATGATCGGTTTGCCCGGAGAAACCGATTTTGATGTTCTCGGCATCGCCGAAACAGTCCGCTGGCTGCACAGGGAATGCCGGATCGAGGGCCGGCGGGGACTGAATTTTAATTTGACAATTTCCAATTTTACGCCTAAGCCTCACACTCCTTTCCAGTGGCACTCGGTTTCGACTGCTGAGTTTTCCCGGAAGCAAAAACTGCTGAAGGAAGAATTTCGCGGAATGCGCGGCGTTAAGGTGAATTACACTGATGTGCGGATTTCGGCAATGGAGGATTTTGTGGGACGGGGCGATCGGCGTTTGGGCCCTGTAGTCCGCCGCGCTTGGGAACTCGGCGCGGGTATGGATGCGTGGTGGGAAAGTTTGGATAAGGCTTACACAGCTTGGACTCGGGCGATCGATGAATCGGGACTTACTTGGAAATACCGCCAAGTCGAAAGCGGCGAGTGGAATATTTTTGAGAAGGAAGAAGCAAGTTCGGCAACGGATTCTGTAACGGATTTAACGGATAAAAGTCGGAATTACCAGGAATCCACGAAGATTTTCCCAATTATCTCCGAATCCCCAAATCTCCGTATCTCCGAATCTCCGACTCTTCCCATGTCTCTCGATCGCCCTTTACCGTGGGATCATTTGGATACGGGAATTGACAAAAACTGGCTGAAAAATGACTTGCTTCATGCTTTGGAAGCGGCGACGGTTCCCGACTGTTCCTTTGAAGGGTGTTCGCGCTGCGGGGTTTGCGGTACTGATTTCGGACACAATGTGGTTGTGGATGCGCTGCCAATTCCCGAGTTTGCTGGGGAATTTGTGCCGAATACAGAGCGGAAGCAGCGTTTTCGGGTTTGGTTTGGGAAGGTGGGCGATATGGCTTTGGTTGGTCATTTGGATTTGCTCAGATTGTTCGATCGAGTTGTTCGCAGAGCCGATTTGCCGATTTCTTTTACCGGCGGGTTTCACCCGAATCCTCGGATTTCTCTGGCAAATGCCCTGCCTCTGGGCGTTACCAGCACTGCGGAAATTGCCGACTTTGAGCTGACTGAGCCGATCGACGTTGCCGATTTTCGCCAAAAATTGGCGCTGAATCTGCCGGAAAATATTCCGATTTACAGCGTGGAGCCGATCGACCTCAAAGCTCCTTCTGCCAATCAGTTGCTAGAAGCCGCAGAGTACGTGATTGCTGTGGCGGTAGCGGGTGCGCTGACAGAAAATGACGGATTAGAACCAGAGAATGCTGCTGATGTCTGCGTCGCTCCTAGTGCCAACTGGGAAGCTTGGGTCGAGACGATCGTCCAAACAAAGGCTTTTTGGCGGGTGCACACTACTAAGTCGGGAAAGACTCAAGATGTGAATTTGCGCGATCGGCTGTACAAACTAGAACTGGTAAATGATAAATCTGCCGAAAGTCATAAATCTGAAGGTAGAGCGGTCTTGCGCTTTACCGGCAGTTGCCGCAGCGACGGCAACTTGCTGAAGCCAGAACATATTGCGTTCATGCTCGAACAAGTCAGTCAACACCAAATGCAGCTCCTGGAAGTTCAGCGCACTCAGCTAATCTTGGGTTATGGTTAAAATAGGGAAGCTAAGAGTGGAATATTTCACTTTCGGCTCCCGTTCGGGATCTGTCGTTGCACGCTATAATGGCTTGTTATGGAAGCCGTGGCGGCTTGAGCGCTTTAGTCGCTCGCCGCCCCCGTCAACCAGCAACGCGGGCTGGGTGCAAATTGCTTCTGTTGAAGACTTCAAGCCTTTTTGTTTCACGGGCTAAATCTAGCACCAAACTCGCATAAGCTTGTTTCGATCTAAATTTAGCGATTCAGTCGATCGATCGACAGCAAAGTCGATCGCCAACTCAATCAAAAATTTCATGGTTTAAGCGGCACTGTGATTATCTTAATTAACAGAAATCCCAAAGGCGTTTAGCAATCTAGATCGAGGCTGTCATAGTTCAGCCTGTCAGATTCACACCTGCAAAGTAAACCTAATTGTCTGTATTTGACGGTTGGTTTACAGACTATTAAACAATAGATGTTTTTGACGGGGTTTGAGGGTTGGCGGTGACGGAAATCGCAGTCGAAAGCTAAGCTGAATTCAGTTGAGTGCAATCTGCCGATCGCACAAGCAGACGGCTCTAGGGACACGGCGACGTGCCCTGTCCCTACCAGACCTCTGTACTTCCTTACTTTCCCTCGAAACCAGCCCTCAAACACCACCACGCAAGCGGAGTTATCAGTTTTTTGTGTAGAGTTGTGTGTTAAGAAATTGGTACGGTGTCGCTGAATTTATTCGCGCTCGTTCAAAAGAAGAGTTGCAAGTGTTGAATTCTGAGTGAAAGAGTTCGTAATTCACAAATCAAAATTCAATATTTACAACTCGGTAAAAGCGTCCTTATTTCTATCTTCCAGCTCAGTCTGCGAAGCATAACTCATAACTCGCGATCGGGTGGATTTAAGCACTTTATCTGTAACGGTCAACAGTCAACAGCTAACAGTTAACAGTCAACAGTTAACCGTTAACAGCCAACAGTTAACCGTTAACAGTCAACAGTTAACAGTCATTCCACCCTGCCACAACTCACAGCTAATAACTCTTCAAGCTACTACTAATTACAGTTAAAGTCAGAGGCACTATCAGTGTGCGTAAGTGTCTCTAACTTGCTGCCAGTTTTTTGAGGAAATTGAATGACAAAGCAGATAGTTATAGCAGAGCAGCATCGCATTGCTGCCGTCTTTTCAGAAGATCAAATCCAAGAACTTGTGGTAGCCACAGGCAGCCACCAAGTCAGCGACATTTACTTGGGAATTGTCGAGAATGTACTCCCCGGGATAGATGCGGCCTTCGTCAATATTGGCGATCCAGAACGCAACGGGTTCATGCACGTCACAGACCTCGGCCCCCTGCGGCTCAAACGATCGGCAGGAGCAATTACAGAACTCCTGACCCCCCAGCAAAAAGTGCTGGTACAGGTGATGAAAGAACCGACGGGGAGCAAAGGCCCCCGGCTGACAGGCAACATCACCCTGCCGGGCCGCTATTTGGTACTGATGCCCTACGGCAGAGGAGTCAATCTCTCGCGCCGGATCAAGTCGGAAGCCGAGCGCAACCGCCTCAGAGCCCTGGCTATTTTGGTGAAACCGGCCGGGATGGGGCTGCTGGTGCGCACCGAAGCCGAAGGGATGACGGAAGAAGCGATCGTCGAAGATTTGGAAGTCCTGCAAAAACAGTGGGAAGCCGTTCAACTCGAAGGCGGTACCTCGCGGGCGCCGGCACTGCTCAACCGCGATGACGATTTTATCCAGCGGGTGCTGCGGGATATGTTCAGCAGCGACGTGAATCGGATTGTGGTGGACTCGCAAAATGGAATTAAGCGGGTAAAACAGCAGTTGATGAGCTGGAACGGCGGTAAACTTCCTGCGGGAGTTTTGATCGACCACCACCGAGAGCGCGCCTCGATTTTAGAATTTTTCCGCGTCAACGCTGCGATTCGAGAAGCCCTCAGACCGAGGGTAGATTTGCCTTCGGGCGGTTATGTAATTATCGAGCCGACAGAGGCGCTGACTGTGATCGATGTCAACTCAGGCTCGTTTACCCGATCGGCCACAGCGCGAGAAACGGTACTCTGGACAAACTGCGAAGCAGCAACCGAAATCGCCAGACAACTGCGGCTGCGAAATATTGCCGGGGTGATTATTGTTGACTTTATCGACATGGAATCCCGCCGCGATCAGTTGCAAGTGCTGGAACATTTCAACAAAGCTCTCAAAGCTGACAAATCTCGACCGCAAATCGCTCAACTTTCGGAACTGGGACTGGTAGAACTCACCCGCAAGCGCCAAGGTCAAAATATATACGAGCTGTTCGGCCACACTTGCCCTACTTGCAACGGGTTGGGTCATCTGGTGCAACTCCCGGGCGAAGAAGACTTTGCCGCAGCGGTGCGGGAAGTAGCCGATCGCACTGTTGCTACCTCCAACCGCGTTTTGTTGAACTTGCCAGAAGGATTGGAACGCCGCAGCTTGGCACCTGTGGTGGCTGCAACTCCTGCGCCAGTGCGGGAAGAACGCCCCGCCGAACCAACTCGGGCTGCTTGGGAACCGTCTACCGAAAGTTTGGATTTTGAGACCGGCAGCAGCGTCTCGTCTTTGGACTTGCTCAACCATCCCAGCTATCAGGATCTGGGGAACGGAACCAGACGGCGCCGCCGCCGCCGGATTGGCGAAGAGCCTTTTGCCGTCACACCAGAGGAGGAACCGGTGCGCAGCAAGTTGCGGCTGCCGAATACTTCGAGCGCTCCCGCCCCGGATGCGCGCTCTGAGTATCTGGCACCCCCCGGCATCCGCGCAGCTTCCGAGGGCTTCGGGCTGGTGAATATGGCGACTGTTGGTCGGCGCGAGGAGTTCGATCGCGCGCGTCCAACTAAATCAGAGTTGCTCAAGCCGATGGTGGAGCCCCCCGAGGTGATTTCGGTGGAAATGACAGCGGAGGAGCAGGATGTTTATGCTCTGATGGGGGTTTCTCCTTTGGTGCTTGCCGATCGCACCGTCAAAAATCCTAAAAATGCGATCGTTTCGGTGACTCTCCCCGGAGCGGCCCCGAACAAGGCTCCTTTCGAGCAGCTTGAATTTGAATTTGAATCGGCCGCGCCAGCAGCAGAGAATGTTGAGGAACGGGATTATTACCCAGAAATGTCGGTAGTTGAGCCTGCATTTTCTGAGGATGAGGGTGATGAGGATGACGATGCTGCTGACATTTACGGCGAGAGTTCGATCGGCGAAACTGATGATTTCGATCGGATGGAAGAACCCAGCGATGTGATGGGCTTCTCGAATGAACCGATCGAATTCAGCGAGCCGATCGAATTCAGCGAGCCGATCGAATTCAGCGAGCCGATCGAATCCTATGAGCCCGAAGAACCTGCGATCAACCGCCGCCGCCGCCGCCGCTCA
Source organism: Microcoleus occultus BM001215583 (assembly GCA_036700105.1). GTDB lineage: Bacteria > Cyanobacteriota > Cyanobacteriia > Cyanobacteriales > Microcoleaceae > Microcoleus. Next base: position 7,683 of record JAUBOG010000057.1, read on the forward strand.
TCTGCCCTTTTGGATGAATGAAATGAAGGAAGAAGGAAAAAGGAACAAGGAACAAGAAACAAGAAAGAAGGAAGAGGTAGAAATTTTTACTCTCTTCCCCTCTTTTCGTCTCCCAGTCTCCCCCTTTCTCCCTCTCCCCCTTCCCCCGCTTTCTCCCTCAAACCCCCTGGTAATTGCAGGTGTGGATGAAGTCGGAAGGGGAGCTTTGTTCGGGCCGGTGGTGGCTGCGGCCTGCATTTTGCCCGACGGAGTTCTCGAAGAATTAGCAAGTTGCGGGGTGCGCGACAGCAAACAGTTGAGTGCCTCCGCCCGGAGTCGGTTAGCCGTAAAAATCCGGGCTGTGGCTGTTGACTGTCAAATCGGCGCAGCTTCGGTTAAGGAAATTGACCGTTTGAATATTTTGCAGGCTTCTTTGCTGGCGATGATGCGGGCAATTCTTAAGCTGAATGTTCGGCCGGATTTGTGTTTGGTTGACGGGAATCAAAGAATTCCCAATTTGCCGATCGCACAAGAGACAATGGTGAAGGGCGATGCGCGATCGATCCAAATTGCCGCTGCTAGTATTGTAGCCAAAGTTTGGCGCGACGAATTAATCATGCGTTTGGCCGTCAAGTATCCCGAATATGACTTGACAAACAACAAGGGATACGGTACTGCTAAACATAAATTGGCTTTGGAACGTTGCGGTGTGTCTGTCTTTCACCGCACATCCTTTAGTCCCTGTCAAAAATCTTAAAATAGCGGTGGAAAACCTAATTAATTTCTGCCCGATCGTCTAAAATTTAAACAGCCAATAATTTCAAATTAATAGTTCTGGGCGCATAAACTTTATTCTGTAGGGTGCTGTTTCGCGCACCTTACCACTTCAGAAATCAGGACACGGCAGTGCCGCGTCCCTACAATATTTAATCACGGTAGGGAAACGGCACTGCCGTGTCCTCGCTTGTCATTCGGGCCAAGCCGGAATTGATATAAAACCTGAATTTAAATTTTTACCATGACTGATAACTTGTTAACAATTCCCGGCTATCGCCTCGCCGAGCAAATCTACAATGGATCTAGAACCCAGGTTTATCGGGGAATTTCTGAGTCGTCCAACCAAAAAGTAATTATCAAACTGCTATTGAGCGAGTATCCCGCATTTAGCGAACTCATACAATTTCGCAATCAGTACAGCATTACCAAAAATCTTGACCTTCCCGGAATTACCAAACCCATTGCACTCTTAAATTACCGCAATTCTTTTGCTATGGTTATGGAGGATATTGGCGGTGTTTCCCTTGCTGAGTATACCGCCAATCCAGCGCAATTGGATAATATGCGATCGAGTAATTCTGAAATTTCCTCCCCCCAGAATTCGCCCCTACCGCTAGATGAATTTTTGCCGATCGCCATTCAGATCGTCCAAACCCTAGAAGGACTGTATCACAACCGAATAATTCACAAAGATATCAAGCCCCAGAATATTTTAATTAATCCCCAAACCAAAGAAGTCAAAGTAATTGACTTCAGCATCTCCTCACTTCTACCCAGAGAAAACCAAGAAATCCAAAATCCCAACATCTTAGAAGGAACCCTAGCTTATATGTCCCCCGAACAGACGGGACGAATGAATCGGGGCATCGACTACCGCACCGACTTCTACTCGCTGGGAGTCACATTTTACCAACTGCTAACAGGGCAATTACCCTTTAACTCTACCGATCCGATGGAGTTAGTTCACTGCCACATTGCCCGATTTCCAACTGAGCCAATCAATCTGGTTCCAGCTATTGGAGTGATGGTGAATGACATCATCATGAAATTGATGGCAAAAACTCCAGAATTACGCTATCAAAGTGCTGGTGGAATTCGATATGACTTGGAAAAATGCTGGCAGCAGCGGCAAGAAAATGGCAAAATTAGCAAGTTTGCGTTGGGGAATAGAGATATTTGCGATCGCTTCGTCATTCCCGAAAAACTCTACGGGAGAGAAACCGAAGTTAAAACTTTATTAGATGCCTTCGATCGCATCAGCCTAGGGACTTGCGAAATTATGCTGGTGGCGGGCTTTTCCGGCATTGGCAAAACCGCAGCAGTCAGCGAGGTACATAAACCAATCGTCCGCCAGCGCGGTTACTTCATCAAAGGAAAATTCGACCAATTCAAGCGCGACATACCCTTCTCTTCTTGGGTGCAAGCATTCCAGAATTTAATCCGGCAATTACTAGCCGAAAGTGCTGCCGACGTGCAGAAATGGCAAGTCAAAATATTAGAAGCCTTGGGCGAAAACAGTCAAGTCATTATTGATGTTATCCCAGAATTAGAACACCTGATTGGCAAGCAGCAGCAAGTGCCAGAACTAGAGGGAATTGCATCTCAAAATCGCTTCAATCTATTATTTCAAAAGTTCATCCGAGTGTTCGCAACCGAAGAACATCCTTTAGTGATTTTCTTGGACGATTTGCAGTGGGCAGACTCCGCTTCATTGAAGCTAATGCAATTGTTGATGAGCGAAACAGATACCCGCTATCTGCTGTTAATAGGAGCATATCGGGACAACGAAGTATTTCCGGCACACCCGCTGATGCTGACATTGGATGAGCTTCGCTCAGACTCGGCAACCATCAACCAAATTACTTTAGCGCCCCTAAATCAACCTTCCTTAAATCGCCTAATTGCTGATACCTTTTCTTGTCCGATAGAAAGGGCGATGCCTTTGACTGAATTGATTTTTGCTAAAACTAAAGGCAATCCTTTTTTTGCAACTAAATTTCTGAAATTCTTGCACAGCGATGGATTTATTTCCTTTGACTACACCCCCGCAATGGGTGGGTGGCAGTGCGATATTGCCAAATTGAGAGCGCTTTCTTGGACTGATGATGTCGTCGAGTTTATGGCAATTCAGTTGCAAAAATTACCGACAAATACTCAGCAAGCTTTAAAACTAGCTGCTTGTGTAGGGAATGAGTTTGACTTAGCAACTTTGGCAATTGTCTCCAAAAAATCTGAGTCAGAAATAGCAGCAGATTTGTGGTCTGCACTGCAAGAAGGGTTAGTTATTCCTATCAGTGAAGTGTACAAATTCTTTCAAGACTCGGAATCAGTGGAACTGGCACAAATGTCTGACGTGTCGGTTCCCTACAAGTTTTTACACGATCGAGTTCAGCAAGCAGCATATCTTCTGATTCCCGAATCCCAAAAACAGTCCACCCATCTCGAAATTGGGCGACTGCTATTGCACAAGGGCGGACACGGCGGCACCGCCCCTGCAAAAGCAGAAATAGAAGAAAAGATTTTTGATATTGTCAACCAATTGAATATGGGAGTGGAGTTAATTACAGAGCGAATAGAACGGGAAGAACTCGCTCGATTGAATTTAATTGCCGGACGCAAAGCCAAATCTTCAACTGCTTATGACGCTGCCATAAAATATTTGAATTCCGGCAGGGAACTTCTGGAAAAAGATAGCTGGCAAATGAGTTATGAATTGACGCTGTTGTTGTATGTAGAAGCCACGGAAGCAGCCTATCTCAGCACAGATTTTGAACTGATGGAGCAACTAGCTGAAATTGTGATGCAGCAGGCAAGAACTATTTTGGATAAAGTCAAAGTATATGAAGTTAAAATTTCTGCCTGCATCGCAGAAATCAAACAGCTTGAAGCGATTGAAATCGGTTTGCAAGTCTTGCCTCTACTCGGAGTGAATTTGCCGGAAGCGCCAACTAATCAAGAAATTGAACGAATAGTAAAAGCCACCGCAAGTGCTTTAGCAGGAAAGAGCAATGAGGAACTGTTAAACCTGCCTGTGATGGTAGATGAATACAAACTAGCTGCTTTGCGAATTATTGCGAGCATGACTCCGGCGGCGGCTCAAGCAGCACCATTTTTGACTCCGCATATGGGGTGCGAAGAAGTAAATTTGTTGCTTGAATACGGCAATTCAATTTTTTCACCCTATGCTTTTGCTGATTATGCAATTATTCTCAATTTGGTAGTCAGAGACTTTGAAGCATCTTATCGCTACGGCTGCTTTGCAGTAGAGTTATTCGCACACTTAAATGCTCAAAAAATTCAGAGTGCTGTGTTATTTAAAGTAGCGGCATTTTCGGTTCACGGACAACAGCACCTGCGGTTGACTCAACCACTTTTTGCCGCAGGTTATCAAAGTGGTTTGTCAAATGGAGATTTAGCGCACTCCAGCTATTGTGCTATGGAAAAATGCCAATATGCCTATTTTTACGGACAAGAACTGACAGCACTTGAAAAGGAGATGGCCAACTACAGTTATGTAGTTGAAAAAAATCGGCAAATAACTCCTTTGACTTGGCTGAATATATTGCAGCAAACAGTGCTGAACTTATTGGGAAAATCAGAAAATCCTTTGGTATTGATAGGTGAAGCATTTAGGAAGGCACAAATGCTTCACATTCTAGAAGTAGCCAAAGATAGATTTTCACTGCACGAAATATATCTGCATCAAGCTATTTTTTCTTATCTATTTAATGCCGACCAAATGGCATTAAAAAATACGGTTCTAGCTGAAGAGTATTTAGATGCCTGCGTCGGATTAATCAATGAGCCTGTATTTTATTATTACGATTCTTTGGTGAGACTTGCTGCGGCTGATTGTGCGACTGAATCGGGCTTGATGAAAGTGGAAAATAACCAAGTCCAACTAAAGAAATGGGCCGATGCTGCTCCGATGAATTTTCAACATAAATATGATTTGGTAGAAGCTGAGAAAGCGCGAGTTTTGGGCAATACAGTCGCAGCAATGGATTTGTACGATCGCGCTATCAAACTCGCTCAAGAGAACGAGTACATCAATGAAGAAGCTCTCGCTAACGAACTCGCAGCCAAATTCTATCTAACTTGGCGGAAACAGAACATTGCCCGAGTCTACCTGACTGAGGCTTACTACGCCTATGCGCGCTGGGGAGCTAAGGCAAAAGTTGAGCACTTAGAAAAATGTTATCCCCAATTACTTGCGCCGATTTTAAATCAGAAAACAAGCTTGAAGACGGGGGAGACAACTGCTCAAATGATGACTGGAACTGTTGCAGGTACGACTTCTGGTGTTTCACAAGTTCTGGATTTGGCAACAGTAATCAAAGCATCTCAATCGCTGTCAGGAGAAATCAACCTCGATAAGCTGCTCTCGACTTTGATGCAAGTGATGATGGAGAATGCGGGAGCTGAAACAGGAGCGATGATTTTGGTAGAAGGAGATTCTTTCTTCGTGGCGGCTCAATGTGCGATTGGCAAATCGTGCAACTTACACCCAACTCCAGTTATTGACTGTAACAAAATTCCGATCGCAATTGTGAACTATGTCTGGCGCACCCAAGAAACTTTGGTAATCAATGATGCGACGGCTGAGGATAACTTTGCTGCTGACTCTTATATCATGCAGCACCAACCAAAGTCGGTTTTGTGTCTGCCGATTCAACATCAAGGAAAGCCGATCGCCATGCTTTACTTAGAAAATACTCTCGTTACAAATGCCTTTACGAGCGATCGGCTGGCAGTCTTAACTATCTTAGCCTCTCAAGCGGCAATTTCGATCGAAAACGCCCAACTTTATGCTAATTTAGAAACCAAAGTAGAAGAAAGAACCCAAGAATTCCAGCAGTCAGAAGCTCGTTTTCGACAACTTTACGAGCAATCAGCCGATGCTATTCTGCTGTTAGATGGAGGCGCTTTTATCGACTGCAACCCCGCAACGGTCAAAATGATGCGTTGCACAGACAAAAAACAGCTTCTTTCCTTGCATCCGGCTCAACTTTCCCCGGAGATTCAACCCGATGGTAGAGACTCTTTTGAGAAAGCCAAGGAAATAACAGCCATAGCCTTAGATCGAGGCGGCCATCGCTTTGAATGGATGCACCGCCGCATCGATGGAGAAGATTTTTGGGTGGAAGTATTGCTGACTGTAATTCCTTTAGATGGTAAGGAAATCCTGCATACAGTGTGGCGAGAAATTGGCGATCGCAAACAGGCTGAATCAGCTTTGCACTTTAAAAATCAGGAACTAAGCGATACTCTCCAACAACTCCAAACCGCCCAAGAAGGATTAATTCAATCAGAAAAAATGGCAGCTTTAGGACAACTTGTGGCCGGAGTTGCTCACGAAGTCAATACACCCCTGGGCGCTATTCGCTCCTCGGCCGGAAATGTTTCTAAGTTTTTGAATCAAACCTTAGAACAGTTGCCGACACTGTTTCAATCTCTCTCCCCAAAAGAAGGGGATGATTTCTTAGCATTACTTCAGCGTTCTCTCGAACAAGAAGCAAATTTATCAACCAAAGAAGAACGCAAGTTAAAGAGAGCTTTGAGAAGCCAACTGCAAGAATTAGAAATAGCAGATCCAGATACCGCAGCCGATCGCCTAGTGATGATGGGAGTGTACGATCGAATTGATAGCTTTGTGCCGCTGCTGCAAAGACCGCACAGCTTGCACCTGCTAGAAACCGCTTACAAACTTTCCGAATTAAAAAGAGGCATCGCTACGATCAATACAGCTACAGACAGGGCCTCAAAAGTAGTTTTTGCTTTGAAAACCTATGCCCGCTACGAACAGTCGGGTGAAAAAACAGCAGCCAGCATTGCAGAAGGCATTGAAACAGTCTTAACTCTCTATCAAAATCTACTAAAACAGGGAGTTGAGGTGGTCAAAAACTATGCTGACATACCGCCGTTGCTGTGCTATCCAGACGAACTGAATCAAGTTTGGACGAATTTAATCCATAATGCTTTGCAAGCAATGGATTATCGAGGTACGCTAACCATTGAGTTGACCGAGCAAGACCGGCAGGCTAAGATTAGCATTAGCGATAGCGGTCAGGGGATACCTGAAGAGATAAAAGCGAAAATATTCGAGCCGTTTTTTACTACTAAGCCGCCTGGAGAAGGTAGCGGATTGGGGTTAGATATCGTGAAGAAGATTGTGGAAAAACATCAGGGAACAATTGAAGTTGAATCAATTCCCGGTGAAACTGCATTTAAAGTTTTTCTGCCAATAAGCCGCGCTTGATACCGTGGGGGCGATCGCGGAAACGGAGACACGGGCTGTAATTTTACTGAATAACTCCGATCCGGCCGGAAACGCGCGATCGAGCTGGAATACCTGCATTATATGAATTATACTTAGCTAACGCTCTGTATGAGCCGCTGTTCGATAAACGCTGAGTGCCCCGCGCGCGATCGGCACAACCAGTTCCATCTACAAATAATCTCTGGGCTATTAATACACTTTATTACTTTTACTGCCGTTCGCAATTAAAAAGGAGAAAAAATAGATGTCTAAACCAGTTATATTGTGCGTGGATGACGAAAGAATAATGTTGGACTGTCTCAGGACGCAGCTATTCTCATCATTTGGGAATACTTATCTGTATGAAGTAGCCGAAGATGCTGATGAAGCTTTAGAGTTAATTGAAGAATTAACTCTCGAAAATTTGAGTATAGCTGTAGTCATCTCTGATTGGTTAATGCCCGGTATGAAGGGAGACGAGTTACTGATTAGCATCCACCAGAAATTTCCTAAAATTGTTAAAATTATGCTGACAGGTCAAGCTGACGAAGTAGCTGTTAATCGAGCTAAAAAATTCGCAAATCTCCACTGCTGTTTATGCAAACCTTGGTCAGAAGCCGAATTGCTAGAAACTATTGAATCTGCTTTATGTAAGTTATGAACCAACAGGTCATTATCTGCGTCGATGATGAGAAAATTATACTCAGGGGCCTCAAAGCAGAACTGCAAGAGGCTGTCGGCAATGCTTATCTCATCGAAATTGCCGAGAGCGGGGAAGAAGCGTTAGAGTTGATTGAAGAATTATTGGTAGATGGCTATGAAGTCCCGTTAATTATTTCCGATTATATCATGCCTGATATGAAGGGAGATGAACTATTAAAACAAGTTCATCTACTTTCGCCCAAAACTATTAAAATCATGCTGACTGGACAAGCAGATATTGAGGCTGTGTCAAATGCGATCAAAAATGCCAATTTATATCGCTATATAGCCAAACCTTGGCAGCAAGAAGACTTGAGTTTGACTGTCAAAGAAGCAGTAAACAGTTATCTTCAAAATAAACTGCTGGCAGCACAAAATGCGCAGCTTCAGCAAATGAATCAGGAATTGGCTCAGTTAAACCGCGAACAAGCGTTGCTGATTACCCAACTCCACGAAAATGAAAATCGCTTGATGCAGTTTTTGGAAGCAATGCCGGTGGGCGTGGGCGTGCTGAATGCGCAGGGCAAAGTTTACTATATCAATAAAAAAGCAAAAGAGATATTTGATAAAAAAGTCGTATCCGATATCCCAGCCGAACAATTGTCAGAGGTTTATCAACTTTATCAAACAGGAGCTCTTCAGCATTGCCCTGTCGAAAATTTGCCTATCATACGGGCATTGATGGGGGAAACTTCGGTGGCTGACGATTTAGAAGTGAGACAGGGCAATAAGGTGATTCCCCTAGAAATTCATGCTACCCCGATTTACGACAAGCACGACCAAATTGTCTATGCTATCAACACTCTTCAAGATATCACCGATCGCAAAAAAGCTGAAGCCGATCGCCAAAATTTTATTGCCGAACTTTTTCAAGTCAATTGTAATTTGGAACTGGCGCTAGATACAGAATTAAACATTACTAAGGCTACCAGCCGGTTTGTACCCAATCAGTTTTTATCTTTTTTGGGATGTGACAGTATTGTTAATGTTAAATTGGGAGACGCCCTGGAGTTGGAAATGTCGATTTTGTTTTCTGACATCCGAGATTTCACTACTCTTTCGGAACAGATGACACCGCAAGAAAACTTCCAATTTATAAATTCTTATCTGAGTCGGATGGAACCGCTGATTGTGGAAAATCGCGGGTTTATTGATAAATATATTGGCGATGCAATTATGGCTTTGTTTAGCGAGGGCGCGGATGATGCTGTGAAAGCGGGAATTGCAATGCTGCATACTCTTGCTGAATACAATCAATATCGCGTTTCTGCGGGCGATGTGCCGGTTCAGATCGGGGTAGGAATCAACACTGGTTCTTTGATTTTGGGTATAGTGGGCGGATGCAATCGGATGGACGGTACGGCGATCGGCGATGCGGTTAATTTGGCTTCTCGGATTGAAAGTTTGACGAAGAATTACGGGGTGTCGCTGTTGATTACTCAGCACACTTTCGACCGCTTGACAAATCCTGCTGATTATGCAATTCGAGTAATCGATCGGGTTCAGGTTAAGGGTAAGTCTGAATGGGTGACTGTTTATGAAGTTTTTGATGCGGATTTGCCGTCAGTCAAAGCGGGGAAGTTGGCAACTTTGCAAGTGTTTGCTGAGGCTTTGTTTTTGTACAATATGAATAATTTTACGGAAGCTGGGGTACTTTTTGCGGATTGTTTGCGGCAAAATCCGGGGGATAATGTGGCTCGAATTTATTTGGATAGGTGTCAGTTGACAGTTGACAGTTGACAGTTGACAGTTGACAGTTGTTAGTAGAAGTAGGGTGCGCAGTGCGCACCGGTGCGCAGTGCGCACCCTACTAACTGCTGATTACAAACTTTTACTGTTGCTCGATCGGCATTTCGATGATAAACTCAGCTCCTTGGCCCGGTGCAGACACGCAGCTAAGCTTGCCGCCGTGTTCTTCGATAACTTTGTAGGATATTGACAGGCCCAAACCGGTGCCTTTGCCTGCGGGTTTGGTGGTAAAAAAAGCCTCGAACAACTGCTGGCAAACTTCTTCTGGCATACCGGGCCCGTTGTCAGAAATCCGAATTACGGCCTTCGAGTTTTGGACTTCAGTCCTAATTTTAATCTTGCTGCGGTTAGCTTTGGCTTCGGCAACCGATCGCCCTTCGTTGTATTCCTCGATCGCGTCGATCGCATTGCCGATCAAGTTCATAAACACCTGATTGATTTTACCCGAATAACACTCAATCAAAGGCAAATTTCCATAGTCCTTAATCACGGCAATTTCTGGATAGTTGCCGCGCGCTTTCAGGCGGCTTTGCAGGATCAGCAGCGTTCCTTCAATCCCTTCGTGCAGGTTAACTTTGCTCATTTGCGAATCATCTTTGCGGGAAAAAGTTCTGAGGGATCGGACAATTTCCCGAATGCGATCGGCTCCAATCTGCATCGAGGACATCGCTTTCGGCAAATCTTCTAGCAGAAACTCTAATTCGATATCCTCAATTTTATTTTGAATTGGTGCCGGCGGCTGCGGGCAGTGCTGCTGGTACATATCGATCAAATCCAGCAAATCTTCCGTGTAGTGGCCGACGTGGACGAGATTGCCGCAGACGCTGCTAACGGGATTGTTAATTTCGTGAGCGACACCGGCTACCATTTGACCGAGTGTAGACATTTTCTCAGTGTGAATCAATACTGCTTGAGTTTGCTGCAATTCGTGCAAAGTATTTTCTAGCTGAATTTTTTGTTGGGTTAACTCTGTTTGCGATCGCAGCAAAGCTTCTTCACTGCGTTTCTGCTCGGAAATATCAGTAATTAACCCTTCCAAAGCTATCAGTTCTCCCGCGTCGGAAAACACTCCCAAACCTTGCTCCCAAACCCATTTTAATTCGCCGTTTTTAGCAGTAATTCGGTAATTTAGCTGATAGGGTCGATTTTCTTCCAAGGCAACTTGCACGGCATTCCACAACAGATCGCGATCGTCCGGGTGAGTCAATTTCGCGATCGAAACTTGGCGAGTGCCGATAAATTCTTCAGGAGAATAGCCGGCTAACTGATAGCAACCTTCACTGACAAACTCCATACTGCGATCGGGATCGTTGCGAAAACGGTAGGCCATCCCCGGCAAATTGCTCATCAGGGTTGACAAGGCGCGCTGGCTTTCCCGCAGGGCTTCTTCTGCGTGTTTGCGATCGGTAATATCCGTCATCACCGCCAGCATACAGAGTTCCCCGTCCAAATTAATCAATTCCGCTGACAGCAAACACACCACCACCGATCCCGACTTCATCCGAAACTCGCATTCCTGACTGCGAACCACACCTTGTTCCTGCAAACTTTGCCTGAAATCAAATCTGTCTTGCGGCTTTACCCAAATATTTAATTCCGGTACTGTATGATCGATCACCTCCTCCCTAGAGTAACCCAGCGCCGACAAAAAACTGTCGTTAACCTCAAGGAACTTCCCCTCATCAAAAGTAGTAATAGTCATCGGATCTGGACTCGATCGAAAAGCCTTAGAAAACTTTTCCTCCGACAAACTCAACTGTTTAATAGCCGCTTCCAACTGAATTGTCCGCTCTTTAACGCGGGATTCCAATATTTCGTTAGCCTGCTTCAGAGCCACCTGGGCCTGCACCCGATAAGTGATATCGCGCACCACAGCTTGCAGCCCAATTTTGCCGCCGATATCCATAGAAGTCAGCAGCACTTCCGCCGGAAATTCGGAACCGTCCAAACGGCAGTGCCGCCAGTCAAAACGGCAATTTCCCATTTCTAGAGCCGTATTAATTCGCTCTTGAGACAGACTCGCAGAATCTTCTCCGTTTGGTTGCAGCAGCGGGCTAAATTCCGAAGGATGCTTGCCGCAAAACTCCGATTCTGTGCTGCATCCAAATAACTTTAAAGTTGCCGGGTTGCAATCCAAAAAACCCTGTTCGTCTAGCAGCATTACCGCATCTGTCGTCGATTCGTACAAACTGCGAAACTTCTTTTCCGACGCCTGCAAAGATGCAATTAACTGCATCTTTTCCTCGGCCGCCCGCTTTTGTTTGGTAATGTCCTGCATTACTTGAGAAAAGCCCTGCAACTCTCCGCTTTCATCGCGCAAAGGAGTCACAATAATATTCGCAAAAAATCGCGAGCCATCTTGGCGAAACCGCCAGCCTTCACTTTCGTATCTACCTGCTGCGGTAGCCATGACTAATTTTTCTTGCGGTTTGCCAATTGCAATATCTTCAGATGTATAAAAGCACTCGGAATTTTTGCCGACTATTTCACTGGCTCTATACCCCAAAATTCTTTTAGCTCCCGAATTCCAGCTAGCTACATATCCATTAGTATCTAGCATGAATATAGCATAATCTTTAACACCTTCAATTACCATTCGCAGGCGTTCTTCGCTTTCTCGGAGTCCTGCTTCTGCTTTTTTGCGCTGAGTAATATCTTCCACAAAACCTTCGTAGTATAGCAATTTGCCGCTTTCATCGCGCACGGCCCGCGCATTTTCAGCAATCCATATTACTGTTCCATCTCGGCGATATATCTGCGACTCAAAATCGGATACGATGCCGCGCGCTTGCAAAGCAGAAACAAACTGATCGCGCCGGTTGGAATCGACGTAAAGCTGATCGCTAATGTTGGTGAGGCTCCCCATCAATTCTGCTGCGGAATTGTACCCGTAAATGCGGGCCAAAGCGGGGTTGGCGCTGAGGTAGCGCCCAGAAGGCGTTGTCTGAAAAATGCCGGAAACAGCATTTTCAAACATACTGTAGTATTTTGCTTCCATTTTGTGTAGTGCCTCCTCGATATTCAGGCAATCGATCGCTTTGTTTTCTAATTTACACTCGATCATTTTGTTTTCTAATTTTTGTTGTCCCACTTTTGAATACCCTGTTTGATTTTTGTGAAAGATTCAATATTTTTGGCTGTTTTAGTCCTGGACGCAAAAAGTTGTTTTACCCGCTACTTAATAGCGGTAAGGTGCGCAGTACGCACCCTACATAAGTCGGTATCTACTGCGGTTAGTTGTGAGTTGAGTTGTGGAAGTTTAACGAATCGGGTCTGTTTTTTGCTTTGAGGCACAAATGACTGTCAAAATCGGATTTGCTAATCAATCTGTTTTTGTTGCTATGGTTACTTCCCCGTAGGGACACGGCAGTGCCGTGTCCCTA
>JAUBOG010000573.1:0-4104 GCA_036700105.1 Microcoleus occultus BM001215583
TTATCTAAATGGTCAACTTTCCACTTGATATATCTGCAAAAGTGAGATGCACCCAGCATTTAGGCAGTAAATCTCTGATTCTCACTAATAAATTTTCTGCCGAAATGTTTCGCCATTGCAAAATAGAGATGCACCAAAAGATTAAATATTTTTAATAAATAATAGAGATATTTTCCCCGATGACAAACAACTTTAACTCTAACAATTTAAAAACGATCGCCTACAGGAAAATTATCGACTTAACCCATCCAATTCACCCAAATATTCCGATTTGGCCTGGAGATCCCGCGACAGAATTTGAAACAGTATCTCAAATAGAAAAAGACGGCTATTTCCTGCGAAAATTCTCAATGGGAGAACACAGCGGCACTCACATCAACGCGCCCAACAGCTTTTATGCAGCAGGCGCGAGCATTGATAGTTATGCGCCGCAGTCGCTAGTTTGTCCCGCAATCGCGATCGACATCCGCGAGCAAAGTCTGGCCAATCCCGACTACACTTTAACAATCGATGATATATTGAATTGGGAACGGCAGCACAAATTTATAGAACCGGGAAATCTAGTTTTACTGTATACTGGCTGGCAAGAAAAATGGGATGACGAGCGAGCATTTTTCAACTCTGACGAGATCGGAATTTGCCACTTCCCCGGATTTGGCAAAGCAGTAACTCAATTTTTGCTAAAAGAGCGATCGATCGCCGGAATTGGTACCGACACTCACGGAGTCGATACCGGGCGAGATCAAAGTTTTGCAGTTAACAAACTAATATTGGAAAAGCAGGGAATAGTGCTGGAGAATCTGGCAAACCTCGACTTGTTACCCGCCGCTGATATCACTTTGGTTATCGGAATAATGCGTCTTTTGGGAGGTTCCGGCTCGCCGGTATCGGTGTTAGCTTTTGTGGCTTGATGCGGTAAAATTGAATTAACAAAAGTCGAGTAAAAACAATAAAATTCATGACAGAACTGCCCAAGGATCTCAACGACGCGATCGCCCAATCCCGCATTGCAACCGCCGCCGCCCTCTCGGACGGCAAAACTCTACTGCAAGTCGAATTAGTATTCCCAGAAATCGCACTGCAAGCACAGTCTATCACCCAACAATTCCTGCCAGAATTTGAAGCAATGTATTCCGGCCTCAAAGTCTTTTTTCCCGACACCGGTGCCGCCGCCCTCGCCCGCCGCGACTGGGGAGAAACACCGTTTAAAGTGACTGATTTGGGCAGCAGCCGCACCCCTGTTGAAGATAAAATAGCACCGGAAGACGAACTGTTTTTGCTGATCAATCCAGCGGCTGTAGAGGTGGCGCAAGTCGAAAAACTTTACATCGCTGCTGCGGGCCGCCCCGTAATCCTGCTCAACCCGCGCCTTGAAGATGTTGCTACCATAGGCATCGGTTATGCCGGCCGCCAATTGCGCGATCGATTTCTCAACAAAATCGAATCCTGCTACTACATCAGACCCCTAGACACTGCTGCTTTATTCCGCTGCTACCCGCAATCCTGGCAAGTCTGGCTGGAAACAAACGACGAATACCAACTAATTTCTGAAACCGCCCAAAAACCAGTCGGAGACGATTTAGAGCGGATTTTAGCCAAAGCGATGGGAACCGCCGATCCCGACTCCACCGCACCTGCAAAACCGCTAAAAAAGAAAGGTTTTCTGGCAGAACTCCAGACTTTCCTCAAAGCTTTGACTCAGTAACAGCAGTTGCAGGAACACAATGAACAGCTTGCCAGTGTTGCTATTTGTAGCTGCGGAAACAGATATTGGCGAGCTTTACTGAATCTTAATAGAAGGCAGTATAATGGGTGACACCCCTCCTGGGCCCAAGAAAGGAGGAAATAGCAGCTTCATCAGATGCTCTGGGCTAGTGATTGGGGTTTTGAGTCAGGGAAACGGATAAACACAGTGGATGACCGGCGCATTGTTATCGGGGACGTACACGGGCATTACGATGGCTTAATGCTGCTGCTAGAGGCACTTGCCCCGAGCTCGGACGATCGCGTCTATTTTTTGGGAGATTTAATCGATCGCGGCCCTAAAAGCGCTCAGGTATTAGATTTTGTCCAGCAAAGCCCCTACCAAACTCTGCTGGGCAATCACGAACAGTTGATGTTAGATGCTTTGTCGGGGGCGTCCGTGGATATGCGGGCGTGGCAATCTTGGCTTTACAGCGGCGGCGATGCGACAGTCGCCAGCTACAGAGATACAGGAATTATGCCCTACAAACATTTAGAGTGGCTGCGATCGCTCCCGACGCACTTGGACTTAGGCGATATCTGGCTGGTTCACGCGGGCGTCCATCCCGCAATGCCGATCGGCGAACAGTCGATCGAGCAACTCTGCTGGATTCGCAAGGAATTTCACACCATATCGAAACCGTATTTTCCGAATAAATTAATCATCACCGGTCACACGATTACCTTTACCTTTGAGGGCGTCAGACCCGGGGAATTAGTCAGGGGCCAAGGATGGTTGGATATTGACACGGGTGCTTATCATCCGAAAAGCGGCTGGCTGACAGGATTGGATTTCAGCTACCGCAGAGTTTATCAAGTCAATGTATTTAACAATCAAGTCCGAATTTTGCCGTTTGATGAAGTTGTCAGACAATTGAGGCCGCCGCAGCAATTGGCACTCCCGACATCAGAGATTAGTCCTGTTGTTCAACATCAGGATGAAATCAAGAGCGCGTCTGCTTAAGTCGCATCGATTAAATCGATGTTGAACTGCTTTTGACTCGCTTGCTAATTGAATTTATTTTTTAACGAACCGCGAAGACGCTAAGGGCGCTAAGTAAGAAAGAGAAGAAAAGAGCGATCGAGTGGCTGATTTATAGTTGTTACGAGCCCAACAGCCTGCGGATTTCCAGCTTGTAAGCCGCGTTGTTCAAGCCTTCACCGCTAGCTAGATCCGGGTCGATCGCCTGATTTATAGCGGCTATGCGATCGCCCGTAGCCGGGTGCGTGCTCAAAATGCTTGGAGGAGAAGACTTGTTGAGTAACTTTTTCATAAAATCAACCATTCCAGATTGAGCGTAGCCCGATCGCCCCATTGTTTCCAATCCCAACCGATCGGCTTCGTATTCCGCTTGACGGCTGTGGGGGCGGCGCAAAGCCAATTCCACCCCAATCTGAACCGCCCGAGAGCGATCGAGCCCTGTCGCCGAAGCTACACCAGAGGCGATCGCCATTTGACGCATTTGTTGAATCGCGTGGCGAGCACTAATATGAGCGATTTCGTGGGCGATCACACTTGCTAATTCTGCTTCATTATCTGCCGCCGCCATCAAACCTTTATTCACATAAACGAAGCCGCCCATTGTTGCAAAAGCATTGATATTGTCGTCGTCAATTACTTGAAAAGTATAAGGAATATTCGGGCGAGTGCTTTGCTGTGCCAGCCGCTGACCGATGCGGTTGATATATACTCTAGTGGCGCGGTCTCGGTCAATTTTAAACTCCCTGTTTGCTAACTGCTGATTGATTTGTTGCCCAACAGTCACCTCTTGGCGATCGGACATATTCGACAGTTGAATAACTTGAATGCCCCGAAAAATCAGTTCAGGCAAAGAAAAGGCGATCGTCGGTGCCGGTGAAATCACCGAAATACCCGCAGCCACAATCAGCGACAGAAACAGATAAATCCACCGGCCGCAAGTACGCCGGCAAGTCAACCGCAAACTTTTTAACATGATTGATACGTCCGAAAAAATAGCTTAATTTTTAGGGAAAACGGCAAAACTCACTCAACAGGCAGACGAAATTTAAGCCGCATTTGTTGCTATTCTAGCTTTTTGCTAATTTTTAACCCGGCCGCCAGCGATCGGGCGATCCACCGTGTTGTCCGCCAACCGCCGTCAACTACCTTTTGCCTTAAATTCCCAAGTCCTGCTGATTTTCGACACCCGATGTGGTAGTATCTTTTGGCTTGTACAGATATTTCTGTCGCTGTCAGTCAATTAGGCGATTTGTCAGGAACTCAGCGCTCTTTGCGACTGAGCTTGTAAGAAATTACAAGCTGTTCTGACCAGACCCCTCTTACGAGGAGACGTTATTCAGGTCACGATACCGGAGAATGCGACGCTAGTTTTGGGCTCT
>JAUBOG010000574.1:0-4088 GCA_036700105.1 Microcoleus occultus BM001215583
TCCCCCTTCTTAAGGGGGATTTAGGGGGATCTGGACTCAGGTAAAAACGAGATTTCTCAAGGCTTTCAGGCTTAAGTTGACACCAATGAACACTGTTGTGTCCCTACCATAGGGGATAATTCCTAATGCAAAAAGTGGCGGATGTCGGTGAAAATCATGGTGATTCCGAGTTGGTTGGCTGCTTCGATCGAATCTCGATCGCGCATACTTCCTCCCGGTTGGACGATCGCAATTATCCCCGCCTCAGCCGCCGTTTTTACGGAATCATCGAAGGGGAAGAAACCGTCGCTAGCCAAAATCGCTCCTTTGCTCTTCTCTCCGGCTTGTTCCAATGCTAGTTTAACCGATCCGACGCGGTTCATTTGTCCGGCGCCGACACCGATTGTAGTGCGATCGCGCGTGACAACGATCGCATTCGATTTGACGTGTTTCGCTACTTTCCAAGCAAACAGCAATTCTGCTAACTCGTCAGCCGTCGGCTGTTTCTCAGTAACGGCGCGCCATTTGCTAGTTTCTTCTACTGCATCGTCCGAGTTTTGTACCAGCAAACCGCCTGCAATTATTTTAACAGTTTGCGGCGGCCCTTGAGTCAAATCTGGCAAAATTAACACTCGAACTTTTGCCTTTTTCTTGATAATTTCTTCGGCTTCCGGTTCGCACCCCGGCGCGACAATACATTCTAAAAATGTTTTAGTTAACGCCGTGGCGGTAGCCGCATCAATCGGGCGGTTGAGGGCGACAATTCCTCCGAAAGCTGATACTGAATCTGTGTCGAAGGCTTTTTGATAAGCTTCGGAAATAGTGGTTCCCAAGGCTGTGCCGCAAGGATTTGTATGCTTCAGAATAGCTGCGGCGGGAGTCTCTGGGAATTCTACGATCAGCCGTCTTGCTGCTTCTAAATCTACTAAGTTATTGTAGCTTAATTCTTTGCCTTGCAGGATGGTGCTAGTCGTCCAGCCTGCGGGGATTGTTCCGCTTTGATACCAGGTGGCGGCTTGGTGGGGATTTTCGCCGTAGCGGAGTGTTTGCAGCTCTTTTCCTGATAAATTAAACTGTGCTGGCAGCGCAGATTCTTCGGCGGATTGGCTGCTGAGATAATTGGCGATCGCGCGATCGTAGTTGGCTGTGTGCTCGAAGGTTTCCAGCGCGCATTTTTGCCGGAATTTCAGCGAAGCTTCCCCGCCGTTTTGCCGCAGTTCTGCTAAATAAGTATTGTACTGTTCGGGATTGCACAAAACTGTCAAGTGAGCGTGGTTTTTTGCTGATGCTCTCAGCATCGCCGGCCCGCCGATATCTATGTTCTCGATCGCGTCTGCTAGCGTTACTCCCGGTTGAGAAATTGTCTGTTCAAATGGATACAAATTGACTGCGACTAGATCGATCGCCCGAATTTGATTTTCCGTTAAATCTGCGAGGTCTTGCGGTACATCGCGGCGCGCTAAAATACCTCCGTGGATTCGCGGGTGAAGTGTTTTGACTCGCCCGCCCAAAATTTCGGGAGAACCAGTATATTCCGCAACTTTGGTGACTGGGATTCCAGCTTCTTTGAGGGCGCTTGCTGTCCCGCCGCTGCTAATTATGTCAAATTCAAATTCTTCTACTAGACTGCGCGCTAAGTCGATTAGCCCGGTTTTATTGGAGACGCTCAAAAGTGCTAGACGTGCCATTGGTTTGAAGTTGCGATCGCAAAAATAGACAGGTTACATTTTATATCAAATCTGGCAGCAGAGACATGATTCCGTAATTGGTAACTATGATTGTTTTTTAAACAAAAGATGAACTTGCTTATCTAGGAGCGTATTTTTGTGAAAATCATATAATAATTTATACTTGGCAATTGCTTTTAAATATTTATGATTTGCGCGTCTATTCTGTTATCTGGTGCGGTGCGAGCGGGATTGAAGCTATCTCCACTCTTAATAGTTCGTCTCCCTACTACGTAAATGCCGATGTTGTTGAAATTACTTAGTAAGGTGTGATTAATAATTCGAGGGCGATCGCTCTAGAAATTTAACTGTATTTTAGGATGAATTCTAAAAGTAATGTGCTAATATCGGGTGTAAATTGTTCTCTCCCTAAATTGGTAGAAAAATTGGGCGATCGCAACAGTTTAATTTAAAAAAGAATTCAGTAGGGTTTAAATATGTTTTTTCAACAACCAGATATAGAAAACAAACTCAGTAATATTAGCAGTTACCATAAAAAAAACGCTAAAGACATGAACGATCAAGCAAACTATCAAGATTTTTCCGAAAATTCGACAGAAACCAACATTTCCGAAGCTTATATTGTTAATCTGTGCGAATTGCAGCAGATGCAAGGAGAAATGGAACAGCTAAAGCAGGATTTGAAAGCTAGCGAATCTCGGTTCCGGAATGCGATCGCCAAAAATGCCGACGGTATCGCAATCGTCAACAAGCGAGGACTTGTCTGCTTTGCGAACCCGTCAGCAGAAGCGCTGTTTAACTGCAAAGCAGAGGAACTTTTAGGTCAAGAATTTTTTGGCACTTTGGTAGTAGAAGGTTCAGCTTGCGATATTGAAATGGACGCGGATATTATTCCCCAAGTTGGAGAAACAGAAGCAGCCGGAATGCGCTTCGTACAAACAGAAGTTGAAGCTATTCGCAAGCACAAAGCAAATGCTGTAGTCGAAATGCGGGTGGTGGAAACGGAATGGGAAGGAGAAATGGCTTATTTAGCCACGCTGCGGGACGTTACCGATCGCAAGCGCGCAGAAGAAATGCTTTGGTTGTACGATCGGGCTATGGCCGCTACCAGCACCGGAGTTACCATTGCTGACGCCACCAAGCCAGAATATCCAATTATTTATTGCAATCCCGCATTTGAAAGCATGACAGGTTATCGGCGGGAAGAAATTTTAGGACAAAACTCCCGATTTTTGCAAGGAAGCGATACCGACTCCGAAGCCCTAGAAATCATCCGCCAAGCCTTGAAAACTAATAGCGAATGTCAAGTAATATTAAAAAACTACCGCAAAGACGGAACTGCTTTTTGGAATGCTTTATCAGTATCTCCCGTGCGCGATCGAACCGGAAAATTAACTCATTTCATCGGCGTACAGAGAGACATCACCGATCGCAAACAAGCCGAAGAAGCCTTGCAAAATTCCGAAGCACAAAGCAGAAAACAAGCAGCTCAACTAGCAGCCGCACTTGAGGAACTCAAAGCCACTCATTCCCAATTAATTCAAAGTGAAAAAATGTCGAGTTTGGGACTGCTGATTGCCGGAGTCGCTCACGAAATAAACAACCCAGTCAGCTTCATTCACGGCAATCTCACTTACCTCAAAGATTATACTCAGGACTTGCTGCATCTCCTCGAACTTTACCAACAGCACTATCCCAATCCTGTCGCGGAGATTCAACAAGAAATAGAAAATAACGATCTCGATTTTTTAGCAGAAGATTTACCCAAAATAATGTCTTCAATGAGCATTGGCGTCGAGCGGATTTGCCAGATTGTCCAGTCGCTGCGAAACTTTTCGCGGCACGACGATTCACAGATGAAACCCGTTAACCTGCACGAAGGTATTGACAGCACCCTGTTAATACTCAATCACCGTTTGAAAGGAAACGGAGAAATGCCGCCAATTCTAATTGTAAAACAATACGGGGATTTGCCGCCTGTCGAGTGTTTTGCCGGGCCGATCAATCAAGTTTTCATGAATATCCTCAGCAATGCGATCGATGCTATAGATGACGGGAACAGCAGGCGAACTTTTCAAGAAATATCAGATAATCCCAGCCTGATTGCGATTTGCACAAAAGTTGTCGGCAATTTTGTAGAAATCAAAATTGCCGACAGCGGGCCGGGAATAACGGAGGAAGTCAAGCAGCGAATATTCGATACATTTTTTACTACCAAACCCGTTGGAAAAGGCACGGGAATGGGTTTGTCCATTAGCTATCAAATTATTGTAGAAAAGCACAAAGGCCAATTATATTGTACTTCGGAAGCGGGCAAGGGCACGGAATTTACGATCGAAATGCCGATCGCACATTAGCGTTACCAACTACCTACTAACGTAGGGTGCGCAGTGCGCACCGGTGCGCCCTGCGCACGATCGG
>JAUBOG010000575.1:0-4068 GCA_036700105.1 Microcoleus occultus BM001215583
TGTAGCGGATGTAACGGATGTAACGGATGTAACGGATGTCAGTCCGAAGGAAGAAGGAAGAAGGTCTAAAAAGCTTGCTTTTTAGACCTTTGTTTCTTATTTTTAAGTCAGTGGACTTACTTGCATACACCTTGAATCTTTTTCAGAACAGGCTTTCCGGCCTGTTTCACAACAGGCTAATATTTTTGTGGAGCGGGCATCTTGTCTGCTATAGTTATGTCTTCAGAACAGGCTTTCCGGCCTGTTCCACAACAGATAAATATTTTGTGGAGCGGGCATCTTGCCTGCTATAGTCATGTCTTCACCACTGCTAAAGCGAGAATTAGGCGTTTTCGGCGCAACTCTAATGGGCCTGGGTTCAATTGTGGGCACGGGAGTATTTGTGAGTATCGGGATTGCGGCGGAAATTGCCGGGCCGGGAGTGATTTTGGCTGTGGGTATTGCGGCTTTAGTTGCTGTTTGCAACGGCCTTAACAGCGCTCAATTAGCGGCAAATCATCCGGTTAGCGGCGGTACTTATGAATACGGTTACAAATATCTCAATCCTTGGCTGGGTTTTACGGCGGGCTGGATGTTTCTGTTAGCTAAAACGGCTTCGGCGGCTACTGCTGCTTTGGGTTTTGCGGGGTATTTTTTGAATGCCGTTGGTATAGCCGATCGCACTTACCTGATCCTAACAGCTTTGGTCGCCCTCGCCGCCCTGACTCTGGTTGTACTGACGGGAATCAGGCGATCGAATATTGCGAACACAGCCATCGTATCAGTTACACTTCTATCCTTGGCTGTATTTGTAGTTGTCGGTTTGCCGCAGGTAAGCTGGGAAATAGCCACAGTAAAGAATGATAGCTCGATCGGCTCCATCCTCCACGCCACCGCCCTAATGTTTGTCGCTTACACCGGTTACGGCCGCATCGCCACAATGAGCGAGGAAGTGCGGGAACCTAGGGAAACCATTCCCAAAGCCATAATTTTCACTTTGGTGCTGACAATGGTGCTTTACGTGGCGGTAGCAGTAGTTGTCGCGGGCGCGGGGGGAGCCGATAAATTGTCCTTGCAAACAGGCGGGACGGCTGCACCCTTGGAAGTCATCGCCCGCAGTTTCCAAATTCCAGGAGTTTCGCAACTGCTAGCCGTCGGCGCAATTACCGCCATGCTGGGAGTCTTGCTGAACTTAATTTTAGGGCTCTCGCGCGTCTGGCTGGCGATGGGGCGGCGCTTGGATATGCCGAGAGTGTTGGCGCGGCTGAATCCAGAGGGGACAACGCCTTATGTAGCTGTGGTGGTTGTGGAAATTTCGATCGCACTTTTAATCCTCGTCGGCGATGTCAAAACTACTTGGTCGTTCAGCGCTTTTAGCGTTTTGATCTACTACGCTATCACCAACCTCGCCTCGCTGCAACTTGCAAGCGCCGAAAGGCTTTACCCGCAGTGGTTGGCTTGGGTGGGTTTGGGGAGTTGTTTGTTTTTGGCTTTCTGGGTGGAAAGGCAAATTTGGCTGACAGGGTTGGCGTTAATTATCGCCGGTTTGATTTGGCGGGCGATCGTCCGACTGCCAGCTAGAGACTAGAATTGTGATAGATTGAAACAGCATCCCGCATTGTAGAGGGCCATGCCCGATCGAAATCTCTTGCTGGCGACTCAAGAACCTGCCGCATTCAGCGCCATCAGTCGCTATATCGCTCAAACACTAATTTCCATTCAGGAACAACATCCCGAATGGATAGCTGAAAAATACAGGAAAACCCCCTGGGCAAAACCTGATTTTCAGTCAGTTTTGATTGGAAAATTGACCAAAAACTTCCAAGTAGCCAGCGATACAGATTCCCTGCTGCTGACTGCCAAAAAATACCTGCAAATTCTGCTAGTTCCCGAATTCATTAATTCACCTCAATTCAGCAAATTATTTGCTAAAATTCAGCAGCTAACCGAATCTAAAACAGCACCAGCTAAATCGCAAAACTCAGTTTCCTCAAAACCTCCAACTCCCAGCGCAAACCAAACAAATTCGCTTCCTGTCGGCATCGCTATCTTGCTGCTAGATGTCGAAAACTTGCAACTCAACATCGAAACCGAAAAATTCCTCGAAGGCATTTGCCACTATCCAATTCAAATCAAAGTTGCCTTTGCCAACTGGCGCAGCATGGGCAAAAAAGATGCCGAATTTCACCAGCGCGGCTATCAACTGATTCACGTCCCCCCCGGCAAAGACAGCGCAGACTTGAAAATGGCTACAGTCGGCGCATCGATTTTCGTACATTATCCCACAGCCAAGGAGATTTTTGTCTGTTCGTCCGATCGCGCCCTCACTCACCTCAGCAACACCCTGCAAGCCCACGGATTAACCGTATTTCAAGTCCGCAAGCAAACAGATAAAATCATAGTTTTAAACAGCAAAACCGGACAAGTTGAAACCCATTCTCTCGTCACTTTACTCGAAATTACGCCTCTAGAACTATTAGTTATTCAGCTAAAAGAATTAATCAAAAAAGAGCAGCAACGCACCTCAAATCAGTGGATCAAACTTTCTACCATTTCAGCTTTATTTAAACAAAATTACGGCTTAGTCCTCAACGAAATGATTACCACTCATTTAGTTGGCACTAAAACCAGGGATATTTTTATCAAATATCCGACTGATTTTGTCATCCACAAACCCTCAGAGACTTCTCCTACTTACGTCACTCTTTTTGAAGTCAAATTGTCGCCCCCACCGCCCATACTTAGCAAAGAAAATTCCAATGGTAGCATCGCAGCACCTGCGACCTTAACAGATATCAATTCCCTGGAAGACTTGGAAACAGCTATTGTAAAAATAGTTGGCGACCTCACAGGCAACTCTCCCAACAATTCTGTATTTCTCTCCAACGTAGGCAGCGAATTTCACAGACAATACGGCAAGCAAATTACCCAAATAATTAAAGACTTCAATCTCGGTCGAAAATTTCCTAAATTCTTGCAATCCTGCAATTCTCTGCAGCTAAAAAAAGCCGAAAAAGGCTGGCAAGTTTCCCTAAAATAATTATTGGTTATTGGTTATTTGTGATTTGTTATTTGTGATTTGTTCTTTGTTCTTTGTTCTCCAATTCCCCATGCCCAATTCCCAATTCCCTGTTTGGCCCATGCCCAATTCCCAATTCCCAATTCCCTGTTTGGCCCAATGCCTAATTCCCATAACTTGAGTTATCATACAATCGGGACGTAAAGAAATGTAAAGGGATATGCAAGACAAAGTTGTGGTTGTGGTGGGTGCGACTGGTGGCATCGGTTCAGCGGTGGCCCGCAAACTCGCCGGTGCGGGTGCGACGCTAGTGCTCGCCGCCAGAGACAGCAGTAAGTTAGAGGCTTTAGCAAGCGAATTGTCAGCAACAGAGGTACTGTGCGTACCCGCAGATATCACCGATTTGCAGCAAGTCGAGACGCTGATGCAAAAAACAGTCCAACATTTCGGACAAATTGATTCCCTCGTAAACGCCGCCGGCGCCGGAATTCTCAAACAGTGGAACAAGTTAGAACCCGCTGATTTAGATGCCATGCTTGACTTGAACTTGAAAGGCAGTTTTTATACATCTCAAGCAGCGGCGAATGTGATGAAAGACCGCAAATCCGGTCACATCTGCAATGTCATCGGGATTTTGGGCAAACATTCGATGGCGATGGGTACAGCTTATTGCGCTTCAAAGTTTGGAGTAGTTGGTTTCAGCAAGTGCATGGCAGATGAACTGCGCCGCTACGGCATTAAGTTTACGCTATTCTATTTTGGTGGCGTAGATTCTCCGTTTTGGGATAATGTGAGTTTGAAGGTAGACAGGTCAAAAATGCTGAGTACCGAAACTGCTGCAAATGCGATTATGTTTGCTCTTTCTGCTGACCCGCAAGCTGTGCCGATGGAAATTAACATTCAGCCGGAAAGTCATTTGTTCTTTTAGTAATTCGCCAGCTATTTGAAGACATTTGCGAGAAGGCAGGGGAAACTGAAGGCAAGAAAAATTATGACATTTTCAGGTTTGAGAACTTGGGTGCATCTCAGTTTTGCAAATATCTTCGTAGGGGCGAAGCATTCCGGCAGTA
>JAUBOG010000576.1:0-4055 GCA_036700105.1 Microcoleus occultus BM001215583
GGGGGAGCAAGAGTTCAAAGTCCCCCTTTTTAAGGGGGATTTAGGGGGATCGGGATATGTACGACGACCCATTAAATTGGTATCAAAGCCAGTATTTATCCAAAAAACTCGGTTTCTGAAGGCTCGCAATTACAAGAAATTAAAAGCGAAATTCATGTCTGGAATTGGACGCATACATTCGATCGAAACTTTTGGTACTGTTGACGGGCCGGGAATTAGATTTATTGTCTTCACTCAGGGCTGTCCGCTGCGCTGTCTCTACTGTCACAATCCTGATTGCCGCAACGCCCGGGATGGCAAAGAAGTTACAGTTGATTATCTGATTGATGAAATCAAAAAATGCAAATCCTACCTTCGCAAAGGCGGCGTAACTGTCAGCGGCGGCGAACCCTTGATGCAGCCGGAATTTACGAGAGAAATATTCGATCGCTGCCGCCAACTAGGCTTGCATACAGCCCTCGACACCTCTGGATACTGCGCTTTAGAAGTTGCGAAACCAGTTCTAGACTTGACCGATTTAGTGCTGCTAGACATCAAATCTTACATCCCAGAACTGTATTACAAAGTTACCCATGTTTCCATCGAGCCGACTTTAACGATGGCAAAATACCTCAGCGAAATCGGCAAACCGACTTGGATTCGCTTTGTGTTAGTTCCCCACCTCACAGATCCTAGGGAAAACATCGAGAAGTTAGCAGATTTTGTAGCAACTCTCAAGAACGTGGAGAGATTAGAGGTGCTGCCTTTTCATAAAATGGGGGAATACAAATGGGAACAATTGGGGCTTGATTACCAACTAAAAGATACGCCCCCGGCTTCTGCTGAAATGGTACAGCAAACCATCGATATATTTCGCGATCGCGGAGTCGAGGCGATCGGGGCGAGTGCGATTTAAACACCCGATTTATTTGCGCCAACTTCCCCGTTCCGAACAAACCAACCTTTTTGCACCAAATCCCGGTTTGCGAACCCCCGATCCCCTTCCTCACCTCTCTGCGTCCTCTGCGGTTCATCATCCTGTAAATTTCACAAAATCGCCACAATTTTAGTCATAAAAACCAGGAGAAAAAACGTGAAAGTCACCAATGCTGACGAATTAAAATTGTTAATTGAAAGAGTAAAATCAGCTCAAGCTGAATTTGCTAATTATACCCAAGAACAAGTCGATCGCATCTTTAAACAAGCAGCCCTCGCCGCCAACGCTGCTCGAATTCCCTTAGCCAAAGCAGCGGTAAAAGAATCGGGCATGGGCGCGATCGAAGACAAAGCCATCAAAAATCATTTTGCCTCAGAAATGATTTACAACAAATACAAGAACGATAAAACCTGCGGCGTAATTGAATCAGACAAACATTTTGGCTACGAACGCATTGCCGAACCCGTGGGACTCCTAGCCGGAATTGTACCTGTTACCAATCCCACTTCAACGACTATTTTTAAGTCTTTGATTGCGCTGAAAACCCGAAATGGGATAATTTTTTCGCCCCATCCCCACGCCAAAAACTGTACTGTCGAAGCTGCAAAAATTGTGCTGGATGCGGCTGTAGCTGCGGGTGCGCCGCCCGATATTATTGGCTGGATTGATGAACCAACCGTGTCGCTTTCCCAAGCTTTAATGCAGCATCCCGATATCAAACTGATTTTGGCAACAGGCGGGCCTGGGATGGTGAAAGCTGCCTATTCTTCGGGACATCCTTCGATCGGCGTGGGCGCTGGAAATACTCCGGCAATTATTGATGAAACCGCCCACATTCCGATGGCGGTAAGTTCGATTATTTTGAGCAAAACCTTTGACAACGGCACGATTTGTGCTTCCGAACAATCGGTGGTTGTGGTAGATCCAATTTATGAAACTGTCAGACAGGAATTTATCAAGCGCGGCGCTTATTTCCTAAATTCTGAAGAACGAGATCGAGTCCGTCAGGTAATTTTAACCGACGGACGTTTGAATCCGGCAATTGTGGGACAGACGGCGCTCAAAATTGCCGAAGTTGCTGGTTTGGAAATACCAGCAAACACGAGAGTTTTGATTGGGGAAGTAGAGGCGATCGACAAAGATGAACCTTTTGCTTATGAGAAGCTGTCGCCGATTCTGGCGATGTACCGCGCCGCTGATTTTTATCATGCTGTCGAAAAAGCAGAAGCATTAATCTTGTTTGGCGGGCACGGACATACTTCGGCGCTTTATACAGCCCCTAGCAATCAGGAACATATTCGTTATTTTGAAACCAAAGTCGAAACTTCGCGAGTGCTGATTAATACGCCGTCTTCCCAAGGGGCGATCGGCGATCTTTACAATTTCCGACTCGATCCTTCTTTGACGCTTGGCTGCGGTACTTGGGGCGGTAATTCCATTTCTGCTAACGTCACGCCTCATCACCTGCTGAACATCAAAACAGTCGCCTCCCGCCGGGAGAATATGCTGTGGTTCCGCATCCCTCCGAAGATTTATTTCAAGTTTGGTTGTTTGCCAGTTGCGCTGCGGGATTTGACCGGGAAACAACGGGCTTTGATTGTTACCGATCGCCCTTTATTTGAACTCGGCTTGACCAAAGAAATTACTGATAGTTTAGAACAACTCGGCATCGCTCACTATACTTTTTACGATGTCGAACCCGATCCTTCCTTAGCCACCGTGCATAAAGGTTTAGCAATTTGCAACAGCTTCCATCCGGATGCGATTATTGCCTTTGGCGGCGGTTCTCCGATGGATGCGGCGAAGGTGATGTGGTTGATGTACGAACATCCCGATATCGAGTTTGAAGGATTGGCGATGCGGTTTATGGATATTCGCAAGCGCGTTTACGAATTGCCGCCGTTAGGTGCAAAAGCAATGATGGTAGCAATTCCTACCACATCGGGAACTGGTTCGGAAGTTACTCCGTTTGCGGTGGTAACAGATGAGAAATCTGGCATCAAGTATCCCCTGGCGGATTATGCTTTGACTCCGAATATCGCGATCGTCGATCCAGAATTGACGATGAATATCCCCAAACGACTCACAGCCTATGGTGGAATTGATGCGTTGACTCACGCGATCGAAGCTTACGTTTCCGTACTGGCTTCAGAATATACCAACGGATTAGCCCTAGAAGCAATTCGCTTGTTGTTCAAATATCTGCCCAGTGCATACAGCAATGGAGCTAAAGACCCCAAAGCGCGAGAAAAAGTGCATTATGCTGCTACGATCGCAGGCATGGCATTTGCGAATGCTTTCCTAGGAGTGTGTCATTCGATCGCCCACCAGTTAGGCGGGACTTGTCACATTGCTCACGGTTTAGCCAACGCGCTGATGATTTCCCATGTGATTCGTTACAATGCGACGGATGTGCCCTTTAAGCAAGCTATTTTTTCGCAGAACAAGTATCCTAATAGTACGTGGCGCTATGCTCAGATTGCGAACTATCTGAAATTGGGCGGTGAAACTGACGAGGAAAAAGTTGAGAAGTTAATCGAAGCAGTGGAAGAGTTAAAACGTCAAGTGGAAATTCCAGCTACAATCCAAGAGGTACTCTCAGCTCAAGGTGTCGGCGATGACTTTTTCTTTGCTCATGTAGAAGAAATGGCCGATCGGGCTTTTGACGATCAATGTACTGGCGCCAATCCCCGCTATCCTCTGATTGCCGATCTGAAGCAGTTGCTGATGCAAGCTTATTGGGACCCAGCAAATATTTTGTCCCCTCAATTACTGACGCATTAAAATCGAAAAAACCGAGTTTTTTGACCGGCAAACGCGCTCTCACGAAGCATTCCCGGCAAAAAACTCAGTTTCTGACTGCCGAATTACTCATCTCTCTCTTCTCCTCCTCTGCGGACTCTGCGGCAAGAGCGGTTTAATCATTCCGAAAAAACCATATACGATATGGCAATCAACAGTCAAAAATCATTCCCGGTTGCCGGAATTGATATTAATAGTTCCTAAACCTAAGCTATTATGCCTCTAAATTGTTTGCGATATTAGGGACGCGGCACTGCCGTGTCCTCCGTTGATATTTGCCGCGTCCTCTATAGCAATCCTAAATGATTTGCTGATTTTACGCGAGCAAGATGCTCGC
>JAUBOG010000577.1:0-1445 GCA_036700105.1 Microcoleus occultus BM001215583
CACAGACTCTCTCGCCCTTAAGACACCGTATTAGGGTCTGCTCTTAACCTGCCTTCATACCAACAGTTTAGCCGATTGCAAAGCGCGAGTCCGACAACAGCAATTTATGCAACTGTCAAGGCTGACATAACGGCTGCTGTGTTGCCCACTTTCTCACACTTGCTTAACTTGATTTTTAATTCAATTCCGATGCCGCCACTTGACTATTAAATCAATCCAGTCTTTGTTAAAAACGCTAAAAAATAGCTAATTTTTGTGTGTCCTAAAGTCAGGCATTTGCAGTATAAAGTCAGGGATTTGCAGGTATTTGCAGGGGGTGCACTTTACCTGCATTTACCTGTAAATATCCTGCAAACGCCTGACTTTTTCGGTCAAACTGCTGCCTTTTTGTGCAAGGACTGCCTTTGCTGGTTGAGGTCGGTTATGGCTGTTCTCAATCGGTAGCAAGCAATGGTTTTGTGATCACAAACTCTGACTTTTACGTGCAAACAAAAAATAATGCACCTTTATGAATGGGACATCCTAGGTGTCAAGGCGCTTGATTTTTATCCGATATTCGACTGTGCCGGCTGTTCACATTGCTCCTGTTGTTGTGACAACTTCGTAGCAGCACTGGCGTCAATTCCTCCCGTCACACCTGGGTAACGAGCGATCGGTTTGAGCAACAGCTCGATCGCCCACGACGGAGCTCCTACAATTAAACAGGCGAGCGGCTACCAATCTCGCGCCGTAGCTTCAGCTATTGAGGAGGATTTTGTGGAGGCAACCGACGCGGGCCTTTCTTGCATCCACCGATGTTTTGGCGATAGTTAGCGAGACGCAATTTGAAGAGTTTAAGCAGCTAAAAGGTGAGGGGCGAGCTCACAAAAACGCATAAAAACGCATATTGCCGAAAGTTTTCCTAGGTCTGCCGCTCTTGGATTTTCCCTTGCTGACCACGGAGACACCAGGAGCGATCGGCTTGGCAGGTAGCCCGATCGCTCCTGGTTAATTCCCCGGTAAATCGATAGCGAATAAGGAAGCCACCATTTCTATAAACGGATAGGCGGGAAACTCAAATTTCCCCCTTTAAAGCTGGAGACTGTTACAGCTCCCTCAGCCTATTCATATATTTTTAGATTTGGCAGTTGCTTGAGCACTTCTGGGATGGAGGTAATCTAATTGTTATCGAGGTGAAGCCCTGTCAGGTTCGACAGTTGCCCGAGCGTCTCTGGGATAGAGGTAATCTTATTGCCACGGAGGTCAAGCCCTGTCAGGTTCGACAGTTGCCCGAGCGTCTATGGGATAGAGGTAATCTGATTGTCATTAAGGTCAAGCCATGTCAGATTTGACAATTGTCCAAGCGCCTCTGGGATAGAAGTAATCTTATTGAAACCGAGGCCAAGCCCTGTCAGATTGGATAGTTGCCCTAACGCCTCTGGGATTTTGGTAATCTTATTTTTACT
>JAUBOG010000577.1:1545-4025 GCA_036700105.1 Microcoleus occultus BM001215583
ACGCCTCTGGGATTTTGGTAATCTTATTTTTACTAAGCTCAAGGTATCTCAGATTCGACAGTTGCCCTAGCGCCTCT
Source organism: Microcoleus occultus BM001215583 (assembly GCA_036700105.1). GTDB lineage: Bacteria > Cyanobacteriota > Cyanobacteriia > Cyanobacteriales > Microcoleaceae > Microcoleus. The sequence goes on from JAUBOG010000577.1 coordinate 1,623, forward strand.
GGGATGGAGGTAATCTGATTGTTACCGAGGTCAAGCAGTGTGAGATTGGACAGTTGCCCGAGCGCATCGGGGATGGAGGTAATCTCATTGCTATTGAGGTCAAGCCATGTCAGATTGGACAGTTGCCCGAGATCCTCTGGGATGAAGGTAATCTCATTGTTACCAAGGTCAAGCTTTGTCAGATACGTACACCTGACAATTTCTGGTGGCAATTCTTCCAGATTCAGCCGCGACAAATTCAGCTCCATCAATTGTTCGTTGATGGCTTGCTCAATTTTTCGCACCGCTCTCTCTCGCGTCATGTCCTTTGTCTCTGTATAGTATTTATTTTTATGAAATCAGAATATTTCTGGTTTTTATTTGACTCTCTAGCTTTCAGAAGTGGGGCATCATCTTGAGACAACGGTGCATTAGGTATCTTGGCAACCAACTCAGCCTCAACAATCTAGCTTTCGATACACAGCCTAGAGAGTTCGCTGCTTGTCAGGATATGTGACAATTTCCGTGTTTGCCAAATCTGCACGAGAGCCGAAAAATCCTACATCTGACGAGTGGGAATAGAATTCTCTCTTGGTCTATTTGTCTGTGGATAGACAAAAACTGCAACAACGTTTTGAGATAGGAGGCGCATTGCTTCAAAGGGGCAATTCACTCTTTTAATGGGAATATTATTATCATGCACCCACTCCCAAAATTCAATTGCTACACCATTTTCTATTTTAGGAAATAGAGGCATAGGTACGCCATAATGCTTAGCAATCAAACCCCATCTTGTCAAAGGCGCTTTAAATTGCACTTCCGTACCTTCCAGAGAGGTAGGGTAATAAATTTTTCCGGCTAACACTCCTTTGTTAAATATCATATAATTATCTCCAATTGTTAAGCAACCATCACACGCCCACACCGTTGGCCTGGTAATTGGAGTTCCGTCTGTCGTATAGCGACCGTTCCAACTATCAAATCTAGAAATATTATTTTTACACTTCTTTTTGCCGTAATTGGGATCTACTTGTTGTCGCCGCTTTGCTTCTCCCATAATATCTCCTAAGTGTTGTTTCCCAAAATCTTTACATCTAAAATCTTTAACGAGGGTTTAGACTTTTCCTCGGTTTTAGGTTTTGTTACAGAATCAATTGAAAACTCCGATTGCAATCGGAGAAATCACCCACACAGTTAAAGCTGTATGGTGCAATGGTTACAGGCGATAAAGCAAAAAATCGACGGCATAGGCCATAGACCACAAAAGTGATAAGATAATTCACTGTTTGTAATGTACTTTTTCCCGCTGTCGAATATTTTTGCCATGAAGATGGAACCATTGACTAGAATCTATGTTTCTGAACAAAAGTCCTGCACCATCTACCAATAGAAACTCTTTGAGAATGCTTTCAGCTTCTAAAATATCGTTAGCCGTTTCCGACAAAACCCACCCATTTTCGTCAAATTCCGCTTTTGCCTTTTCAATTAGCTCCGCGCCCTCGACCAAAACCTGATGAGAAAAATTTTTACTATGCGTTAATTCTTTACGTGTAACTTTTATTGCGAATCTGTGCATAACTCACATCTCCTTTTTTCACACAACTGCCAACGGCTAAGCCAGCGCATCTCTAATTTCCTCCAGCGCGTCCCATTCCTTCAAAAATTCCAACCGTGCGATCGCCCGTTCCACCATTTTAGGATTTGCGCTTGCAGCTTCCGCCACTGCTGCTAGTCTCTAGATATTCCACGACGTATCGTGTCCCGTACTCGCACCAGCCAAGAATTCGAGCTTGATGCAATCTATCCCAGCGGTTAACCCAGCCTGTCCAATTTGTGAGCGGAGGTTCGATCGAAGCTAAACCCGAAAAACATTTTTATTTTGGGATTTTAGGTCGAAAAAGGCGATCGGCTCAGGGTGCAGGGTGAGGTATGCGAGTTGCAAGGTGACGTTAGGTCAGGATACGTTCATTACTTGACCGGCGTTGCAACGATCGCAGACGCTCTCGCCCTTAAGACACCGTATTATGGTCTGCTCTTAACCTGCCTTCCTACCAACAGTTTAGCCGATTGCAAAGCGCGGGCCCGACAACAACATTTCACCCGACTGTCAAGGCTGACATAACGGCTGCTGTGTTGCCAATTTTCTCATACTCCTTATTTGATTTTTTATTCAATTTAGATAACGGCTACTGTGTTGCCAATTTTTTCGCACTTGCTTAAATTGATTTTTAATTCAACTTAGGTATCGTAACTTGACTATTAAATCAATTCGGATTTTGTTAAAAACGCTAAAAAATTAGCTAATTGTTGCGTCAGCTAAAGTCAGGGATTTGCAGTATAAAGTCAGGCGTTTGCAGTATAAAGTCAGGCATTTGCAGGTATTTGCAGGGGGTGCACTTTACCTGCATTTACCTGCAAATATCC
>JAUBOG010000578.1:0-3989 GCA_036700105.1 Microcoleus occultus BM001215583
CCCCCTTCTTAAGGGGGGTTAGGGGGGATCGGGAAGACTGTGAACTCAAACAATAGACCGGTCTACATAAGGCGTTAAGTTGACACCGATGCCCGCTGACAGTCGCCAAACTAGGTAGTTTTTCGATCGACTGTATCGTAGATTTACTTAAAATAAAGTTTAACGTAATTGTTGCAGCACTCTTGATAAGCACGGGTAGCCCTTTTCCCTGCTTCAGTTTTTTTTCAATCCCACAACCGCCTGCCTGGTTTGCCGCCCAGCCGCCGGTGAGTATCTTTGAGCAAGGTTGGGATGTCTAACTCTTCGGGACACCGGGGCAGACAATCGCCGCAATCGGTACAGCGGTTGCCTTTGCTGCCGGGAAACCAGTGTCCGGCATTTTCAAACATGGCATAGCGGTATTTGCCAAACTCAGTCATGTCGCACCCGACAGCGAGATTGCGGAGTCGCAATACTTCGGGAATGTTGATGTTTTCCGGGCAAGGCAAGCAAGCATAGCACTGGCTGCATTTGTCGGTTGCCAAACGATCGCCCATCGCCGATTCTAGCCTCGCAAACTGAGCGATTTCGGCGTTTGTCAGCGGAAAATCGCGATCGGCATATTTCAGGGGTTGCTCTAATTCTGCCGGATTTGCAGCCCCCACACTGAGAGTCCCAATCCTAGTATCGCTCAGTAAAAACCGATAGTTAAGCTCTAAAGGCGAGAAAGGCGAGCACAATTGCGCGAGGGTTTCTGGAGGCGTGTAGAGTTGCCCTCCTTTGTCTGCCGGAGAAATGATGAAAACGCCCATATCTTTTTGCTTGGCGAGTTCAATTGCCGGGGCGTTGCGCTGAAAAAAATAGTAATAATGCAGGTTGACAAATTCAAACAAATCTGTATTTATAGCAGCCAAAATCAAATCCAGAGGGCCGTGAGTCGAAAAGCCGACGTGCCGAATGCGACCGTCATCGACGGCTTTGCGTACAGTTGCCATGCAGCCTGCGGGCGATCGCACGATCGCCAAATGTTCCCAAGTATTCAAACCGTGAATTGCCAGACAGTCGATATAGTCTAAATTCAGGCGTTTGAGGGATGCGTCGATGCAGCGTTCCATTGCAGCGGCATCCTGCGTCGGGCAGATTTTGGTAGTGACGTGGAGGCGCGATCGATCGGCAGACAACCCGGCCGATTGCAGGGCCGCGCCGAGATATTCCTCGCTGCAACCGTAGCCCGCAGCCGTTTCCAGGTGATTGATGCCAGCAGACACAGCCTGCCGCACAGTAAAGCCGGCAATTTCCTCAGAAGCCAAATAGCGCATGGTTCCCAAGGAAAATACGGACAGGTGCAAGTTAGTTTTGCCAAACCTTCGATAACGCATAACTGTTACGACGAAGTTTCGCCCTGGCCCAAGCCGCTTCTTTTGATCAAATCCTCTGGACGGAGGTTTGAGATAAATTCCCGGAAGGCCCGGCGTTCGGCTTCATCAGCATCTCGATCGACCGGTATCGACGCATCGGCGACGACTTCTTCCATCACCCAGATCGGGCAGTTAGTCCGCAGGGCGAGGGCGATCGCGTCGCTGGGCCGGGCATCGATCTCTTTTTTAACTTCGCCCTGACGGACGATCAGCACGGCATAGAAGGTGTTATCTTGCAGCGAGTGAATCACGATTCGCTCCAAGGTAAGATTCCAGGCCTCTAGAAAATTGACCATCAAATCGTGAGTTAAGGGTCGAGGCGGTTTGTGGCCTTCGAGAGCGCTAATAATAGCTTTTGCCTGCTCTTGACCGATGTAAATAGGCAAAGCGCGCCGCTCAGTGGCGTCTCTCAACAGGACAATAGGGCTGCGCGTGGCTGCATCTAAGGCAATTCCAGCGACTTTCATTTCAATCATTCGATCGGCCTCATAGAATTAAGAAACTGCAAGGCGGTAGAGAACTCGGACATAAAGATGACCTAAATCCAGTATGACTCGATCTTCGCCTGAATCTGCAACCGATCGGGGACTGTCGATTTTAGATTTGAGATTTTAGATTGACAAAGGGGGGAGAGGGGACGGCGAAAGCTCCTGCGTCTGGTTTGTGAGTGTGGTTTGATGTAAATAGGCGATCGGAACAGGAAAAATACTTATGTTTACAGGACTGATTCAATCTCTCGGAAAGCTGAAGTCGCTAGGCAGCGATTACTTCCAGATTTCCTGCACCTCAAGCAACTCCTATCAGATTTTACAAGATTTAGCCGTTGGGGACAGCGTAGCCGTCGATGGAATCTGTTTGACAGTCGTAGAAGTTCTGCCCCAGGGTTTTGTCGCCGCCGCTTCCCCGGAAACCCTGCGCCGCAGCACTCTGGGTGCATTCCCCGATGCTTGGGTGAACCTAGAAACCTCCCTGCGCGCGGGTAGCAAATTGGGCGGACATTTCGTGACGGGACACGTTGATTCGATCGGCGCTTTAGAGACATCTGTACAAGCCGCCAACGCTTGGGAGATGCGGTTTAGTGCCCCACCATCGGCCCATGCCGCATGGCAGCGCCAAATCGCACCGTACATCGTTTCCAAGGGCAGCATCGCCGTCAACGGCATCAGCTTAACCGTGGCCGATTGCGATGCAGACGGAAACTGGTTTGAAATTGCCGTAATTCCCCACAGTTTTTCCGAGACAAACCTCAGCTATTTGCAGCCGGGAAGTTTAGTTAATTTAGAAGCAGATATTCTCGGCAAATACGTCGCCAAATTTCTGCGCAGCGGCCGGCAAGCGCATCCCGAACCCTGGGAAGAAACCCCCGCAATCAACAGTTTGGGAACAATTACACCAGAATTTTTAGCAGAACACGGATTTATGTAATCGTAAATAAAACTCGGCGGTTTCAACCGATCCTGCACAAACTTTCGTCCGAGCCAAGGAGGACACGGCAATGCCATTTCCCTACCCCAAAATAATCGTAGGGAAACGGCATTGCCTTGTCCAGATTATGCTAGCTTACAATGTATCTGTATCACTTTTTTCTCTGCGTTCTCTGCGCCCTCTGCGGTTCATCAATAAAACTCTATTTCTCAACAAAATTGTTTTTCTCCCAAAACAATCCCGCAGCAATACCCGCCTGAGAAACTAAGAACAATGCTGCAATTAATAGCTTTTGAAAGCCCGCTGCGTGAAAAAATGGATAAGTTAGCAAATTCAGATAAAATGACGGATGTTGCAGTTTGCCATCAGCCGCGCGTTTCGAGATAACTTGCTGGAACAAAAAAGCACCTCTACCGTAATTGAATTGCTGCTGCCAGAATTTGCGCAGAGTTAGGGCGTGGGAGTGATAAACTGTAACTTCGGGAGCGTAGATTGCACCGTTGCCCGAATGCAACCACCGATCGCAAAATTCCCGGTCTTCTCCCGCCGCTAAAGAAAAAGCCGTGTCAAACCCGCCGATTTGTTGGAAAGTCTCAGCCGAAAGGGCAAAATTGTTAGAAGTGAAAAATTGCGCGCGATCGGCAATAGCATTGTAGTAACTGTAAAGATAATCGATCAGTTGCTGGCTGGCAGTAGAATAGATGTTATCAGGCAGCGCGTTTACAGTTCGCCCTCCGATCAAACAGTCTGGTGTTTCCACAAATCGCTTTTCCAGATTTTGCAGCCAATCTGTCCCCACAGTACAGTCATCGTCTGTAAATACTAAAAATTTGCCTGATGCGGCAAAAGCTCCAGTATTTCGCGCCTTGGCGGGGCCGGAATTTTGTTGTGTCAGAAGCGCGAGATTTAGCCGATCGAGAAAAGGGGAAATTGTAGATTCTACAGATATTTCGGTGCTGTCGTTGACGACAATAACTTGAAATTTTTCGCGCGGATATTCCAATTCCACAAAAGACTGAAGACACAGCGCTAATTTATCGGGGCGATTGTAAGTCGGAACAATAATTGAAAACAGAGTTTTAGCTTGGTTCATGATAACTCAATACGCTTGGGTTAAAACTGTTTATTCCTCGGAGATCCCCCTAAATCCCCCTTAAGAAGGGGGAC
>JAUBOG010000579.1:0-3986 GCA_036700105.1 Microcoleus occultus BM001215583
ACTACCGAAATGCTTCGCCCCTACGAATATATTGGCAAAAATGAGATGCACCCTTCTAATTTAACTGTATATGCCTAAATTTCAATTATCATCTTGGCTTCCCCGTCTCCCGCATCAAGTTTGGATTCTCACCGCCGGCAGATTCCTCTCCCAAAGCGGCACCGGTTTTACTTTATTTTACGCGCCGATCTTTTTTGTCGATCGCGTCGGCTTATCTGCAACTGCTGTTGGCATCGGTTTGGGTAGCGGTTCAATTTCGGGAATATTAGGCCGCGTTTTGGGCGGTTCTTTTTGCGATTCCCAATTTTGGGGCAGGCGGCGAACTTTATTGCTGGCTGCGATTATTTCGGCTGTCGCTTCTTTTGTACTGGCGGCAACTAATGATTTTACTGGCTTAATTGCTGGCAATTTACTGATGGGTTTTGGCGTGGGTTTGTATTGGCCTCCAACCGAGACGATGGTGGCTGATTTAACTGAGGGCGAACAGCGACAGGAGGCTTTTGCTTTGACGCGGCTTGCTGATAATTTGGGTTTGCAAGTTGGGATTATTTTGGGCGGTGTTTTGATTGCGGTAACGGGAAATTACCGATCGCTCTTTATGATCGATGGTATCTCGTTTTTAGTGCTGTTTGCGGTGGTTGCAAGTGCGATCGCAGAAACCTACAAACCAGCTAAATCAACGGATATAGGCGAAAAAAGTCTCAAGAATGGCTGGATGGTGGCGCTGCGCGATCGCACTTTGCTAGTCTATGCTTTAGTCAATACTCTGTTTACTCTCTACATTTCCCAAATTCAAACCACGATGCCGCTTTATTTTAGCAAGTTTGTGCAGGCGGGGACATCGGGGACGGGTTTTTCAACTGGTACAATTACCGTTTTGTTTGCTTTTAGCACGTTTTTAACTGTGGCTTTGCAAATGCCAATTGTGAAAGCTTTGAGGCGGTTTTCCCATCCGAAAGCTTTGATGATTTCGGCGCTGCTGTGGGGAATGGGATTTATCGCGATCGGCTTGACGGGAATGGCTGCAACTGGCAATCTATTTTTAGCTGTTTTAGGCTTGAGTTTTTTGTCGGTGGCGACTGTTGCTTATACGCCTTTTGCTTCTGCTTTGGTGGTGGATTTAGCGCCGGAGTCTTTGCGCGGCGTGTATCTAGCGGTTAATTCTCAGTGTTGGGCGATCGGCTATTTAATCGGCCCGCCCCTGGGCGGTTTGGCTTTGGATCGGGGTAAATGGGCGGCGGATAATTTCTGGTTGGGCTTGGCTTTTAGTGTGATGCTGGCGATCGCAATTTTGCAAAAGGTCGATCGAATGCTGTTAAAAAAATAGCAGTCATTAGTCGTAGGGTGCGTCGCCATAAAAAATCCCTTAAAAAAATAGATGATCTCACAGCGACGCACCTTACCATTAGTCATTAGTTTTTGGAAATAACAAATAGCTAATAGCAAATAACTAATAACCAATAACCCATAACTAATCTATTTCCTGCGATCGCCCAATTTGCGGTAAACATCTCTCAGATCGACTTGATGGTGAGCGATCGCCACCAAAGCGTGATAAAATAAGTCCGCAACTTCCCCGGCGATTCCGTCTTTATCGTCATCTTTGCAAGCCATCACGACTTCCGCCGATTCTTCGCCAATTTTTTTAAGAATTTTATTGTCGCCGCCCGCGAACAATTTGCAAGTATAAGAAGTTTCGTTCGGGTTGTCCCGCCGATCGCAAATTACGTCAAACAATTGAGATAACATATCTCCCGGCGGCGCGACAATTTCCCCGTCAACTTGGTGAAAGCAGCTTCTTTCTCCCGTGTGACAAGCAATATCTCCGACTTGTTCGACTGTGACTAGCAACGCATCGCTATCGCAGTCGTAACGCAGCCCTTTTACATTTTGAATGTGTCCTGAAGTCGCCCCTTTCGGCCACAATTCGGCGCGAGATCGACTCCAGAACCAAGTTTGACCGGTTTCGAGAGTTTTTTGCAGCGACTCGCGATTCATCCACGCCATCATCAACACCGTACCGTCTAAGTAATCTTGGACGATCGCCGGTACTAAACCGCGATCGTCGTAGCGGATCTTTTCTACTGGTATCGATCGGCTCAAACTCGATAAATCATTAGCAGACATAATTTTATTGCAGCTTTGTAATATACATTTACGCTTTCTTCTCGGATATTTTTTTTAAATTAACCGCAGAGAACGCAGAGGACGCAGAGTTAGAGAGGAGAGCGAGCAAGCTATGGGCAATTTGTCAAGAACTATTTTACAAATTATTACATTCGAGTGCGATTCCCTACGGGATAGCTTCGCTTCACGGTGCTACTGCGACAAAGCCTGAAAAACCCAAGCTAGTATTGCTACTCATTGGTTTGTATCCTAAAATCTATTAACATAGTTTCCTTAAATCGACCTAACCTTTATCCTGAAGTCGCTATTAAAGTATTCTACCAACAACAGACGTTCACTAAGGAGAAAACATTGGTTTCCACAACAAACTTGAAAACCACTAAATCAGAAGAAATTTTCGCCGCCGCCCAGAAATTGATGCCCGGTGGCGTCAGTTCCCCCGTGCGGGCTTTCAAATCTGTAGGCGGACAACCTATTGTATTCGATCGCGTCAAAGGAGCCTACATTTGGGATGTTGACGAAAACCAATACATCGACTACGTAGGCACTTGGGGCCCGGCCATCTGCGGCCACGCCCACCCCGAAGTCATCAAAGCCCTCCGCGAATCCTTGGAAAAAGGTACGAGTTTCGGAGCACCCTCGCTCTTGGAAAACGTGCTCGCAGAAATGGTCATCGATGCCGTTCCCAGCATCGAAATGGTGCGATTTGTCAATTCCGGCACCGAAGCCTGCATGGCCGTTTTGCGCCTGATGCGAGCCTTTACCGGGCGCGACAAGTTGATTAAATTTGAAGGCTGCTATCACGGGCACGCCGATATGTTTTTGGTAAAAGCGGGTTCCGGTGTCGCAACTCTCGGCCTTCCCGACTCCCCGGGCGTGCCGAAATCCGTTACCGCCAACACCCTCAACGCTCCCTACAATGACTTGGAAGCAGTCAAAGCTTTATTTGCCGAAAATCCCGGCGAGATTGCAGGCGTAATTCTAGAGCCGGTTGTGGGTAATGCCGGTTTTATTGTACCGGATGCAGGTTTTCTCGAAGGTTTGCGCGAAATTACTAAGGATAACGGTGCTTTGCTCGTATTTGATGAAGTGATGACCGGTTTCCGCATTGCCTACGGCGGAGCTCAGGAAAGATTCGGTGTCACTCCGGATTTGACAACTTTGGGTAAAGTTATCGGCGGCGGTTTGCCGGTGGGAGCTTACGGCGGACGGCGCGATATTATGGGGATGGTTGCTCCGGCTGGGCCGATGTATCAAGCGGGTACGCTTTCGGGCAATCCTTTGGCGATGACTGCTGGAATTAAGACTTTGGAATTGCTGCAAAAACCCGGTACTTACGAACAGTTGGATAAGATTACTAAAAAACTGTCCGACGGATTGCTAAAAATTGCCAAGGAAACCGGACACGCGGCTTGTGGCGGGCAAATTAGCGGGATGTTTGGCTTGTTTTTTGCAGCGGGCCCGGTTCACAATTACGATGATGCCAAAAAGTCTGATGTGGCAAAGTTCGGCCGCTTTCACCGGGGAATGTTGGAGCACGGAATTTATCTGGCTCCTTCGCAGTTTGAGGCGGGATTTACTTCTTTGGCTCATACTGAGGAAGATGTCGATCGAACTTTGGCCGCCGCTCGCGAAGTAATGGCAAGTATTTAAGGTTTGCAGTCAAAAATGCCAATCCCTTAAACTCAGGAATGATATATACAGCGGTTCCCGCTATTATGAGGTACATTCAATATCCCCGTAGGGACACGGCACTGCCGTGTCCCTACAAGAGCTATGTACCTCACATACCTGAAAAGTGCTGTAGCAGTCCTAAATCAGTCGCAAAATCAATCGAGGGCAGAATCCTTACAGTGCGA
>JAUBOG010000580.1:0-3962 GCA_036700105.1 Microcoleus occultus BM001215583
GCAGTGCCGTTTCCCTACACCAGATTTATTGTAGGGAAACGGCACTGCCGTGTCCTGATTCCGTCGGGTAATATTAATTCTGATGCTACGGGAATTGATATCAAACGACCAACTCTGCCGCCAATTTCAGCGCCTCTTCGCGAGTCGCAATTCTCCCCTCCACCCGCGCTAATTGAATTTCCATTAACAATTGACCGATTTGCGGACTTCTCGGCAAATTCAAATATTCCATTAAGTCGCTGCCGCTAACTAACTGTGTGGGATGAGCGATAATATCGCCAGCATCGAGATAGCGGTTAATTAACGGTGAAATATCATCAACTGCAACTCCCGCCGCCATTGCCAAAACCGCTAAAACGGGAAATACTATTCCTGCATCGCGAAACAGAAAATACTGTTCTCGCAAAGACATTTCCGAAATAGGTTTTGCTTGCAATTTTGGCAAGTATTTCAAAAGTTCGATCGCGCTTTTAATCTCAGCATTGCTGTACTTCAACCTGAGCAACTGAGTTTCAGCAATTTCCGGGTCGGAATCTGCCAAAACAGCTAACTTCGCAACCGCCAACAAAGGCGTTTTAATTGTATCTCGAATCGATCGCGAAAACTCTTTCCCCAAATCTGGATAAATTGCCGCCAAACAAGCAGCAGATGCGTCAATTTTTGTTAAAATCTCGAAACGGTCGATCGCGCTTTCAAACCAAATCGAAAACAAACCATCTTCCCAACCGCGGCAAATCCAAGGAACACCGTCAGGATTGCTCAACAAATAACCCAATTCCGCCCGCACCCGTTCCACCGCCACCCGACTCAACAGCGGCGCCAACTCCCGAATCGCCGATTGAGTTTCCGGTTCGATCGCAAAACCCAACTGCGCCGCTTGGCGGTAAGCTCTTAATAACCTCAGCGGATCGTCCTCCAAATTTGACCGCGAAATCATCCGCAGCAAACCCAACCGCAAATCCGCTTGACCGTCCAAAGGATCGATTATTTCTCCGGTAAAAGGATTGCAGGCGATCGCATTAATCCGAAAATCTCGGCGCAGCAAATCCCCCTCCAGACTCCCCCCTTCGGCCTGTGCAAAATCCACCGTACCGCCCGCAAATACCACCCGCGCAATCTGGCGTTCCGCATCCAACAGCACAAATCCAGCTTTCGCGCGATCGGCAATTTTGCGAGCAGTTTTCACCGCCCGTGTTAGCATAACGAAGTCCAAATCAAAATAGTGCGATCGTCTCAAAAGCAGCGCATCCCGCACCGCACCGCCCACCAAATAAGCAGGCGGTGTCAGCAGTTCCAAATCAAACGGCCAAGTATCAGGAGATAGCGCAGGTGGTAAACTATTCGGCATCGCAACAAAAATAAATAAACTTACAAACAATAAAGCTCTTGCTACGCTAGATTAACAGAAAGCTCAAAATTCACCAATCTTTTTGAAATGCACAGAGGATATCAAGAATGTGTATTTGTATTAACTGCCACTATGTAGACCGCTGCTTCACCTACCACGCCGTAGAAGGACAGCACGAACAGATTCACCTCACCGAAACACCCGATTTCGACCCCGTAGAACCGACAATCAACGTCAACATCCGCCCCCGCCAAGACGAAATAGAAATGGAATGGGATGTAGTCGGTTGTCAAAGTTTCAAGCAAGAGACCGGCAAATGGGCTGCATTGCGGCCCGGCGAACTCGTACCAACTTAAGTCATCAGTCATCAGTCATCAGTCATTAGTCATTAGTTATTTGTTGGTTGTTATTTGTTGGTGATAATAACTAATAACAACCAATTCCCTGTTTTGCCCATTCCCTATTCCCCATTCCCTATTCCCTACTCCCTATTTCCCATTCTAAAATCTAAAATCAAATGAGCTATTGCTTAAACCCAACTTGTCAGAATCCGCAGAACCAAAGTGATGCAGAATTGTGCCAAAGTTGCGGGTCTAAATTGCTGTTAACCAACGAACAATCGCCATCAGCATCTCGCTACCGTACCGTAAAGCCGATCGCGCAAGGAGGCTTTGGGAGAACATTTCTAGCAGTTGACGAAACAAAACCCCCGATCTTTTCGCAGTGCGTCATCAAGCAATCTTTGCCGCAAAACACCGCAGCCGAAAAAGCCGCTCAACTATTTCATCAAGAAGCAGCCCAGCTACAAACCTTGGGGAAACATCCCCAAATTCCCGAATTAATCGCGCATTTTGAACAAGAAAACAGACTGTATTTAGTACAAGAATTTATAGACGGCAAAAACTTAGCCCGAGAATTAGAACAAAAAGGATCATTCACCGAAACTCAAATCCGGCAAATCCTCAACGATTTATTGCCAGTGCTCCACTTCGTCCACAAATCCAAAGTTATTCACCGCGACATCAAGCCAGAAAATATCATTCGCCGCAGGCTATCTCCAGCCCCTTTACCCGCCTTAGAAAATTCCTATCAACCCTCTCCTTTCCAAAAAGATATCGTTTTAGTAGACTTTGGTGCAGCCAAGAAAGTAACAGCAAGCGGCTTGCCCCAAACAGGTACAATTATCGGCAGCGCTGCTTATACAGCACCCGAACAATTAATGGGAAAAGCAGTTTTTGCCAGCGACATCTACAGTTTGGGCGTTACCTGCATTCACTTGCTAACTCACATTCCTCCCTTCGATTTATTCGACAGCACAGAAGATTCTTGGGCTTGGCGAAATTATTTGAAAACCGCTGTCAGCGACGATTTCGGCCGCATCCTCGACACCATGCTCCAAAGTGCCACCAACCGGCGCTACAGCTCAGCATCAGCAGTCATCCGGCACTTGAACCCCAAACCGGTGTATTTAGACGCGCAACCGGTGCTAGACGCGCCGGAAAAGCCCGCACAGCGCGTGCTAACACCTGCGCCCGGTGCGCCGCTTTTCACTCGCCAAGAGCAAGCCGAAATTCAGCAAGCTTTGCAAGAGGCGATCGCCCCGTACAATGTTACAATCCAAGTCAGTCAAGCCAAACAAAAGCTAAATATCGTCATCAACAGAACCGAAAACAACCCGATTTACTATCCGCACTTATCGCAAATAATTGCCGCCAGACTCACCGACTTGCAACTAAACAAAGTCGCAACCGTCAAGCTTTTGGGAAGAGTCAGCAATTCTCGCGTTCCCGAATGGAAAGAAGTATTGCAAACCGATCCCAAAATTAAACTCAGAAACCAACTCCTACGGCTGCACCGCAATAAATTAGTCAAGAACATCGCGCCTGTGGCTACCCAAGAATTTTGGCTGCCAAAGTTAAAAAACAGCCATTTCTGGATCGATTCGCTAATGTTTGCTTTAGTTTGGTTTATCTTCGGCTCTCAAATAGTCATTTTTAATTCCTGGTTCGCCCTAATAGTTGCCTCCGGTTTTATGCTGGTCAAACATCAAGTTTCCCAAGACAAAGAATTTGCAAATAAAAATTTATTTGTAAGTTTAGTAGTGCTGTTTCTGATAACTGGCGGCATGGGTAATTCTCGGATTTTAAACACGGGAATATTTGGCATTCTTTTGGGTTGCTTAGTTGTAGCTTTTCCCATATTTTTTGTAAAGGAAAATTATCAGTAATCGTGAACAGCAATTCAGACGGAACATCAGTTAAAAAATACGGCTTAGCCCTGCACACGGCAACTCCCGAATTGGGTTTAGCCATCAGCAATTTCGCCGGCGATTCCCGCTGCCAAATTTGGAATTTGGGCCGCAGTTTATCAACTGATTTGCACCAGCATTTAGTCGAGTTTATCCAGCCGCAAACTTGGGCAGATTTGGCTTTTATTGCAGTGGCTAAGGGGCCCGGAGGCTTCACGGGCACTCGCATGGGTATGGTGACGGCGCGGACTTTGGCTCAACAGTTGGATATTCCTGTTTTTGCGATTTCAACTTTGGCGGCTGCGGCTTGGGATGCACCCCCCCAACCGCCCCTTGCTAAGGGGGGGCTTTTGAATACGGAACCCC
>JAUBOG010000581.1:0-3958 GCA_036700105.1 Microcoleus occultus BM001215583
GCGTCGCATTCTCCGGTGTCGTGACTCAAATAACGTAGTCAGTTAAGACTTAGGCGGGTCAGTACAGCTTGCTCGATTTCTCTTACAAGCCCAGTGGCTTTAGCCCTGAGTTACTGACAGCTATGTCAGTGAATTTACTTATACTCTAAAGTCTAGAATAGAAAATAGTCAATAGAGGCGATCGATTTATGTCACAAAATCAAGAAAAACCAGGGAAACGAATTTGGCTGATTGCAGGTGTTGCCGCTTTGCTGCTAATTGGCGGCGGCATCGCCGTTTCAGCTTTTTTATCCTCGCAGTCTAATAATGCTCCTGCCGAACAAAATCAGGATGACGACGACAAAGACGATAAAAAAGACAGCGAAAAAGACGATAAAGACAAGGAGGATAAAGACTAGACTGTTTGTAAAAGTGGCTGCACCATTTGCAGCCCGGAGTTGATTTTTTTGATGTTTGGGTTAAAAATAGTCTGCAGCGTTAGTGCAAACAAAAGTCAAATTATTACTTTTTCTGTCATGAAAATTACAAAAAATTACGATTTGTTAAGAAATGCTTTGCACGAGCGGAGGCAAAAACTGGCTAGTTTAATTAATTCTCCGGCAATTCTCTGGTCGGGCAGCAGTATTGCCCGCAATTATCCGGCTCTAAAGTTACCGTTTCGGGCCAGCAGTCACTTTCTTTATTTTGCTGGTTTGCCGTTAGAAAATGCGGCGATTCGCTTAGAATCTGGCAAGTTAGAACTATTCATAGATGATGCGCCTCCTAGCAGCACGCTTTGGCACGGAGAGATGCCAAAAAGAGCAGAAATTGCTGAACTAATTGGGGCTGATGCTGCTTTCCCAATGGTTGATTTGAAGGCGCGGGGAACGGGTGCGGCAACGATCGCCCTTCAGGATAATTTGACGGCTTTGCAACAGTCGCAAATTCTGGATCGACCTCTGGCACCATCCCAATCGCCCGCAGGCATCGATCTCGAACTTGCCAAGGCTATTATATCACTCCGCCTCACCCAGGATGCGGCAAGTTTAGCTCAATTGCGAGAAGCTGCTGCTGTCACCGTAGAAGCTCATAAAGCGGGAATGGCGGCAACTCCAAAAGCTGAGATTGAAGCCGGAATTCGCGCTGCAATGGAAAGTGTAATTATTTCGCACAACATGACTTGCGCTTATCCTAGCATCGTGACTGTACAAGGGGAAGTCCTGCACAGCGAACATTATCACAATCCCCTACAAACAGGAGATTTGCTGTTAGCAGATGTCGGCGCCGAAACTTCTATGGGATGGGCGGCTGACGTGACTCGCACTTGGCCTGTTTCTGGCAAGTTTTCTCCGACTCAGCGAGCTATTTACGATCTAGTTTTGGCGGCGCACGATGCTTGTATCGAGGGAATTAGTCCGGGTGTCGAGTATCGAGATATTCATCTTTTAGCTGCGAGAATTATGGCTGAAGGATTGGTCGATTTGGGCATTTTGCGCGGGGATGTTGATGATTTGGTGGAAATGGACGCTCACGCGCTGTTTTTTGTGCACGGTATCGGACATTTAATTGGGTTGGATGTTCACGATATGGAAGATTTGGGCGATTTGGCCGGGTACGAAGCTGGGAGAGTTAGAAGCAGTCGTTTTGGGTTGGGTTTTTTGCGGCTGAATCGTGTTTTGCGATCGGGTATGCTGGTATCGATCGAACCCGGATTTTATCAGGTTCCAGCCATCTTAAATAATCCAGAAATTCGCGCCAAATATAAAGATTTGGTAAAGTGGGATTTGTTGGAAAAATTCGCAGACGTGCGGGGAATACGGATTGAGGATGATATACTTGTGAGCGAAGGGGGTAGAGAAGTATTGACAGGGGAATTGCCAACAAAAGCTCTGGAGATCGAGGAGTTAGTGGCGGTAAATACGTAAGTACAGCTCGATATCGATCGCACTTACGCAGTTCGATCGGGGAGCAGGACGATTTTGCAAACAGCATTTTTCAAGAGTGCGATCGTCCTGCTTGCTTGCTTGTATATCTCGATTGGCTGTATAGTTGCCAACTCTGCGGTTCGTACTTTTGTATAAGCAATATGGGTATGCTCTCAGTTTCATCAGGTGTGAAAAAAGATAAATAAAGATGAATAAAGCTTGGCAAACAGGTCTGTTGATGCTAGTTGAAAAACTGGCCGCGCAACTCCAAAACTTCGCAGCACGGAGACTTGCGCGCATTTTTCGCAAACGTGTATCTGCGCCGCCCCCGATGCAGGCTGCGCCTTTGCCCGGCGATGAAGAAGAGAGGTTAAAAGCACTTCACCGCTACAATATTCTCGATACAAATGCCGATGAAGCTTTTGATGACTTAACAGCTTTAGCATCTTATATTTGCGGTACTCCTATTGCTTTAGTAAGTTTAGTAGATTCTAACAGGCAGTGGTTTAAATCAAAAGTCGGTCTGGAAGCGCCAGAAACTCCCAGAGAGTTGGCTTTTTGCGCTCACGCTATTTTAAATCCCAACGAATTGCTAGTTGTACCGAATGCTGCTGAAGACGATCGCTTTGCGGGGAATCCGCTAGTAACTTCCAATCCCAATATTCGGTTTTATGCTGGAGCACCGCTAGTAACTCCTGACGGTTTCCCGATCGGCACTTTGTGCGCGATAGATACAGTTCCGCGCCATCTCACCCCGGAACAGCTAGAAGCGCTGCGGACTTTAGGAAGGCAAGTGATCAGCCAAATGGAGTTGCGAATTAATTATGCTAAATTAAAGCGCGCGCAGTTGCGGCAAAAACAAGTAGAAGCAAAACTCCGTTCTACTGACGAGCAAATTGTCAATTTTCTAGAAGGAATGAGCGATGCTTTTTTTGCTCTAGACCCCCAGTGGCGATTTACTTACGTCAATTACAAAGCATCGCAATTTTTGCAGAAATCGCCGGAACAACTTTTCGGTAAGAATTTTTGGGAAGAGTTTCCCGACTTAGTAAATTCGATATTTTATGAAGAGTATCACGAAGCTGTAGCCAAACAAGTGGGAGTAACTTTTGAAAAATATTACCGCCCCTTAAAAGTGTGGTTGGAAGTTCGGGCTTTTCCTTGCCACGACGGCATTTCGGTGTTTTTTCACGACATCACCAAGCGCAAGCAGATGGAATCTGCACTCAGAAAAGAACAGAGGAAAACTGAGAGTTTGCTGCTAAATATTTTGCCAGAAGCGATCGCTGACAGGTTGAAGCACGAACCGGGGGTAATTGCAGATAAGTTTGAAAAAGCCACAATTCTTTTTGCTGACTTGGTGAATTTTACCCAAATTTCTACCACGATGTCCGCAACTAAATTAGTATATTTGCTGAATGAAATTTTCTCTACTTTTGACCAACTGAGCCAGAAGCACGGGTTAGAAAAAATTAAGACGATCGGGGATGCTTATATGGTAGCTGGCGGCATTCCGATCGAACGCGCCGATCACGCAGAGGCGATCGCCGAAATGGCGCTGGATATGCTAATAGCGATTCAGGAATTAAATGTGAAGCTAGACGCGAAATTTGAGATCCGTATCGGAATTAATAGCGGCCCGGTGGTAGCGGGGGTAATCGGTACTAAAAAATTTATTTACGACTTGTGGGGAAATGCGGTAAATACAGCTAGCCGCATGGAATCTCACGGCATACCAGGTCGCATTCAGGTTAGCTTCTATACTTACGAATTGCTGTGGGATAAATATGAGTTTGAAGAGCGCGGCTTGATCGAGATTAAAGGTAAAGGGGAAATGCGGACTTATTTTCTGACTGGTAGAAAGACAGCAAGCCATCTCGAAATCGGAGAGTCAATAGGGAGCATTTGAATTTTATAAAAAGCGTTTTTTTAGGAGTATTCGCTGTGAGATACAGCCATTTTAGGGACACTTCAAGAACCCATTTGTGTCAATTTAACGTCAAACCCAGTCAGAGATGGCTGTTTGACGATTAAATCTAGATCCCCCCTAGCCC
>JAUBOG010000582.1:0-3936 GCA_036700105.1 Microcoleus occultus BM001215583
TCACGTCCGGTTTTGAAGACGAGCAGGGCTGGTGACAGCCTTGCTTAGTTCAACACAACATTACTCTGATCGTTGGGCCGTAGTTCAAGATCGATCGCGAGTGCGGATGCAGCCATCAGTTTATTAAATTTCCCAGTTTCGGAAAAATTGCAATTAGGAGCCAACAATCATGACTGTCAGCCCTTTGGAAAAAGCGGTAGTCGAAGAAGAAATTCGGCCTCAAGAGTCCGGTCGCGTCCGTTTTCAAAGCAGTTGGTGGCCGGCGAAGTGCGATCGAGAAATAACTCTTAAACCCGGTGATGTGGTTCGCGTCGTGGGACTTGACAACATTACTCTGATAGTTGAAGCGTAATTCGGAAAAACTCTGTAGGTGGGGAGTAGTCAGTCGATTTTAGATTTTAGATTTTAGATTTTAGATTTACAATCTCATTAAATCTGAGAGCTTGAAAGTCAGTCTAAGATTTGGGATCTGCCAGACTTAAGTTGAGGATTTGTATCGGTTTGTAGAAGGCAGAATTTAAGTTCCCGCTCGCAATTGTTGGAACGAGAAACCTGACCCTTTAATCAAACTCAAAAAGCGCGAGCTTTTTGCATCCAAAAGTCAAGCACAACCTATCTTCAGGAGAAATCCGCCATGTCTACTAACTACGTCCAAGAAGCAAGCTTTGTTGAAGAAGAAGGAATATTAGCCTTTGCTGATGAGGAACAAGTCAGCGGTGAGTCGCAGCCGAGCACTGGTGCAGGAGAAGAAACGGCGGCTAGCGCGGACAAAGCTAGCGCTGTTGCTGATGAAAAAGCGGCTGTCGGCGATGCAGAAACAGCCCGCACTCATTTACCGCCAAAAGCGATCGCCAAAGAAGAAAAAGCGATCGTAGAAGAAGAAATTCGTCCGGGCGAATCCGGTCGCGTCCGCTTTCAAAGCAGTTGGTGGCCTGCAATATCTGACCAAGAAATTACTTTTAAACCCGGAGATGCAGTTCGAGTCATCGCGATCGACAATGTGACTTTGATTGTTGAAGGGTAGTTGCAAAGCATTCTGTTTGTGGGGAGTCAGACCATTTTCGATTTTGGATTTTCGATTTGGCATAACTGATGACAATCGGGGTTTAAAGTTTGCCTGCAGTCGTATTTTTTGCTAAGAATGATGTTATAAAACAGCATTTATGTAGAAGCTGAAATTTAAATTTTAGACTGGCAATATGCCGGAATTTAAATTTTTAGCTGGCGGTTCGACTGTTGGTATTGCAAACTAAATTCCAACCCATTTTTAGGAGCGGCAATCATGTTTTTTGACTATTTTGAAGAAGCCATCGTTGCAGAAGAAATTCGACCTGACAAATGCGGCCGCGTCCGCTTTCAATGCAGTTGGTGGCCTGCGAGGTGCGATAAAGGAAGGACTTTTAAACCGGGAGAACTGGTTTATGTGGTGGGAATTGACAAGATTACTTTGCTGGTGGAGGGTATAGCTTAAAATGTCGGAATTTGCGATCGCGCCCTCGCCGTTTACGGCGGCTCTCTCTTCAACTCTCTTCACAGGCGCGATCGCCCTTTTTGTCTGTATTTTCTGCGGTATTTTAGCGTTTAACCTCAACAACTCGCCGCCGCCAATATTGGCGGCGTTTTTTTGCAGAGTAGACAAGGGATACGTAACCCATCGCCCCCGCGACAATATCCGCAGTCGCCACCACCAAATCGCAGCGCTGCGAATGCGTCCATGCAGCTTGCAATTCCTGCTGTCGTCAAAGCAATTAGCCCCAATATCTTTGAGGAAAAACAGCGGATTTATCGAAAAAAATCCCGGAAATGGGATTTGAGTGGCGGGCCCGATCGCCGCTAGGGTCGATCGCGCATCAGCAGCCCCGTCACCGGGAACAAGCATCGCCGAAACACCGACATCCGCGCCAGATGCTCTCAAAGCTTTGAGAATTTGATAATTAATCGCGTCTTCCCCGCTGCTGTTGCTGAGGAAAAGTATCCCGTTGGATTTGATAAAATCAGAATCAGTGCTGAACTTTTTTTTAAACACGGTCGCGCGATCGCGCGATCGCAGACCGACTAAACTTTTTGTTAGTCTAATTTAAATACATTGTGGAAGTGAAACAGCGTGAATATTGAAATTGGGCGGGGCAAAAGCGCTCGCAGAGCTTACGGCATAGATGAAATCGCTCTCGTGCCCGGACAGCGAACCCTCGATCCGAGTTTGGCGGATACTAGCTGGCAGATTGGCGGGATCGATCGAGAAATCCCGATTATCGCCAGCGCAATGGACGGAGTAGTCGATGTCCGCATGGCCATTTTGCTGTCGGAATTGGGAGCAATGGGGGTGCTGAACCTAGAAGGAATTCAAACCCGCTATGCCGACCCCCAGCCAATATTAGAGCGCATCGCCAGTGTCGGGAACCACGAATTTGTGTCCCTAATGCAGCAACTCTATGCAGAACCAATCAAGCCAGAATTAATCGACCTGAGAATTAAAGAAATTAAAGCTGGAGGAGGGATTGCCGCAGTCAGCGGTACACCGGCCGGCGCGAGCAAATACGGCCGGGCGGTTGCTGAATCGGGAGCCGATATATTTTTTGTGCAGGCAACTGTGGTCTCGACAGCTTTTCTTTCCCCAGAGTCGATCGTATCTTTAGACTTGGCCCAATTCTGTCAAGAGATGCCCATACCAGTAATTTTGGGCAACTGCGTCACCTACGAAGTCGCCATGAATTTAATGAAAACTGGCGCTGCGGGCATTCTCGTGGGCATCGGGCCGGGGGCTGCTTGCACGTCTCGGGGCGTATTGGGTGTCGGCGTTCCCCAAGCGACAGCGGTAGCAGACTGCGCCGCCGCGCGGGACGACTACTACCGCGAAACTGGCAAATACGTGTCGGTGATTGCTGACGGCGGTTTAATTACCGGCGGCGATATCTGCAAGTGCATTGCCTGCGGCGCCGATGGAGTAATGATTGGTTCGCCCTTTGCCAGGGCCGCCGAAGCTCCAGGCCGCGGTTTTCACTGGGGGATGGCGACTCCCAGCCCGGTTTTGCCTCGCGGTACTCGGATTCGCGTGGGAACTACGGGGACTTTGGAGCAGATTCTCCGGGGCCCGGCGCAGCTCGATGACGGTACGCACAATTTTCTCGGAGCTCTGAAAACCAGCATGGGAACCCTGGGCGCTAAGGATATTAAGGAGATGCAGCAAGTGGAGGTGGTAATTGCTCCTTCTCTGCTGACTGAGGGTAAAGTCTATCAAAAAGCTCAGCAGTTGGGCATGGGTAAGTAGATTTACCGATCGAGTCTCAGCGTACCTTGACAAAATTTATGGCATAGTCTCGAAATTTACAGAATGTTGTGGAATTATCGAGAAGGAGATGTCAGAATAGAGGAAGCGGAGACACAAGTTTCCGTTCACTCCTCACACCACACTCCGCCCGGACTACTGTTCGGGCGGTTCCTTTTGTGCGGGAAATCTTGGCTCTTGCTTACTAGCTACTCGATTGAGGCTGTTAGCTCAGGAAAATCGGGGAGAGGGAGAGTGGGAGAGCGGGAGAGTGGGAGAGTGGGAACGGAGAGGGGGAGTGGGAGAGTTTTTTTTATACATATAGCCATCGCCAAGACCGCTCTTGAAATTAATGATTCCTCCCACCTTAATACTTAAGCATTTTGACTTATGACGAATTACGAGTGCTATAAGTGCCTTTTGGCTTCGGGAACATACGGTGCAGAGTCTCTGCGGCGATCGAGCTGGGGTGTACTTGCATAAACCTGCAATCTGCTGTAAGTGCCTTAAACATAAGCGAGCAAAGGAAACATCAGTGCCTTGTTTCTTTGGAAACCTTGTGCCTTCTTGCTTCTACCCTCTTGCTTCTTGCTTCTACCCTCTTGCTTCTTGCTTCTTCCTTCTTCCTTCGGACTGACATCCGTTACATCCGTTACATCCGCTACAAAATC
>JAUBOG010000058.1:0-20192 GCA_036700105.1 Microcoleus occultus BM001215583
GGGCCAAAGTCTTTTGACGTAAGGGTTTTAGGCTTATTCAGCAAGCCCTACATAAAAGTAGCATTTCCCTGCACTTACCTTGTCCCATAATGGTTCAAATGTCTTAGCGCTATGATCCCCTAATACCCAGCCTAAAATTCCTGGTTGAAAGTGCTCAACCGCTGTCCACAGCCAGATTTTGTCTGTTTTTTTTTACATGAGTTTGTAATTCATCGAGTTCAACAACTTCTGGAATGACTTCAGGATCATAAACATCTGGCAACAGTTTTCCGACTTGTTTTATCCAATTTATTACGCCCGGTATGATGAACTCCCTTAACTCGTTCTATCGCCCGTAAGCCCATACCATTGACATACATTTTTAGGGAATCACGTTTGATACTCTCGCTATAACCTCGATGGGGTTCATAGTGATTAATAAATTGACGACCACACTGGACACAAATGTGATTCTGTTTTTCTTTCTTCTTGCCATTTTTACGGATATGGGTTGATTTACATTCTGGGCATTGCATAAATTATTCCTCCTATTCATACTCTAACTCAGCAACGCCGATATTTGACCACAGGTTCCCAAGTAGAACCATCGTGCCATGCGCCATGAACTAAAACAAAAGTTGACATTGGATAACTCCTATTATTTAGTCGCGTGAAGCGAAGCTATCCCGTAGGGAATCGCACTTAGCGATCGATTAGTGCGTTTGAAGGCAAGTTCGGATCGAGTGTTTTTCGGGCGCTGTCAACGCCCACAACGGGTAACGTACCAGGATCGAGCAAACCGAGTTGAACAAAAACACTCGCTTGATCCCAGTAGATGTGTTCGTGGGCTAACTTGCCGTCGCGGAACTGGACAATCCCTACCACAGCCACTTCAACCCGTTTCCCTGTTGGCGCAATGCCGGGTAGCATCCAGTCCATCTGGACGGTATGAGTGAACTTAGCCAGCATTTCATCAACAAGCTGGTCGGTTCCGATCGTACGTGAGATCGGAATTAGCTCGATGTCCGGCGGCATCTGTGGAATGAGGTATTTGGAATAAAACTCGCGCAGTGCTGGTTTCCCGACTCCCCCAGTCATTACCGGGATGTGGTTAACGTAAGCATCTTCAACCATCGTAGCGAGGGCATCTTCAGTGTTGTGAGTGCCAAACTCGTACCCCAAATGCTCTTCCCAGAGTTCTTGGAAAAACTCCTGGGCTGGTGTCAAGTTGGTGGTTGCCTTTCTATTTGCTTGTTCGTCTACAGTTTGTTTGTTGACCATGTTATATTCTCCTGGTTCTATCTATTTAGAGTGTATTCAGTTCCAATGCTTGATTTCTTTCAGATTCTTACGATTATTTGTCAGATTCTTATCTAAATATTTCCGCTTTATACTGTTTCCGATTTGAGCGATCGCAGGTCACTGATTATTTTTGCTGAAGAAAGTCCAGCAACACGGGATTGACCCGATCGGCATGAGTCCAATTGATGGCGTGCGGTCCGCCAGGGATGATAACAAGTTGACTGTTTTTAATCAGCTTCGGGAGTCTTGCTGCGGTGGACTCAAGCGGCAAAATGCGATCGCTATCTCCATGAATAATCAGAGTCGGCACATCAATGCGGGGCAGATCGTCGCGGAAATCGGTGAGCCAGGAAGGTACACAATCCAAAGTCCCTTTAGCAGAAGCCCCTGCTGCTACATTCCAACTGGCTTGAATCGCTTCGTTGCTGATGCGATCGCCAAGCAATACATCAACATTGAAGAACTCTTTGAAAAAGGCAGAGAAATAAGCTGGACGGTCTTCAACAATCGCTTTCATAATGCCATCAAAAACACTTTGGTCAACACCCTCTGGATTGTCGTTCGTCTTCAACAGAAACGGTGGAACGGGAGCCATCAGCACGGCTTTCTGCACCCGCTCTGAGCCGTATTTGCCAAGATAACGTGTGACTTCACCTGTTCCCATTGAGAAACCGACCAGCACGGTATTTTGCAAGTCAAGCTTGGTCATCAGTGTATTCAAATCGGCGGCGAAGGTATCGTAGTCATAGCCAAATGATGGCTGACTGGAGTTGCCAAATCCTCGGCGATCGTAGGTAATTACTCGATATCCTGCATTCAGTAAAACTAAAACCTGCTTCTCCCAGGAATGTCCGTTCAATGGAAATCCATGAATCAGTACAATCGGTTGACCTGCCCCAATATCTTCGTAGTAGAGATCGATGGTTGCAGAGTTTTCTTGACCAACTGTAATGTAAGGCATGAGAGGTTTCTCCGTTGTAAATTGATGATGTGTTTTTGTCTGTTGCATCACAATTGTTATGCAGCGATCGAGTACCGTCTTAACAATGCTGTGTTAAGCAGACTTCAAGATGGGGCAAGCATCCATTGCGTACCGTCGCTTCGGAACGACAAGAATCCTTCATTGTTGCCTGAGCGCGATCGCCGCGTTTGCCGCCTCTAAGATGGCTTTAATTCTGCTTCGGTAGCTAGCGCGGCACGCACACCAGCATCGAGATTCATACGTCTATAACGACCCAAGCTCAGCGACCCAGCCCGCGGTGACAGCGTGGATTGCAACCGGAGCGCGAGGGCCGGGTTCGCTGCAGCGCCTTGTTAGGCAGCAAAATCACCGCGCACCCCGGCTGACGCGACGAAACCAGGCCCCACTTGCTGCTCCTGCTAAAGCGATTGTGGAGTAAGCCGCTAAAAAAACGACTCCAACAGGAATTAACGGACCGCCGGGCAGAAAACAAAGCATATACGTCAGTTGACCAAGAATAATACCGGCATAGTGCGACCAAACACGTTTAGGCCGGGCAAGGCCAACGGTAAGGCCAACAATAAGAAGTGCTGCGGAATAATAAAGACCTTTCGCATCCCACGGTTCGACCTGCCCGGATAAAAATGGTGACAAGGCCCAGACCATTGCGCCGCCCACAAACGAGAACAAAACATTTATCGCTAACTCTCTTTTCATTAGACCTTATCGGTAATAAAGTGCTCAGCATCTCAATGGACAAATAGGCGGCAAGAAGATTTGGAATCGGTTTAAGAATTGATTGCTTTTCTTAATTCCGATTAAGTCTATTTTTCACCCTCGCTGCCTAACGACCAAGCTCACCGGACGCAAATAACCTTTGCCACTCAATCAATCAATTTGGCACGTTCCGGTGCAGCGACTGGTTAGACTCACGGCGCATCTCACTGGTATGAATAAATTGACTTATCCCTTCAACGAGTTCAGGCACAACTGGCAGCGTTGGGTCAGAATAGGAAGCATTTTGCTGTTCAGGGTCTAATGAAACAGCTTTTAAGACGTGATTCATCCCCTCAATAATTCTAAGCTCCGCATCCGGCTTAGCCATTTTCAGGGCTTGCGCCTCACTGACAGGCACTTGGATATCAGTCGTTCCTTGAACAATTAGAACAGGTACAGTGAGACGCCTAATCTCTTGGGCGGGGGTATAGCGGAACCAGGAAATGAGGTAGGGTTGGACGCTCGATCTGTAGAGCATGTTTAGTTCTGGTGGAACAGAGGTCACTATGTTACCTTGCTCTAGAGCAGCAAGAATCTGCTCATTCTGTTGCCATAATGCATCTGGCAATCTAGGTTGCAGTTGATCTCGTAAAATTTGTGATGCAGTTTGGGCAGGTCCGGCGATTGATACAAAAGCATCTGCTTCAGTTTTTTGGGTCGCCAGCATTCCAATCAGAGAGCCTTCGCTGTGACCAATTACGGTGACGCTTGAGAAACGAGAATCTGCCTGCAATTGCTGAATCCAAAGTGCAGCATCTTCAACATAGGTATCGAAACGCAAATCAGCTTCTTCAGGTCCTGCGGCTGCGCTTTCTCCAATCCCGCGCTTGTCATATCGGATTGAGGCAATGCCATGATCCGCTAATCCTTCAGCGAGGAGTTTGAGGCTATTATTCTGCCCAGCTAGAGAATTGTTTCCATTGCGATCGGTCGGACCTGAACCCGCGATGATCAGCACCACTGGCTCTGGCAGATTAGACGTTGGAATAATCTGTGTGCCATAGAGAGTGCCTGTTGATGTTGTAATGTGAACCTCGGCAGGCGTTGAGGATTTTGTCATATAACCTACAAACAGCAGTGATAAAGGTAGAGCTATTAGACAGGGAAACAGACTTACAGAACGGCGAGAATTGGGGGACATAAAGTGAAGCAATTTATATTGAATCCGTCAAATACTCTAATTTGATGAGATAAGGGAGTCTAACGACGAAGCTCACCGGACGCAGATAACCTTGAAAACTCAACCGACCAAATTGTGGCGCTCCGGTGCAGCCCATGATTAGGCGTCGTAGGCTGCTATTACACCTCGAACTCCGGCCGGTTCGGAGCGATTTTGATGGTCTAAGTCCCCTTCTGGCTGAAAGTGCGAGCGGTGGCGAGGACAAAGCATCGACGAAGCCCTCGATTACGTCAGCAAGGCGGTCGAACCTGTAGTCAAACGTCCCGCGCGGCGGTGCCTTGGTCTGTCCGAAACCAGGCAGATCCGGCGCGACGAGCCGAAAGCGATCGGCAAGGAGAGGGATCAGGTCGCGGAACATGTGGCTAGCGGTCGGAAAGCCATGCAACAGCAGTATTACCGGCGCATCGCTTGCCCCCGCTTCGCGGTAGAACACTTCGACATCACCAACCTGTCGAAACCCATAGCGTATTTTCATCTTTTTTCCTTTGATTGCGCGTGTAAAAGTTTTGATCTGCTTCGGACTAAACTTCGACGCTCAGATTTGGCATCCGCCGGACACATCCACTACATTGCCGCTGATGTAGCCAGCGTCTGAACTTGCGAGGAAGCAAACGGTCGCCGCTACCTCCTCTAAGGTTGCGATCCGGTGGATGGCGTGAAGATCCATCGCTTCCGCTGCTTCCGGCAATTTGTTGGCTGCGGCTGTTGCCATGTCCGTCGGCATGATACCTGGCTGCACACAGTGATGTTGCGCGGACCAAGATCGCGCTGGACATCTTTCGCATACCCTACGATCGCCGCTCCTAAACCGCGAGAACCACCCGTTACCAGTGCAACTTTGCCTGCAAGTGTTGTCGTCTCGCACTGTCGTTCGACTACTGCGCTACAACCCCACCATCTACCATCAATGTTTCACCTGTTACGAACGATGCCATGTCAGATGATAAAAACAGGACTGCATTTGCAACTTCAAGCGGTGTTCCAATTCGTCCGATCGGGTGAAGTCCTGCCATGTAAGCTTTGGCTTCATCCTGCCCACCTGTAGCTGCTTCAAACATATCTGTTTCGATTGCTGCTGGTGCAACGACGTTGATGCGAATACCCGCTTTGGCATATTGGAGCGCAGCAGCTTTTGTTAAACCGACTACTGCATGTTTACTCGCGGTGTAGAGGGGTACGCCAGGAAGTGCAACTACTCCATTCGCAGATGCCGTATTGACGATCGAACCACTTCCCTGTTTCAACATCTGAGCGATTTCATACTTCAAGGGAGAACAAACGCCTTTGACATTGACGTTCATAATGCGATCGTATTCCGCTTCTGTTTGCTCAATCAATGAGGGATTTTCGCCGACAGTTCCGGCATTATTAAAGGCAATATCTAACCGACCAAAAACACTCACCGCTTTATCAACCATTGCTTTAACATCGGCTTCTTTCGTGACATCTGCTTGCACAAAAATCGCCTCTGTGCCAGCTTCCTGAATCAATCGAACAGTTTCTTCACCTTCATCAATTCGACGACCCACGACCACCACCTTTGCTTGTTGTTGGGCATAAGCGATCGCAGTTGCACGACCAATTCCCGATGTGCCTCCAGTGACTAACGCCACCTTATTCTGAAGTATCATTCCTATTTCTCCTAGCATTAATTTCGTTGCATCGATCTGAAGTGTACTGAGTTCCAATGCTTGATTTATTCCAGATTCTTATGGCATCGATCGACATAATTTTGTCAAAATACTCGATCGCTTGTTCATCAGCACGTTCAAATCTGCTGCAAAGGTATCGTAGTTATACTGGAACATTACGACTGCGCGGCAGACGTGACGGCTGGTTCAAACGTCTGGAGAAACTCAGCTCGCGATCTTTCTCCAAGGTCAACAACCTTGGTTCCTCCAGCCGAAACGAACGTAACGTCCTCAATGCCGATTACCTTGAGAATCAGGCGCAAATACATAGTTGCGATGTCCCGATCCCGGATCGGCGAACCCTCTGTGTAGACACCACCCGAAGCCATTAGAACCGTGCATTTTTTGCCATGAATTAGACCTTCGCCCGTCAGGCCCAGTGTAAGCCCCTTGCGTACGATGTGGTCCACGTAAGACTTGAGGTTTGCGGGAATGTTGTAGTTGTAAACCGGGGTGCTGATCGCAATATGATCTGTGGCCAGAAGTTCGGCGACAAGCTCGTCGGACACCCGAAGGACATCCTTCATTTCAGGAGTGTGCTTCTCCGTTGGCGTTAGACTGGCTCCCAACCAGGGCAGATTCACGTAAGGCAGATCCATCTTTGCGAGATCGCGTTCGACAACTTCACCGCCTGGGTACGCGGTCTTCCATTGCTCTACAAACATTTTTGCAAGGTTGCGGGAGATCGAGTCTTCTCTCCGTGGGCTTGCCTCAACAACTAGAAGCTTTGGCATGATTGTGTCCTTTTTTTAACTAAAACAGTGCGAATGATTAGTCCGTAACTCTATAAGAGGCTTTCAGCCTTAGTAGTGGCTTGCTGTCACTCGAACGTAGGTTAGATAACCACGTCGCTCCAGTCGGTTGGCAGCCCGCAAGTGGGATTTAGGTATTGGCAACTCATAGTTTGAAACGGCGTTACCGAGCGCGATCGCCGCGTTTGCCTCTAAAGGTTTTAGCTCGTGATTGCAGTAACGCGGATCTCAATACGCATCGCTGGCAGTGCCAGAGCCTCGACTCCTATCTCTGTCCAAATTGGGGCATGGTTGGGCATGTAATGACGAAATAGCTTGACCATCTCATCGTTAACCTCTGGGGGAAACCCGCCAACATGGTAAGAATTGATGTGAACAACATGCTCCCAACCCGCACCAGCAGTCGCCAAGGTTCGTTCTACGTTCCGAAACGCCTGAGCAATCTCGTCCGCAAGCGATTCGGGAATTTGCAGATTGTCATCCACCCCGCCTTGACCTGATGTTTCCACTCGATCGCCAATTTTTACCGCTTGCGAGTAATGCAATTCATTCAGCAGTTCCCCATAACCAGGGGTGACGAAAAATTCGGGTTTATTCATGGTGCTCCTTTGTTTAGTGCGTTTGACTCTATCTCACGTTGCTGAGACAGCTTGCAAGATTTGATTGACTTGAGGAAGTGCCAGGTCAGCCTGTGCTGGTAAACACTACGAGCAGAAACGAGGGCAGGTTGAAAACGACGTGGACGACGAAACCGGGCCAGATCGATTCACTGCGGCGGAATATCTCGGCGGTGGCAAGACCCGCCACCACGGCTGCGGGGAAGGTGTAGTTGATTCCATGCATGAGGGCGAAGATTACAGTGCTGCCCACGACCCCAACGAACGGGCCGTAGCGCAATAGCGCGTTGGTGACAATGCCGCGATAGAGCAGTTCCTCGCCGAAGGGTGAAAAGACTGTGAGGAACACCATGCTTAAAACCAGAGACAGTAACCCACCGCGAGCACCATCTGCATAAACATCCTGGACATTGTTCGTGTCCCCGGTGACCTCGATCCATGCCAGGATCGCCAAACCCTTGAGCACGAAGGCAACGAGTCCGACTCCGACCCCGATCGGGAGCCAGCGTGCGGAGGTGCTGCGCACACCGAAGGCGCTCAGGGAACGAATCCGCAGCCGCGCAGCCATCGCGAACGCAATTAACGTGGCGACACCCGTCCACGAAGTCAAGATTAGACCGTAAACCCCAGGATCGAGACCGAGCCGCTTGAGCTGGGAAACACCGACGAACCCGATGATCGCGAAGACAACGAGACCCACAACGATCTCAAGCCAGCCCGGACGGGAAACCCCGTTTGGTGCAATCGCGGCAGGGGGCTTTTGTGGGTGGTTAGAAGACACTTTAGACATGGTGATAAACTCCTTTAATCGAGTTGCTGATTCAAGTTGCTGATGGGTTGATGAATCAACGGAGTCACTGCCGATTCCACAAAGGTGCGTTGCCAAAATCGGGATAAGGTAGTGTTCATTTCTGAATGCGTTTACTGATTCACACTGCTCATATGTTGAGCTGCATAACGTTCTCCAACAGCAATTCCTTTTGGTGCAACGACTTCGATGCGCTGTAGGTCTTCTGGTGTAAGGGTAATGTCTGCTCCGGCTGCATTCTCTTCTAAGTATTGGCGACGTTTCGTGCCTGGGATCGGTACAATGCCTTCACCCTGAGCTAAGAGCCAAGCCAAAGCAAGCTGACTGGGCGTGACATTCTTTTCAGCCGCGATCGCCTTTACTTGCTCGACCAATTGCAGATTCTTGTAAAAATTTTCACCCTGAAAGCGAGGAAAATTGCTGCGGCGAGAATCGTTTGGATCTAAATCTTCTGGTTTGGTCATTGCACCAGAGAGGAAGCCGCGCCCTAGCGGACTGTAGGCAACAAAGCCGATCCCCAATTCGCGCACGGTGGGAAGAATCTCATCCTCTGGATCGCGAGTCCATAGCGAGTATTCTGTTTGTAATGCGCTGATCGGATGAACTGCGTGCGCTCGTCGAATTGTAGCTGGCGCTGCTTCTGACATCCCAAGATAGCGAACCTTGCCTTGCTGTACCAGTTCTGCCATTGCTCCGATTGTTTCTTCGATCGGTATAGTCGGATCGACCCGATGTTGATAGTAGAGATCGATCGTGTCAATTCCCAAGCGCTGCAAAGAGGCATCACAGGCAGAGCGCACGTAGTCAGGTTTACCACTCACGCCTAGAAATTGCCCATCCGATGTGCGAACATTACCAAACTTGGTAGCAACAATCACTCGATCGCGACGATCGCGGATTGCCTTTCCAACGAGCTGCTCATTCGTGAATGGACCATACATATCTGCGGTGTCAAGGAAGTTGATGCCCAGATCAATTGCATGATGAATGGTAGCGATTGCTTCTCGATCATCAGTGCTGCCATAGAACTCAGACATACCCATGCAGCCCAACCCCATCTCTGAAACCATTAGTCCTTGATTGCCTAGCTTTCGCATCTGCATGATTACTTCTCCTGTGTTCTCTTAACTTTCGAGATTTAGCTCAATTGTCCAATCGGTCGAACAATGATTTCATTCACATCCACCTCTGCGGGTTGCTCGATCGCAAAGGCAATTGCACGCGCGATCGCATCTGCTGGAATCACTGCCTCACGAAATCCCTCCACCCATTTCGCTGCTTCAGCATCCGTAATCGTGCTGGCAAGTTCAGTTTCCGTCACTCCAGGCGAAATCACCGTAACTCGGATGTCTGTCGATTCTTGCCGCAGTCCCTCGGAAATCGCCCAAACTGCAAACATAGACGTTGTGACGGCCGATCGAGGATAGATTGACAAACTGCCCCGATCGTTGCTGCTTAAAGAGAGCTAGCGCAGCCACAATCCCGTGAAGCACACCGCGAATATTCACATCAATCATGCGGTTCCATTCATCGATCTTTAGCACCTCTAGCCTGGAGAGCGGCATCAAGCCTGCATTGTTCACCACAACATCAAGGCGACCAAATTTAGCTTGGGCAAACTCGACAAAGGCTTTCATGTCTTCGAGGTTGGTGACATCGAGAGTACGGTATTCTGCTTCGCCACCTTTAGAGCGAATTTCGGCAGCGATCGCTTCCAGTCGGTCAGTGCGGCGTGCCCCTAATACAACTCGTAAACCTTGATGAGCCAGGAATCTAGCAGTTGCTTCACCAATACCGCTACTCGCTCCAGTAATCGCAATAACTTTGTTTTCTACATTCAACATGATGGTTTTCCTGACTGTTGAGGTGGATTGAAATTAAATAGATTGACCACCAGAGACTTCAATTCTCTGGGCATTCACCCAGCGATTGTCTTCGGATAGCAACGATGCGATCGCCCCGCCGATATCATCGGGAAGACCCACACGACCCAGAGCCGTTTGCGAAGCGAGGAAGTTGTTAATCTCTGGATTGTCACGTACCGCACCGCCCGCAAAATCTGTTTCGATCGCGCCCGGAGCCACAACATTGACGGCAATCTGTCTGTGTCCTAATTCTTTTGCCATATATCGAGTCAGCACCTCGATCGCGCCTTTCATGCTGGCATAAGCTGAGTAGCCCGGCAGCGTAAAGCGAGCCAGACCAGACGAAAGATTCACAATCCGTCCGCCGTCCTTGAGTAGGGGCAGCAGCTTTTGGGTGAGAAAGAAAACGCCTTTGAATTGGATGTTCATCAATCGATCGAAATCGTCCTCAGTAGTTTCGGCAAACGGCTTATGAATTCCAATTCCCGCATTATTTACCAGAAAATCAAACTGCTCGGTCTGCCACTGATCTTGAAGTGTTTGTTTGACGTATGCAACAAATTCATCAAAAGTTTTTGTGTTGGAAGTGTCCAGTTGTAGGGCAGCGGCTTTACCACCGATTTCTGCAATCTCAGAGACAACGCTACTTGCTTCTGCTTCGCTGCTGTGATACGTCACGATCACATCGACTCCTTTTTTAGCAAGTGCGAGAGCCGTATTTTTGCCCAGTCCTCGGCTCGCTCCTGTGACTAATGTGATCTTCGTGCTGTTTTTCATCGTTTTCTCCTGGTTAAAGCTAGTGATTCAATGAATCTTGAGCCTTTGTGCGCGAAATTCTAAATCAGGTTTTGCGCTTTTGCAGTTTTGGCGGCGAAATCTTCGATTGTCGTTTGTCCTTTGCGCGTTTCAGTTCCGTTGTTTTCAAACACGATATGACCGGAATTAAAGCCGCGCATCATCTCGCTGTAACTGTTGACGGCTTCAGGCGAAAAACCGAAACTGGCAATTGTCGCCTGCCACTCACTTTCGGGAAGGGCAACGGCTTGCACGTCGCGCTTGAGCGCCGCAGCAAAAGCGGCAGCGACATCATTTGGCGAATAATCTGCCGCGCCATACAGTTCGATGATGCGTTTGCCCGTCCAGTCTTCGGTCAACGCTTCGGCGGCAGCGCGTCCGATGTCGGCGGCGGCAACCATTGGGAGTTTACGGTCTAGCGGATTGTAAAAACTCGGCAAAATGCCTTTTTCGGCGGCAATCGCAGCCACGCCGTTCCAGTTTTCCATGAATCCCGCCGCCCGTAGAAACGCGACGGGAATCGCCAAATTGCCGAAGATGTTTTCCAAAAGGTAAGTTGTCATGATGTTGCCTGTGCCAGTAGCGTGCTGCGAGCCGACCGAAGAAAGCAAGATAACTTTTTGCACACTGGATTGCGCGATCGCTTCAACATATGCTGCACCGATGTTTTTGGCTACGGTGAACATATCGGCAGCCTGATAAGCAGGTGGATTCATTGCATAAACGGCGATCGCGCCGTCTAACGCCTTGGTTATTGCATCTGCGTCAATGACATCAGCGAAAGCAACGTCCGCGCCTTTCGCCTGCCAAGCGTCAGCGGTTTTGTCCGATCGCAAAACGACGCGCACCGGCAGTTTCTTTTCAAGTAACGTATCGGCAACCACAGAACCCGTTTGTCCGGTCGCGCCAAACACTACAAACATAAATTTCCTCCTGAAATGTTGAAACCAATTTTGATAACCGAAGACACCTAACGGCACAGTTCAACGGCAGGTTCTACTTTTGACAAGTCCAATGATCTAACGTTCAATTGCTAGTCTTCTCTTACGGCATGGATTTATCCTAGGTAGTGTCCTTGGTCACTGCACAGACGCTACGGGATACGTGGTTGTACCACAAGTATCCACTCCAAAAACTTCATCTATAAACTTCTTAGTGCATAGCACTCTAGGTGGGCAATACCAGCACCTCGTGGGTCGCTGTTGCTGCACCTCCGCCTGTTTGAGTTCCGCCACCAAACACAAAGATGCGGTTGCCAATTGCCGATGCTCCCAATCCATGTCGTGGCGTTGGCAAGGGCGGCAATGTCTCCCACACGTCGGTTTGCGGGTCGTATACCCAACTTTCGGCGAAAACTTTTTGCTCTGGAACCCACTGTTCGCCGCCAAACACGTAAAGCTTGCCGTTGAGTGCGGTTGCAGCCAGACCGCCTTGGGCTTGAGGCATCGGCGATCGCGTTTCCCAACGATCGAGTTCTGGATCGTAGACCTCAAGATTTGGCACATTGACTTGGCGAACAGTACCATCAGCATTCTTGGTAAAATTGCGACCTCCCACCACGTAGATTTTTCCATCAATGACAGCCGATGCTGCACTGTTTCGTGCTGTGGGTGCATCGGCACGGGCTGACCAACGCCTAGTTGTGGGATCAAATACTTCGTTTCGCATACTATCAATGTGGTCATTGAACAGCCGAGCATCCTCAGTAGCTCGAACGCGCCCACCCATCAGGTATATCTTGTCATCGACCACTGCGGATACACCCTCAGCACGAGCCGCTGGCAGGTCAATCCCTCCAGTCCAAGTATTAGAGGCAGGATTGTAGATGAACATTGTCGGCTGCGCCCGCCAGTCTGGAAATCCGCCTGTGAAACCGCCAATACCATAGAGCAAGCCATTGACTGCCGACAGTGTAATGTGATGGCGGGCTTCAGGTATCGGTCTCAAGGCTGTCCATGCATCTTGAACCGGATCGTAAGACTCGAAATGCGCTGAGAACCCGGTGTTTGGGCTGAGTAAACCGCCGACCACGTAAATTTTTCCGTTCAAAACTTCTGGATAAAGTTCTTGCCGAGCGACTGTTGGTGGTGTAGCTTCAGTCCAATAGGGTAACTGGCTTTGTGCTTGACTGAGCACGGGCGAACCTAGCGCTATGAGCGAAAAGACCAACAGCGACAGGAAAATCAAATACCTAAATCTAAATCTACGCAACATAATACAGACTCCCTTTTAACCGATCGGACGTGGATTTGGCAGGCGAACCAACCCGCTAAAATTCTTGCCGGGATACCAGGGCGTTTGGAGAAGGTTGTCAAAACCGGGAAGGCTTTCCATGTGTTCCACCATCCGGGTACGCATTGAATCATCAGGTAACGATCCGCTTAGTGCCCCCATATTCTCAACAACGCGATCGGGGTTTGTGGTTGCGGGGATCGCACAGGTTAGAGCTGGGTGAGAAATCACATACTTGAGAAAAAACTGTGCCCAGTTCTCGCAGCCAAAATCGCTGGCAAAATCGGGTAGTGGTTGCCCCTTTACCAATTCAAAAAGGCGGGCTTTCTCAAAGGGCATATTGGCTAAGACGGCTGTTCCTCGCGCCGCTGCCGCAGGAAGAATTCTGTCTTCAACTCCACGCTGACGAATTGAGTAGCGAAGTTGAACAAAGTCTAGATCGCCATTCTCGATCCAACTTTCAAGCGCGGAATTATATAACGGATCGTGATGGGTAACGCCCACGTAGCGAATTCTACCTTCTGCTTTCCATGCTTTTAACAACGGCAAAACTGCATTTACATTCACCAAGCTATGAACCTGCATTACATCAATGCGATCGCGTGACAAGCGCGTCAAGGATTGTTCTAACTGACGCTGAGCCTGACTGCGATCGCCCAGATACTCACCCGTTGCCCAGGTTTTGTTAGCAGCAATAAACAAATCATTGGTCAAGCCGAGTGTTCTGGCAAATTCGCCCACGTTCACTTCCGACATCCCATAGAGCAGTGAGGTATCGACCACTCGCCCGCCTGCATCCCAAAAGCGGCGCATTACTTGCTGAAGCCGATCGCGGGGCTGATTAGATAAAGCATCAAAGGTCATAAACGTTCCCAGACCGATTGCAGGCAGTTTCTCCTTTGTGCGCGGGATTTCCTTCGTGATGATCTGCGAGGGTTGGGTTGAAGCAGGTTGCGACGGTTGAGTTTGGGTTTGATTCTGTGCCCGTGCCGTCTTCAAAAAAGTGGGTGTTAAGGCAGCGGTAGCGGCACCAAATCCTAACAATCCAAGTACCGACCGACGGGAAACATTTTGCCTAATTGCCGGACGGGTTGCCTTCATTGTGCGATTCCTTTGTGTTGAAGTTTAGATGCTGCAAACCGAGTCAAGATCAAAACCAACATCATTTGCCCTGCACCGATCCAGTAGGGCATGGCGGGGCTAATCTGTTGGTAGAGCCAACCAGCCCATAAAGGGCCGATGATTCGTCCTAGTGCAAACGTTGCCCTGTAGCTGCCCTGGATGCGTCCTTGAGCTTCGGGTGCGACTGTTTTTGACATCAATCCCTGAATTGATACTTCCACCAATGCCGTGCCCATGTTTGCCATGATTGCTGCCACGTACACCAGTGCTGGTAGCCCAGTCAGAGAAAACAAACCAAATAATCCAAACGCAATGCTCAGAATAATCGCACCCAGGCTAGTAATTTGAATTTCTCTCAGAAAGTGGAGTAGGACAGGCATGATCGAGACCTGAGAAAGGACTTCAACCACACCCAGCAACATGAAAATTGGCGCAATTTGCTGTGGTTGCCAGCCAAACAAATCATTGGTCATCGCAGCGAGATTTGATGAGGTGATGATGGACGTCATCGTAGTCAGAAAAAAGCTGAGCATTAGCCAGCGCAGATGCGGATTGCGCAAGTCCACAAATAGCTGACTCAACGGATTCAATTGACGGAGCGAGACTCGTGCAACACGATGGTTGTCAGGGAACGTTTCCGGCATTGCCCAATAGGCCCATACCAAACCGACTACACTTGTGGCTGCCACGATATACAAGGGAATTGCCAGATCGATGGATGCAAACCGGGCGCTGATCGTGGGGCCAATTGTAAAACCCACGCCCGTTGCCGCACTCATAAATGCGAAGGCACGAGTACGAGCCTTTAGAGTTGCAGTATCTGCAATGTAGGCAAAAATCGAGCTTGCTGTACCATCCGTGATACCAAAGATGGCCCACCCGGCGAACATCACCCACAGCGCGCCGCCTATACCCATGATCAGGTAGGCGATCGCTGCGCCTAGTAAGCTGAACATCAAAATGAGTCGTCGCCCATAGCGATCGCTCAGTAGCCCAATGACAGGGCTACCAATAAATTGCGCGGTTGCCAATGTGGTATACATTAACCCGACGTGAAACGCGGTGCCGCCATATCGTCCCTCGATTAAGGCAGGCATAATCGGGTTGAGGACACCAACTCCCAGATAGGAGATCGAGCCGATGAAGAGGGTAAAAGGAGTTAGAGGGCGAGGGGTACGCTTTGGTGTTTCTTCGTTTATTAATGTGTTCAGCATGGGAATCAGCAAATAAGGTTTGTGGTTTACAGGACATAACGAACACGATGCTTACATCACAGCATTAAGCTCCGGGGGAGACCCTCCAACAATTCCTCTGTTCAGTACGATTGGCTACAGTGGTTTCTACATCCTTAGTTTTGCCGCTGGAGGGAACCCATACTATGGCGAGTAGCGCGGCAGCAACGGACAGGAGTAGTCGTTCACAGTTGTCCGTAAACTACTCAAATCAGCGCCGGCAAAGAAACTCGAACGCAGCACTAGAGGCTTTAGACCGCTCGAATAGTTTCATCCTATAAGCAAGAAACAGGAGGTTAAATACACAAACCTTGCAGATGATTGCCTAATCCTCTCAAAAGACGCAGACAAAGAAGAAAGATTTCCTATAATGACCGCATGAGCAGGGCTATATCAATTAGGAGTTCAGCATGACGATTGAAGCACTGAATTATAATCTCGCGATCGAAGCTTCTCCCAATGGAGAGATTTTGCCAACGCAACGGCATTTGGCGATCGCCAAATGTGCAGAATTGGCAACACTCATCGATCGACACACAGACAGCAAGGGAAGCATTTATTATCCAACTGCGATCGATTCCTTAGTCTTTGTGCGATGCGATACTTGTACAACCCTCCAGACGGTCAGCGAACCGTTATTTGCTATGGCGGCACAGGGTGAAAAGAAATTATCGCTGAATGAGGAAAACTTTCAATATGGTGTTGCTCAATATTTGGTGATGTCAGTAGAGTTGCCGTTGAGCGTCTGCATGATCCAGGCGACACCCGATCAACCCTATCTCGGCTTGAAGCTGAAGCTAGACCCAGTTCAACTCTGTGAGATTATTGCTCAAACAAACCAAGACAATGAGCGCAAAGAAAACTCGGTCAGAGGCTGGTGCGTTAGCGATGCCAATCCGTCTTTGCTTGATTGCATCATCCGGTTAATCAACCTGTTAGAGACACCACAGGATATCCCGTTTCTCGCCCCGATGATGATCCGCGAAATTTATTACCGTCTACTCACCAATCACCCAGGTGAAGCTGTTCGTCAGGTTGCCACGTCGGGCAGCAACATGCAGCGAATTGCAGAAGTAATCAGACAAATTAAGGCAGAGTTTAGCCAGCCGCTGCGGGTTGAGGATCTCGCTGAGCAAGCGAATATGTCTACGGCATCGTTCCATCGCCATTTCAAAGCAGTCACCTCAATGAGTCCGCTGCAATATCAAAAACAATTGAGATTGTTAACCGCGCGTCAGATGATGCTGGCTGAGGCGATCGATGCAGCTCAAGCTGCTTATCAAGTCGGGTATGAGAGTACTTCACAGTTCAGCCGCGAATATGCCCGCATGTTTGGTGCGCCGCCTATCCGGGATGTTGAACGTTTACGGACAGCCTAAACAAATAACTTAACCACTCTGTCCGATCGGTCGAACGATGATTTCGTTGACATCCACATCGTCTGGCTGCGCGATCGCAAAGGCAATCGCACGGGCGATCGCATCTGCTGGAATCACTGCCTCACGAAATCCCTCCACCCATTCCGCTGCTTCAGCATCCGTGATCGTGCTGGCGAGTTCAGTTGCAGTCACTCCAGGCGAAATCACCGTAACTCGGATGTCTGTCGATTCTTGCCTCAGTCCCTCGGAAATCGCCCAAACTGCAAACTTAGTGGCGCAGTACACGGCTGCGATCGGGTAAAACGACCCTGCTCCCCGGACGTAAATAACCTTTGCATTTCAACGACAACTCAGGTTCGTTCCAGTGCAGCAGGGTTGTTGGGCTGCGTCTAGCCAAACATTGTTGCGTAGTCGCAGGCGAATGTCTTAAAACTACGCGGCTCTTTACCAATTGCGTCCTGCACACCAGACGAAATCACTGCTGCCTCATTGCGCCGATAGTGCGCGTAATCCTCAATCAGTCCGTCTGCTTGCCAAAGTGGCATCCCAATTTTGAGCAGTTGATCGCGCATTGCTTCAGATGGAATATCGACGAATGCAATCTGACGATTGAGCGCAGCCGAGAGTTGTTCTGCCATCTCAGCATGAGTCAATGCCTGTGGTCCCGTGAGGTTGTAAATCTTTCCCTCATGCCCTGTTTCTGTTAGAGCAACTACAGCAACTTCTGCAATATCGCGCACGTCTACCACGCTCACCTTTGCATTGTCGATCGCTGCATAAAAGGCATTTTGGCTTGCGATCGTCGATCTAAAGCTTAATAAGCCCTGCATAAAGAGGTTGGGACGCAGAAACGTGTACGTCATTCCTGATGCTTGGATTGCCGCTTCGACTGCGGCATGGTAACGCAAAAAGCGCACGGGCGAATGGGCATCGGCTGCAAATTGCGATAGTTTGACGATATGCTTGACACCACTCTGACGTGCCGCATCAACGAACGCAAGTTGTTGCGCTTCTGCGTGTTCTGTAGAGTTCGTTAAGAGAAAGGCACGGTCTACTTCAGTCAGCGCCTCCAACAGCGTCTCAGGGCGATCAAAGTTCCCCTCCACCACTTCAACATTCGGGAGTGCAATCTCCTTTGCTCGATCACGGTTACGAACCATTGCGCGGACTTGCACGTTCTGTGCTGTGAGTCGCTTGACAATCTCTGTACCGTTGCTCCCAGTTGCGCCAGTTACTAAAATCATTTGACTATCCTGAAATAATGTGAGCTATAGTACATTTGCCGATGGTTTTACGAACTGACGAGATCACCGACGACCAATCCGATCGCCCTGGGAAACGGGTTCGGATGCCTCGTCGCGTTTAAACACCCGGAAAACGATCGCCAGGAAAACGGGAATCAGCACGAGGGAGATGATGTCGTAGAATCTCCCATGGTACTCGCTGATGCTGAACAGGGCTGGTGCAGCGAAGAAGCTTCCAGACCAGTTGAACAAGAGAAAGTACGCGATGTTGTTGGCGAAGTGTGCGCCGATCGCAAGCTCGGTCGTGCCGTCGATCAATGAAACGATCGCCCACAGCAGACCTGTGCCGACGAACATTCCGACGAACATTCCGATCCAGCCACCCTCCTGTGACTCTGGATTGGTGGCGTGCGGCAGGGTGAAGATCACAGCCGACACGATCGCCAGAAACACGCGGTTAGACCAGATTAGGCTCGCGCCCTGCACGATGTATCCGCGAAAGAAAAGCTCCTCGGTGGTTGTCTGGATTGCGGTGAGGATCAGCGCGATCGGCACGAAGAGCGCGAACGTCTTGAGGTCGGAGTTGAAGGAGAAGGTATCGGGGTAGAGGAGGTACTGCCCCAGCCCGCCGAGCAGCACCCAGGGCACGAACCCAGCCACGAACCCGTGACCAACGCGCCGCCAACTGATTTTCTCATGCGCCGTAACCAGCGTCCGGGGGTGACGCTGGTGGATGAGGGTGACGGCAATCAGGATTCCCGCGAGGAAGAACGGAAAACCCGCCATGACCACAACAAAGCCTCCCACGGAACCGAACGCGGCGTAATCCAGCCGACCCAAAGCCGCAGCACCCTCTTTGCCGCCAATCGCAAGCGCAACGATCGCACTGGCGAAGTTAGCGGCAATCATCCAGGCAAAGAGAATGATCATCAGTCCCAGAAGATACCGCCACCCCCGATACTTACCCCACCTCGCAGCCTCCACGTAAGTCGCGTCTCTCACTTCCGTTCCGATTCCCTGATGTCCTTTGATTGCTTTAAACTTCATCTTTGTCTCCTTGATTTGTACGTGTATGTGGTGCTTGAATCTGATCGATAGTTACCTTTGCGATTGTTTTCAGAGTTCGATGAGATTACCGACGACCAATCCGATCGCTTTGGGAAACGGGTTCGGATGCCTCATCGCGTTTGAACACCTTGTAGGCGATCGCCAGAAACACGGGTACTACAACCAGCATCGATAGCGCTGTATAGGTCGCGTGGAACTTGCTGACTGTGAACAAAGTCGGTGCGTTCACGGCGTTTCCGGCTACGCCCATCAAGAGACTGCCGCCGATGTT
Source organism: Microcoleus occultus BM001215583 (assembly GCA_036700105.1). Classification (GTDB taxonomy): domain Bacteria; phylum Cyanobacteriota; class Cyanobacteriia; order Cyanobacteriales; family Microcoleaceae; genus Microcoleus. The sequence continues at coordinate 19,276 of JAUBOG010000058.1, forward strand.
GTTCGCGAAGTGCGCGCCGATCGCGAGTTCGGTGGTTCCGTCAATCAAGGAGACGGCGGTCCATACCAGACCCGGAACGAGAAAGTAGTTGAAGAAGACCGTGAGCCAACCGCCCGCGCTTGCCTCCGGGTTGAACAGGTGCGCCAGGGCGAAGATCACGGCTGGCACGAGTGCCAGAAAGACGCGGTTAGACCAGATCAGGCTCACGCCCTGCACGATGTATCCGCGAAAGAAAAGCTCCTCTGTGGTGGTCTGGATCGCGGTGAAGACCAGTGCCAGCGGGACAAAGAGCGCGAACGTTGCAAAGTCAAAGTTAAAGTTAAAAGAGAAGGTGTCGGGATAGAAGAGGTACTGTCCCAGCCCAGCGATCAGCCAGAATGGCACGAACCACGCCACAAACCCATGACCGACACGCCGCCAACTGATTTTCTCTCTCGCTGTGACAAGCGTCCGAGGATGACGCTGGTGAACGAGGGTGACGGCGATCAGGATTCCCGCGAGGAAGAATGGAAAAATTGCCGTGACTGCAACAAAACCCCCCACGGGACCGAGCGCGGCGTAATCCAGCCGACTGACCGCCGCAAGCCCTTCCTGACCGCCGAGCAAGAACGCGACGCGCGGGACGGCGATGCCGCCGACCACCAGCCCCACAAAGAAGATGACTACTAATCCCAGAACATACCGCCACCACCGATACTTACCCCACCCGGCAGCCTCCACGTAAGTCGCGTCTTTCCCTTCCGTTCCGATTCCCAGATGTCCTTTGATTGCTTTAAACTTCATCTTTGTCTCCTTGACTCGTGCGCGATCGAATTAGCGAACCTGTTTTGGGGTCATTCCAGTGAGGCGTTTAAACTGTTGGTGTGAACTAACCTGACGGTCAACTGGGTACAGTTAGACCGCAGGCTTCTTTTTCC
>JAUBOG010000583.1:0-3933 GCA_036700105.1 Microcoleus occultus BM001215583
CTTAAGAAGGGGGGAACTGGAAGCACTCAAAGTCCCCCTTCTTAAGGGGGATTTAGGGGGATCGTGCAGTGGTCTACCAGCGAGATATACAGAGGGTTTCAGGCGATTGTTGACACGCTTGAGATTGTGGGGTAGGCCTCTGGGCCCGCCAATGAAACCAAAATTGCCCGATCGTCACAAACACAGGCTAATTTAAAAAAGTTTCACTTATAAGAAGAAAGCAATGATATTACCTTCAGACACAGCCGCTCTCCGTGACAGCGACTCCGAACCAATTTACTCATCAACTTCGATTCAACCTCACGGCATCCTGTTGGTGCTGGAATCTCCTGTGTTGAAAATTTTGCAAGTTAGCAACAATATTTTTGAGGCGATCGGCATTTACCCGAAAGAACTTCTGGGCAATTTTTTAAAGGATTTTGTGGAGGCTGAGGAAATTGAGGCGATTCAAGAAGCTTTATTGGAAAAAAGCCATCAACGTAACTGTATCAGTTTATCATTTAAAAATCAAAATCGCAAATTTTTTTTTCAGGGGAGGCTGCATCAATCTGACCTAGCATTAGTTCTGGAACTAGAGCTGGCTGCTTCCCCAAAAGCTAGAGATTGTATCAATTTTTATCATTTAGTCCAAGAGCCGATCGACAAAATCCACGAAACACCAAACCTGCAAGTGCTGTGTCAGACAGTAGTTGAAGAAGTGCGGAGGATGATCGGCTTCGATCGGGCGATCGTCTATCAATTTGATGCCACCGGCGCCGGCAAAGTCATCGCCGAAGACAAAATAGCAAGTTTGGCTCCTTTGTTGGGACTGCACTATCCGGCTGGCGATATTCCCGCCCAGGCGAGAAATTTCTTCAGCATGAATTTAATTCGGTTTATTCCCGATATTCACAGTCAGCCTGTAGAACTAATTCCTCACTGCAATCCGCTGACGGGTCGCCCCCTGGATCTTGCCTGCTCTTTGCTGAGAACAGTGTCGCCTTGCCACGTTCAATATCTCAAAAATATGAACATTGGCGCTAGCATGACCGTGACATTAATCAAAGATCGAAAACTCTGGGGATTGATCGCCTGCCACCACCAAACACCAAAGTATATCAACTACGAAATCAGAACGGCTTGCGAACTGATAGCAAAGTTTGTGAATCTAGAACTCAGCTACAAACAAGATAGCGAAAACTGGGAATATGCAATTTATCTAAAAGAAATTTGCCATAAATTCATCGCAGAAATTTCTCAAAAAAACTGTTTTGTAGAAGGTTTGCTTACATCCCGAGACGAATTGCTGACCTTAGTCGGCGCTACAGGTGGAGTTGTGTGTGCCAAGGAAAATTTAATCGCGATCGGCAAAACCCCGGAAGTGGCAGAAATAGAAAAGTTAATAGGTTGGATAAGACCTCAAATAAATAATGAAGTTTTCCATACAGATTCTCTCTCAAAACTGTATCCGCCCGCCGAGAAATTTAAACAAATTGCTAGCGGTTTGCTGGTGCTTGCCATCTCCGAGATGCAAAACTATTACATTTTGTGGTTCCGTCCCGAAGCAATTCAAACTGTCAACTGGGCCGGCCAACCAGAGGAAAAAATTGAATTAAAACCGGACGGCCGCAGACCGCTGTCTCCTCGCACTTCCTTTGAGTTATGGCAAGAAACTGTGAGGTCAAAATCTTTGCCTTGGCAGCGGTGCGAAATCGAAATAGCCGGAGAACTTCGAGTGGCGATTACCAGCATTGAGCTGCGGAAAATCAACGAGCAGCTCAGCTTGGCTTTGTCGGCTACCAAAATCGGATTTTGGGACTGGGACGTGCAGAGAAATCGCATTGTTTTGTCCAAGGAACACGAACAGTTGTTTGGGTTGGCCCCGGGAAGTTTTGCCGGAAATTATCAAAGTTTTGCAGTTTGCGTTCACCCAGAAGATTTAAAAGGTGTGGAGAATGCGATTAATCAGGCCCTCGTCCAGCGATCGGATTACTTTCACGAAACCCGGGTGGTTTGGCCCGATGGCAGCATTCACTGGATGGAGGGGAAAGGTAAGTTTTTTTATAACGAAGCAGGCGATGCAGTGCGGATGATAGGGACTGTTAGAGAAATTACCGATCGCAAAGCTAAAGAAGTACAGTTGCGCCTGTTGGAATCAGCAGTTACCACGACTAACGACGCCGTGTTAATTACCGAAGCCGAACCGATTGATGAACCGGGGCCGCGAATTATTTATGTCAACCCAGCTTTCACGCGGATGACCGGCTATACGCTAGAAGAAGTTTTGGGCAAAACGCCGCGCATCTTGCAAGGACAAAAAACAGACCGCGCCACTCTCCACCGCATTCGGACAGCTTTGGAAACCTGGCAGCCGGTGCGGGTTGACTTGATCAACTACCGCAAAGACGGGACGGACTTTTGGGTAGAAGTGAGCATTGTGCCGATCGCTGACAAAACTGGTTGGTTTACCCATTGGGTATCAGTCCAGCGTGATATTAGCGATCGCAAACTGGCTGAAGCCGCCCTCCAACAGCTCAACGAACTGTTAGAAATGCGAGTTTTCCAGCGAACCCGAGAACTAGAAAAATCTCAAGCAGAACTTCGGGAAAGCGAAGCTTTATTTCGCTCTCTGAGCGAGAGTTCCCCCGTCGGCATTTTCAAAATCGATGCTGAGGGGAAATGTATCTATACAAATCCCCGGTGTCAAGCAATTGGCGGCTTCACGCCAGCAGAAGCTTTAGGGAAGGGGTGGATGCGGTTTGTTCACCGCGAAGACCTCAAACTAATTCTGTCTATGTGGTCCCAATCGCGATCGCAAGAGGGGGAATTTTCCTGCGAATTCCGCCACATCCAGCGAGACGGAACAATCCGGTTTTGCCGGGTTAAAATAGCCCGCATTTTTTCCGACCGAGGTCAACTAATCGGTCACGTCGGCACAGTCACGGATATCACAGAAAGTCGGGCAATTGAAAAAATGAAAAATGAGTTTATTTCGATTGTCAGCCACGAACTGCGAACGCCGCTGGCCTCAATTCGCGGTTCTTTAGGTTTGCTGGCGGCTGGAGTGCTCAAAGATAAACCGGAAACTGCCAAACAGATGCTAGAAATCGCGTCGGGCGATACAGAGCGGTTAGTGCGTTTGGTCAACGATATTCTCGATCTAGAACGGCTCGAATCCAGCCAAATTACTTTGGTAAAGCAGTGGTGCGACGCGCAGGTTTTGATGCGGAAGTCTGCAGAAGCTGTGATGTCTCTGGCTGCTGAGAATCAGATTGAGTTATCGATTTTGCCGAAAACGGCCTTAATTTGGGCAGATCCCGACAGGATCGTGCAAATGCTGGTAAATTTGTTGAGCAATGCGATTAAATTTTCGCCTCCGGGGAGTACAGTAACTGTCAGGGTTGAAGATTTGGGCGATTCCCTACGGGATAGCTGCGCTTCACGGGCTTTATTTGAAGTCAAAGATCGGGGCCGGGGGATTCCTGCGGATAAACTAGAAACTATCTTTGGACGTTTTCAACAAGTCGATGCTTCTGACTCCCGCCAAAAAGGAGGTACGGGTTTGGGTTTGGCTATCTGCCGCAGCATCGTGCAGCAGCACGGGGGGAGAATTTGGGCCGAAAGTGTGGTTTCAGAAGGCACCAGTTTCTATTTCACAGTGCCCGCACCGTTTGAAGGCGAAGGGGGAAAAAGTTTTTGAGTTTGAGATGGCTTTCGTAGGACTTATACACAGACACTATCTGCGGGTGTGCAATGCACACCGTACTAACTGGATGCTGCCGTTTAAGGGGTGCATCTGGCGCGCGTAAGTTTTCTTTCGGCCGATCGTGATTCATATCAAATCCGGTAGCATCGGAATTATTGTTACCCGAAATTAGGAGACGGCAGTGCCCTTCTTCGTGTCAACTTAAGACTAAAACCCTTGAGAAATATCGCTTTTAGTCGAGTCTAGAT
>JAUBOG010000584.1:0-3876 GCA_036700105.1 Microcoleus occultus BM001215583
CCCTCCCCTTAGCAAGGGGAGGGCTGGGGTGGGGTGCATTGTATTTTTGCAAGAGCTCTATTATATTCGGTGGCGCGGAAGTTGTGCATAAATTAGGTTCGCAGTGAGGACTTTAGTTTTGCTTAATTTATTAATCGAGATTGGATTGAAGTCCCAGGGTAAACGGGATTTATTCTGGGAATTAAGCGTTATTTCATCGGTACAAAATCGAAACCGGTGCCCGATCGCGAAGGGTTGGCCCGATGCACTTTCACAAGCTGAACCGGCATATTCCGAACCCCCGAAGGTAAAAACCGAATCGGGCCAGTTGCTCCCTTTGCGACAAAATCGGAAGCGGAAAGCACTTCTTGAATTCCTTGGCGGGTGGGACTGCGATCGATCGCCGAAACTGCAGCCATCGTAGCATCGTAAGTCATCGCACTCACCCAACCAACATCCGCTTTCCACAACTGTCGGGATTGGCGGGAAAACTCCGATTTGCGATCGCCGTCAATGTGCCACGCCACCGCCATCACCATCCCAACTGCCGAATCTCCCCCCACTTCCAAAGTCGTCTTGCTGTACATTGTTCCCATATCCCCCAACACAAACAGCCGCCTATTATTAACAGTCACTACCTGCAAAGCTTTGTCTAAAGCATCATAATCCGGGTTCAACATAATCGCCTCAGCACCCCGACTAATAGCTTTTTCGATACTTTTAGCAGGACTAAAACCCGGATTTGACAAGTCAAACTCAGCGACTACTTGCCCGCCGCCCAGAGAAACAGCAGCTACAAACTCCGACTTTAGCGACTCGCTGTAAGCACTTTTGTGATTGAAAAAAACCGCAACATTTCGCTTTTTCAACTTAGTCAGCAGATAATCTGCCAAAGCCCTACCGCCCACGTAAGCAGTGGGAACCGTCCGAAAAAAATAGCGGCTCAAATTAGCAGGTTTAACCGCAGTGCTAGTTCCCGAAATAACAGGCAATTTTCCCAAATCGTAGATCGGCAAAGCTGCCAAAGTAGCCGTGCTGGTGTGGTGGCCGATTACACTCAAAACCTCGCGATTTTTCACCAAAGCCGAAGCAATTTGTTTCGCTACTGCGGGATGGTCGTCATCGTTAGCAATAATCACTTTGAGAGGCCGGCCGTTGATGCCGCCAGCTTGGTTGATTTGAGATTGAGCTTGAGCGACTCCGCGCAATATATCCAAAGCTGCATTCGGCTGATTCGCCGTAGGTGCAGCCACCGCGATCGTGTAGCATTTGCGATCGCCAATCCGAGCATTGTTCAGATAAATTCTAGTTTCCGGTGCATTGGAGCAACTGCGCAGAGCTTGTTCAAAATGACCGACAGCTTGCTGGTATTTGCCAGCAGCCATTGCCTCAATTCCCTTATTTTTAGCGGCTCTAAATTCTGGCCTTTCCAAGTTGACATCTTCTCTTTCCACCAATTGTTTTTGGCCGTAACTCATCCGCTCTTTCAGATCGAAACTCAAACTTCTCTGGTATTGCAGTGCGGTTTCTCCCGAACTTCCATAACTGCTAAAATCTATATGAGGCGGGAAACCAGCTTTCTCCAACAGCCACAGCACCACTGCAATTAGAAAACCTGCGACCGCTAGAGAAATTAAAAGCAAAATAGTTTCATTTTTCTGGCGCATAGGTTTCTTAACTAAATCAGTTCCCTAATAATTTTTTTGAACAGCGGCAGTACAAACCTGTAGGAAAGTCGGGATACTCCCATTAAAGTATACGACAGTAAAATAGCTAGAACGGTCAACAGCCCCACGATCGCCAATCCCTGAATCCCTAATTGGACGGGATTTAAAATAGACCAAGCCGGGAACAATACAAAAATTATCGTATTAGTAATGACTAAAGTAATAAAAAAGTAAAACTTTTGTTTCAGGGGGCGGTATTGAGAAAAGATGATACCGGCAAGCAGCAGCAGCCAGATCAGCGTGCTAATCCAAACAGTCCCCAAAAAGCTGACAAGGGCGATCGCCAGCAGCCAACTACCAGAACCCGCGATCGCCGATCGCCTCAACAATTCCCTGATATTAATTTCCCCAAACTCTGACTCCTCCTCGGTTTCCTCCGATAAATTCGCCGTCAAATTCGCCGTATCCGCGATCGCCTCAATTCGCGCCGCAGCTTGGGTTTGCTGAGCGCCCAAGCCCCCAGCAGCAGGGCTTATGGCCCCCGTCGCCATTTCCCCGGCCAGAGCCGCCAGCACCTGAGCGGCCGACTCAAATCGATCGCCCGGAGCCGACATCACCATCCGATCCAAAATAGCAGCCAGACGATCGCTCGCACAGGCCCAAACGCGCCAATTCCAGCGGCGAGTAGCAGACTCCATCAACTCCTGCGGCCTTTTCCCCGTCAGCAAATACAGGCAAGTCACGCCCAAAGCGTACAAATCCGTTGACGGGTAAACAGGTTCTCCCGAAACCTGTTCCGGCGGCGCATAACCCTGAGTGCCAAAGACGATCGAACTTTGAGCCGAAACACCCGCAGCCACCTGCTTCACCGCCCCAAAATCAATCAAAAACAGCTTTCCGACACCTTCACCGCGAGCAGTTTCGCGGACAATATTGTCCGGCTTGATATCGCGGTGAATCGCGCCGTTGTCGTGAATGAATTGCAGCACAGGCAAAATTTGCTGCAAAACATCCACCACCTCAGCTTCGGAAAACTTGCCGCGAGTCGCAATTTCCTCGCGCAAATCTGCACCGTCTACGAATTCCTGAACCAAATAAAAAAACTCTTGAATCTCCGGCTTAGCAGCAATTTCACTGGAAACACCCTCGCTTTCGGAGGATGCAATCTGCCCCAAATTCTGAGCCACATCAGGTACGTGCAGCACGCAGTAAGCGTACAAAGCCGGAATTTGCGGGTGTCTGTCGCCCAAACTGTTCAAAACATCAGCCTCTCGCCGAAAAGCCCGCCCCGCCGCCGCAAGCTGATTCGAGTTGAGGTGGAGGGGTGGCTGCAATCGCTTGACAACGCACTGCAACTTGAGGGGAGAACCGAGGGCCAGGGCCTGAAAAGTCGTGCCAAAAGCTCCCCGCGAAAGCGGCCGCTGCGGCAAATAGCGGCTGTCCAAAATTAACGGCATCCCGCAAGCAGCGCAATACTTTTGCTCGATTTCCTCAAGACTGGCGCTTTCGTTGAAATCGGGGAAAGAGTTAAGGGGATTTTGGCAGCTTGGGCGGGTGCAGTAGATGTCCATCGATTCACACCTGTGTTGATGCAATTGAGCAGCGGGCGATCGAGTTAAACCAGCAACCCTACAAAAATACCTTGAAAAATGCAAAAATTAGCAAAAATGCTGGAATGGAGGTTGCTTGTTCGGGGGAAGCGGTTGTTTGGGCGATCGAATAGCTGCAAGCAAGTAGGGTGCGTCGCCATCTATAATCTGCAAGTTATATCCAATATCTCGCAGCGACGCACCCTACGGATTAACACTATTGATAAATTCATCCGACTAAGGATTGACCAAATAATTGTGGTTTTGGCAAGCTTTTACCATCATCTAGCGTCGATTCAGTTAGAAGTTCCAAAACCTCACGGGCATTTTTTAATGCGTCTTCGTAAGTATCTCCGTGGGTATGACAATAGTCGCCCCATTCTGGAAAACTAACGACATAGCACCGATCCTCATCAGACCACTGAATAATAATAGTGTAATGACTTTTCATCTGTCTTCCTCCTCAATTTCAGCCAGTTGCTTGAGAGCATTGTCAACATCTTTTTCTTGGTAGAGCTTGGCATCACCGCCATCTTTTCCTGAGAGAGTCAGCTTTCCTGGTATCACAGGGTAAACGCATCTAATTTCTAAATTCCCATATATAGCGTTTGAGTAGAGACAAAAGCGCTACAGGTGGAAAA
>JAUBOG010000585.1:0-3871 GCA_036700105.1 Microcoleus occultus BM001215583
CCCTCGATTGTCGCTCTTTTTTAGGATTGGCAGGTGGCGACGCACCCTACAGCTACTGGCTGGAACCAATTTGAAATTCCCCCTCAACTCGTGTATGAATAACGTTACTGCGCGTGTTATTGCGAGCAAAGCGAGGCAATCTCAAACTTATATTTTTGATTTCTGAAGCGCAAGCTGATATTTGACGGCGCAGAATTGTCCTGTACTTTTTGATGTTGCGGGTTGGTAACTGTCGGCTTTTCTAGTTGAGTTGCGATCGCCCGAAGTATTTCTGCGACGCTGCAAGGTTTCTTGAGATAGCCGTCTGCTTTGAGTTTTAGGGCTTTTTCCATTTCCGAGGCTGTCATAAAAATAAACGGAATGCTGGCGGTTGCAGGGTGCGATCGCAAAACCGCGAAAACTTGTAAACCGTCTAGTTCGGGCATCATGACATCAGACAAAATTAAATCGGGAATTTGGGTTGTGGCTAACTCGATAGCGACTTGTCCGTTTTCGGCGCCGACCGCTTCAAAACCGCGGGATTCCAGAAGTTCTAATACGGTTTCTCGGATTAAGTTATCGTCTTCAATTACTAATATTTTGGTCATTGTTGTTACTTTGACAGCTAGCTGTATTGGTATTTGTATGGTAAACTTATAGCAAAAGTCTTTTAATAATTTCAAGTGGACTATTGCAGCTACCCAGTTTTTTTCTGCGGTTGGGCGATCGCGCTTCATAAATCCATCAAATAGATTAGGAAAAATCTTATGAAATTTATCAGCCCTAAGACAGACTTTGCATTCAAAAAAATCTTTGGTTCCACCGACAGCCAAGACATCCTCATCAGCTTCTTAAATGCTCTAATTTACGCCGGTGAGCCAGTCATCCAAGACTTGCAAATTATTGACCCTTACTCGGCTGCTACCGTTAGCGGACTCAAAGATAGTTATTTGGATGTCAAAGCTCGAATTACCGGCAACAAGACGGTAATTATTGAAATGCAAGTTTTGAATGTAGCCGCTTTTGAAAAACGAGTCATCTACAACCTAGCCAAAACCTATGCCAACCAACTCAAAATTAGAGAAAGTTATGCTAAATTGCAACCAGTAATAGCTTTGACGATCGCTGATTTTGAAATGTTCAAAGAACAACCTGATGTTATTTCTCATTTTGTGTTCAAGGAAAAGGAAAAACTATTTGATTATCCCCATCTCGAAGTTGAAATGTTTTTTGTCGAGTTGCCGAAGTTCAAAAAAGAGTTAGACGAACTCACAACTTTGACTGACAAATGGATTTATTTTATGAAACACACTCCCGATTTAGAAACAATCCCAGCCACAATGGAAACAGTTCCAGAGCTAGAAAAAGCTTTTCAAATTGCCAATGAGGCTAACTTAAGCTTGAAAGAGTTCGAGGATATGGAAGCTCAAGAGAGGGCGATCGAAGAACAGCGGGGTATAGTTTCTAGAGGTATAGAAGAAGGCTTGGAGCGAGCTAGGGCTAAATTGATGCAAGCAGGCCGTGAAGCAGGGATTCAAGAAGGCCGTGAAGCAGGGATTCAAGAAGGAATTAAAGCAGGTCAAAGAGCCTTAATCTTGCGGATGCTGGAGCGACGGCTAGGAGAAGTAAATCCCGATGTAGTTTCGCGGATTGGTGAATTATCGGTTGAGCAGTTAGAGAGTTTGGTGGAGGAGGTAGCTGGATTTTCTAGTTTATCCGATTTAATGGTTTGGTTGGATAGAGCAGAATAAGAGAGAGATCGATCGCTCGGCGATCTTCCTAAGAATTGGATTTATTGCTGGCTCGATCGCACTTTAAATTAGCGCTACAGCGCTGGAGATAATCGTTGAAATGCTGTTTTTCTTCGGTGCTGAAATCTGACAGCATTTTTGCTTCTATCTCGTCGGCAACCCGATCGCCCTCCCGCAGCAGGGTTTCACCGCTTGGGGTAATGTAACTTTCGACCGATCGACCCCGCAAAGGCGGGCGGCGAACAATCAGCCCTGCTTGTTCCAAGCGTTGCAGCATGGTTGCTACTGCTTGGGGACTTACGCGGGCAATGCGGGCGATGTCTGCACCGTTTGCCCCCGGATGTTCGCGCAAGATCCGCAGCGTGTCCCACTGCGGCCCGCTCAGCCCGTAAGCCGAGAGGGCTGTCTCGAAGGCAGCGTTAACTGCCCAGTAGCTTTGCTGAAAATTAACGATCGTGCCGTGATTGGAGGATGGATTCACTTCTACTTCATGCTTGAGGCAAGCTGTGACGGGCATTTATCTTATTTTGGCTGCTTTTTTACCAAAATTGCTCTTGCATATCTCAATATATTGATATAAAATTTGAATATAAACATATTGATATGCGTTTAGCTCTTGTTGCGGCTGCATTCCACGCAATGCTGTCAGGGGCTTTTTCGCAACCAGAATCCAAATGAACCTTAACTTACCGTCAAAGTCAAGTCGATGGACGATCGCCCCGATCGTACTTGCGATTGCTGTCGCGGGTGCGGGGGCTTTCTATGCCATCCAACAATTTGGGCCAGCCAGTCAACCCTCTGAATCAGCGGAAACGCTGCCAATTCCCAAGCAGGTGGTGACTCTGGGGCGATTGGAACCGGTGGGAGAGACGATCGGCGTATCCGTACCGGCGGTGATGAGCAACGATCGCGTGGCTCAACTTTTGGTGCAGCGGGGCGATCGCGTGGGGGCCGATCGGACGATCGCAGTGATGGACTCGCGCGATCGGCTCGAAGATGAGGTACAGCAAGCCAAAGAACAAGTTAATGTCGCTCAGGCTAAGCTAGCTCAAGTACAAGCGGGAGCCAAAGCTGGAGAAATTGCAGCGCGACAGGCCCAGGTTTCCCGCTTGCAGGCAGAGCTCGCAGGACAAATCAGTACCCAGCAAGCCACAATTGCTCGTTTGACAGCTCAATTACAAGGGGAACGTATAGCCCAGCAAGCCACGATCGATCGCTTGCAAGCCGAACTGCAAGGGCAAAAACAGGCTTTAAAAGCAACAGTCGATCGAATTGGGGCCGAGAAGCGAAATGCTCGATCGGACTTGCAGCGCTACGAATCGCTGTACCGAGAAGGCGCTATTTCCAGTCAGGAAGTCGATCGAAAACGTTTGAGTGCAGAAACTTCCGCCCAACAATTTTTGGAAAGCCAAGCGAATCGATCGAGGGCGATCGCAACTTTGGCAGAGCAAATTAACGAAACCAAAGCCAACAAAGACAAAACAATCGCAACTTTAGCAGAGCAAATTAACGAAGCTCAAGCCAACAAAAACAAAACAATCGCAACTTTGGCAGAGCAAATTAACGAAGCCAAAGCAACTCTCTCGCAAACTGCGGAAGTTCGTTTAACCGACGTACAAGCAGCAGCAGCAGAAGTCAACAACGCCCGCGCATCTCTCAAACGCGCTGAAACTGCATTGACAAAAGCCTATATCCGCGCGCCAATTGCAGGTAGAATTCTCGAAATTCATGCCAAACCAGGAGAAGTTGTCGGCACAAAAGGCATCGCCGATTTGGGACAAACTGACCGGATGCAAGTAGTAGCAGAAGTCTATCAAACTGACATCAGCAAAATTCGCACGGGTCAAAAAGCCACGATTACCAGCGAATCATTTGCTGGTGAAGTATCTGGAACTGTTCGCCAAATTGGGCTGCAAGTGATTCAGCAAGAAGTTAGCAGCAATACACCAGGAGAAAACCTCGATCGCCGGGTAGTACAAGTCCGAATCCACCTGAATGCCGAAGGCAGCAAACGAGTTGCCAATTTGACTAAATTGCAAGTTCAGGTAGCAATCGATTTTTAGAGTTGTCAGAAATTCATTGTACACCATGTTTCAATACGGTTCACTTAAGACAGATCCCCCCTAACCCCCCTTAAAAAG
>JAUBOG010000586.1:0-3820 GCA_036700105.1 Microcoleus occultus BM001215583
ATATCAAGGCTTTCAGCCACTGATTATTCTTCCCAAACTAGATGCGTTTACCCTGCTCCCCAGAGCCATGTTCCTTGATATGGTAAACTTTCAACAATATAATGTACTGTGGTAGAAACCAAGATAATTAGTGGCCACAGCATCATAAAATTAAAAATAAAGCCACCTATTAATGTAGTTTTTTTTGTAAAATAGTAAATAATTATATTTACCATAAAAATGCTGGTAAAGTAGCACCAAAAAATTGCAATCCAGTTTTCGTTTATCCATGTTGATGAAAAAACAAGAAAGATTAACAACAGTATTCCATAAACAAAAAACTTAAGGAATGCAATTCCCGATCCCTGTTCAAATCCTCCATCGAATACATCAGCCAAAGTATTAGAATAATCAATGCAGTAATAAATAGATAGACACATTGTTAAACAAGCAACACTTAACTGATAAATGCCTGTAATAAATGATTCTTCAAACCTTGCTCCAGCTTGAACACAAGTAAAATTGGCTCCTGTTAAATTAGCATTAACAAAGCTAGCGCCTCGAATATCAGCATGACTCAAATTAATATCAGACAGTTGCTGACCATCAAAATTCTCACCACTGAGGTCTTCTCTGCTAAAGTTTCTTCTACCTTGTTGATAGAGTTTAATTAATTCTGAGGCTTTCATTTTGATTTTCTCCTATTTGTGCGAAATATTCTGGGATTTGCTTAGTTAGATTATTTGGTCACTTCGGTTGTGCCTTTGCCGCAAATAACCTCACCATTTTGATAAATTGGTTCCGCTGGCTCATCTGTTGGTTTAAATCTAACTAAAAGGCGCTTTTCTGGTTCGCAAAGTATAGATACAGTCGTCATTGCATTTCGATCTAATTCTTTAGCGGGAACTAGAAAAACACCACCAAAATAACTTTTAAGATCATACTTTTTGCTTACTCCATAATTAAAGGCTGCTGTTTTAGTGACACGAATTGAATATTTATAGTTGGTTGTTTCTGTTTTAATGCCAAGTCCTAAAGCTTCAATAGAATTAGAAAAAGTACCGTTTTCTGCAAAATAAGCTTGCTGAGCTCTGTTCATTAAAGAACCAACATACTGTTTTCCTTCCGACTGCTTAGCCTTAATTGCCATACCCTCATATCCCACCCATATCTCAACTTGCTTATCCTTAATTCCAAAAGAATAAAATAATATCCCGCCAAACAGAATGCCACAGCCAATTAATCCAATGTACGCAAGCAATAAGCATCCACAACCCTTGAGTAAACCGCTATAAACCTGGAGTAAAATGCTATTTGACTTGGACTTTTGTTGACTCATGGTATTTTATACTCTATGTTTGCGATCGCAACTTTATCTTGGCGGGTGAGTTTGGAGAATTAAAAGATCGATCGCACTTAACACAATTCCCAGCAGCAACCACAACATCGGCGGCGTCAAAACCAAACCCGGTTGATCAGTGGCCGATTGTAGCGACCAAATTAGGAAAGATAGACTGCACAATGCTTTCACCTCGTTTAGATGCGATTCCAGCTTCTTATCTCTCATCTAATCAGGCCGCTATTTGATTTCGTGACGGACTTATTCGAGAATTCATCGACTTTTCATCGACTTTAGGACTGTTAGCATTTATGATGGTTTTAATGTCTCGATTGTGATAAGCAATGCCGCGATCGCTCAGGCTGCGTCTCCAGTACATTCCCGCAGTTAAATCGTCTCTGCTGAGAAATGGCTTCCCCAGTCAGAAAATCTTGGCTGAGGATTTAGGGATAGCCCAATCTACCGTCAGTCATTTCCTGAATGGCAAACCTGTGGATTATGCCAATTTCATCGAAATTTGTCGCGGATTGAATCAAGAATGGCGCGATATAGCTGATTTTGAGGATAAATGCGAATCAGTAGAAATACAGTCGATCGCAGCTAAAATTGCGATCCTCTTCGAGGGCTTCGCTAACGCGCGATCGAACCCAAACCACAGCTTTGTTCAACAATTGCACCAAGCTTTGACTGCCGCCAGTCACGAAGTCTTTTTAGTTAACAACGGCAACCAAGATAACTCATATTTAAAAAATTGCGATTATTTCATACTGCTGATTTCCGCAGAATCTGCTGCTAGCGAAATGATGTTAGCACAAGTGCAGCTAGCCCAAGAGTTGCACGGTTTAACCGATCGCAAACCAGCGATTTTACCGATTTGCGTTGAATTAAATGCACCAGTTTCCTTCGATTTATTTAACTATTTAACAGGAATTCAATCCTGGCAATGGCGGTGTGTTGGCGACTCCTCCAAGTTAATTTTAGAAATTTTGAATGTAGTTAAAGAAGGTCGCACATCCTTAAATTTTGACCATGAATTAGCTGTGAATCTGAGCGTAATTCCCAGCACAAAACAGTCAATAACTCAACCTCTGCCAGCCGCCGCGCCAGAATTGCCGGGAGGACAAGTAGATTTAGCTTCTCGTTTTTATATCGATCGCCCTCCGATCGAATCTCGCTGTTATGAAACCGTCGTCCAACCGGGAAGCCTGATCCGCATAAAAGCTCCCAGACAGATGGGCAAAACTTCTTTAATGGCGAGGATTTTGCACCATGCAGAACAGCAAGGTTCCCGCACGGTGGCGCTGAGTTTTCAGCTAGCAAATAGGAGAGTTTTTGCTAATTCAGATACTTTTTTGCAGTGGTTTTGTGCTAGCGTCGGTCAACAATTGGGAATGCTGGAACAGTTGCCGAAGTGCTGGGAATTAGCAGATTTAATTGGCAGCAATCAGTGCTGCAAGGCTTACTTTGAACAGTATTTGCTGTCAGAATCATCGCCACCTCTGACATTAGGTTTGGATGAGAGCGATCGCCTGTTTGAATGCCCGGAAATTGCCGATGATTTTTTTGGATTATTGCGGGCTTTGCACGAAGAAGCTAAACGGCGAGATATTTGGAAAAAGTTTCGATCGATCGTGGTACATTCCACGGAAGTATATATCCCGCTAGATGTGAATAAATCGCCATTTAATGTAGGATTGCCGATCGAATTGCCGGAGTTTAATGTAGAGCAAGTGCAAGAGTTGGCAAAGCGGCACGGATTAAATTGGAGTAGCAATGAAGTTGCAGAATTGATGGCGTTAGTGGGAGGACATCCCTATTTAGTGCGGCTGGGAATCTATCACATTGCGCGTCAAGATGTAACTTTAGATCGATTAGTGAAATCTTCGATAACTGAATCGGGAATTTACAGCGATCATTTGCGCCGGCATTTATGGAATTTAGAGAAATATGCGGAATTAATGGAGGCGATGAGAGAGGTGGCGAGTGTTTCTGGGCCTGTGCGATTGAAGTCTGAATTGGGGTTTAAGTTAAATAGTATGGGGTTGGTGAAATCGGAGGGAAATAATTGCATTCCCAGATGTCGCTTGTATGAGGAATATTTTCGCGATCGGCTAAATGGCACGTATTAAGCATTAGATTTCGATCCCCCTAGGGTGTGTTTTCAAAGTCTAGATCCCCCCCAGCCCCCCTTAAAAAGGCTACCGTGTACACACAAGTCGAGTTGGAAATCAAATGACCGAAAAAAACGGAAATTTATTTTTTTAATCCTTGATTTCCCGTCAGCCATTATCAATAACTTAAAACTATTGATAAAAACTTCGCTCATCTCAAAACCTTGCCTACTAAGGGTTGTGTCAGACACAGCTAGCTTTGTAGGAGTTGTGTGTACACCGTAGCTTAAAAAGGGGGGAGCAAGAGTCCGAAAGTCCCCCTTCTCACGATGAGACTAGAAGTACCTCAAAGTCCCCCTTCTTAAGGGGGATTTAGGGGGTTCTCAAAGTC
>JAUBOG010000587.1:0-3811 GCA_036700105.1 Microcoleus occultus BM001215583
TTTCCCTACAATTAATCGGGGTAGGGAAACGGCACTGCCGTGTCCTGACTGTGGGTAATATCAATCATGACTCAGCTATTTGACAATGCTCAGCAGGAAATTATTTCCCAGATGTTGCTGGGATTTATCTATTTTGTGTTGCCTGCGGGTGTGGGTTTAGGTATTTTTGTACACGGCAAATACACTCAACATCGCTCTGCTACTCTCAACAAGCAGATCGAGATTCTAGAGCAAGTATGGAAGCAAACTCCTCAAGATTAGAAACGATCTCAATTCCGGCTGCATCGGAATGATATAGAGGACACGGCAGTGCCGTATCCTCCGTTTAGAGCGTTCCGGCCCGGAATTGATACAATCTCAAAACGAAAGCCCCGACTTCTTGAAGAAGTCAGGGCTCTAAGCTGTTCTGCATTTAAACTACACAGTCAACATTTGATAAAGTTCTTGTGGGGTGGGCCAGAAAGCCCGCACAAAAAATACAATTTAGATGTTGAACAGCTTAAAAGCAGAACATTTACTAACTCAAAGATTTAGATTTCTTCCAAATCTTCCATATTTTCTACAACAACATCATCATCATCATCATCATCATCTACTTCAACCTCCTCATCTACCTCAATAGGAGCGACAGAATTAGCAGAAACCAGAGCACCAGTCTCAAGTTTCTTTTTAACTAGCTCCTCAATTTCATTTTTGAAATCGATGTTTTTCTCCATGTGCTGGATCACTTTGTCTCGTCCTTGAGCTATGTTTTCGCCGTTGTAGCTGTACCAAGAACCTTTTTTCAGAATTACTCCCATTTCGTCGGCCAAGTCAGTGAGACAGCCTAAAGTAGAAATGCCTTTGCCAAATACAATGTCAAATTCGGCAATGCGGAAAGGCGGAGCAACTTTATTTTTAGCAACTTTAACTTTCGTGCGGTTGCCGTATTCTTCGGTACCTTTTTTCAAGCTTTGAATGCGGCGAATGTCGAGCCGCACGCTAGCGTAAAATTTGAGTGCGTTGCCGCCGGTTGTGGTTTCGGGGTTGCCGTAAGTGATGCCGATTTTCTGCCGCAGTTGGTTGAGGAAAATGACGGTACAGCCGGATTTGCCGATGTTGCCGGTGATTTTGCGAAGTGCTTGGCTCATCAAGCGGGCTTGCAAACCCATGTGGGAGTCGCCCATGTCGCCTTCGATTTCGGCGCGGGGGACGAGGGCGGCTACGGAGTCAATGACTACGATATCGACGGCGACGGAACGTACGAGTTGATCGACAATTTCGAGGGCCATTTCGCCGGTATCCGGCTGGGAAACTAAGAGATTTTCAATATCTACGCCTAAAGCTGAGGCGTAGGTGGGATCGAGGGCGTGTTCGGCATCGACGAAGGCTGCGATACCGCCGGATTTTTGGACTTCGGCGATCGCGTGGAGGGCTAGAGTCGTTTTACCGGAACTTTCCGGGCCGTAAATTTCAATGACTCGGCCTTTTGGCAAACCGCCGCCCAAAGCAATGTCCAGTGTCAAGGCTCCGGTGGGGATGGTTTCTACCCTCATGCGCGTGGAGTCTCCCAACCGGACGATCGCCCCTTTTCCAAAGCTGCGCTCGATTTGGGACAGTACGGAAGTTAGGGCTTTTTGCTTTTCTGAATTTTCAGGTGCAGTTTTTGTAGACGTATCTTTTTTTGCCATTTTCGGTACGCGGGTAGACCCCTTGCGGAGCGTGTTGATTAACTGTACAACACGTATGTTAGCAGTTATTTTTGGGGTCTGGAGGTTCTGGGAGGATTTGGTTGAAGATTCTTGATTTTAGGCGGATTGGGCCTGAGCCAGCCTTCTGAGACCCCAATATGTAGAAGGTATTGGGCATCCGCCAGAGGGTAGAATTGTTGTCTGTTGGGGTATCGATCGCGCTGGCAGTAAGGTTTAAGATTGTGAGGCCTGTCGGCTCCAAAAATAGTCTGCTAGGCCCCAAGTAATGGTAAGGTGCGCACTGCGCACCCTACAGGTAGAGTGCGTGCGTAAGTGGTCATTGTCGTCTACTGTTCCAAATTCCGATCGCCACAATTAGGACAAGCATGGCATCTACAACACATCAAGACACATCTGTCAATAGCAAAAATTCCCGCTGGTTGATTAACTTATTGGCGATCGGCATCTTATTGGGTATCGGATTTCGGTTTTTCGAGCTCGATCGCAAACTTTACTGGCACGACGAAGCCTACACATCAATCCGCGCCGCTGGTTTCACCCGCCAAGAAATCGACGACCAACTATTTCAAAACCGAATTATTCCCGCACCCGAATTGCAAAAATATCAGCAGATTAAACCCGGAAGTACAGAAGCAGACACAATTCGTTCTTTAGCACTAGAAGACCCGCAGCATCCGCCTTTATACTTTCTCATGGCTCGTTGGTGGATGCAGCAATTTGGCAGTTCCCTAACAGCATCCCGCACTTTGCCAGCACTATTGAGTTTGCTGTCGCTGCCTTTGATGTACGCTTTAGCTGGGGAACTTTTCGGCTCGAATTTAACTGCGTTACTCGCAACAGCACTTTTGGCTTTATCTCCCTTTGATATCTTGTTTGCTCAGACAGCAAGGCAGTACAGTTTGCTAACAGTCATAGTTATTGGCAGCAGTTGGCTGCTGCTGAGAGCTGTGCGGTTGCGGGATTGGCAAAATTGGGTGTCTTATTCGCTGGCGATCGCTCTTGGTTTCTACACTCACCCTTTCTTCAGTTTAACACTCGTCGGACACGGAGTATTTGTAATTTCTTACTGGCTGTTTGTCAAAAAAAGAGAAGTGCAAGGTCACGTCACGAATTCGCAATTTTTCTTAGCTGTTACCGCCGCTTTAATCTTATATATTCCGTGGATTTACGTGCTGGCGACGAACCTGGAACGAGCCTCAGCTACGACAGATTGGACGCGAGTATCTCCTGGTTGGCTGTATCTTTTCAAATTGTGGACTCTCAGCTTTACAGCATTATTTGTTGATTTAGACTTCGGGTTTGATAATATCTGGACTTATCTGCTGAGATTGCCATTTTTGCTGTTAATTGTCGCAGCCATTTACCAAACCTGCCGCCAAACTAGCAGTTCTACTTTGCTGTTTGTTTTAACATCAATTTTTGTACCTTTTTTAATGCTGGCTTTACCGGATCTAATTTTAGGCGGCAAACGTTCCGCCGTCAGCCGCTATCTGATTTCCTGCTTTCCGGGAGTGCAGCTAGCAGTTGCTTGCTTGCTCGCAAGTAATGTGAAAACTCAGCGGCGGTTTTGGCAAGTCATTTTAGCTTTGGTATTTACAGCAAGTATAGCTTCCTGTACGGTCAGCGCTTTTTCTGATACTTGGTGGAGCAAAGACTTGAGCTATTTTAATGCTGAAGTGGCGAAAAATATTAACAAAGAGGCGATAGCTAACCGATCGATTAAAGATACAATTGTAATTAGCGATCGCGGCAATGATTTTACGAATATGGGAGATTTGCTTTCTCTGAGTTATTTGCTGGACAAAGATGTACGGCTGATGCTGCTGAGCCAGTCGCCCGATATGGAGCTGCTGAACAAGTATTCGGCTCCTCTAGTGTTCCGCCCTTCGGAAAAATTGATCTCGGCATTTAAGCGAAATCAACGGCGGTTAGAGCCCATATTGGAGTATGCCAGACTTTTTCGAGTGCGGCGAGCTTCTTAGGATTTCGAGAGCTGTAGGGACACAGCACTGCTCATTGGTGTCAACTTAAGACTGAAAGCCTTGAGAAATCTCGCTTTTACCAAAGTCTAGATCCCCCTAAATCCCCCTTAAGAAGGGGGACTTTGATCCATTTCCGGT
>JAUBOG010000588.1:0-3803 GCA_036700105.1 Microcoleus occultus BM001215583
GCAGCGGCGAACACTTGCTGACTTTAATCAATCAAGCTTTAGACTTGGCAAAAATAGAAGCGGGGCGGATGATTATTTTCCCGACAAACTTCAATCTCTACGACTTGCTTGACGAAATGGAAGATATGTTTCAACTGCGAGCAAAAAATCAAGGTTTGCAGTTAGTTTTCCAGCGAAATGCAGATGTTCCGCAGTACGTGCGAACTGATGAGGTAAAACTGCGCCAAGTGCTAATCAATCTCCTCAGCAATGCCATGAAATTCACCCAAATCGGCGGGGTATCAGTAAGAGTGAAGCCTCTTAAGCAAGGCAGTTCGGCGGGGACAGATGTAGGGGATGTCATGGATGCAACAGATAGAAGTAATACAGAAGAAGCAAGAGGAAATGATTCAGAAGGCGAAATTGTGATTGTTGGTGAAAATCCTGCAAATTTAGATGGTTCGACAAGTTACAGTCCGCCTGAGAGTGAAAATTTGACGGAGAATAATTTAGACTTGTCTGGTTCGCTGTTTCTGCAATTTGAAGTAGAAGATACAGGAAGTGGCATTTCTCCAGAAGAATTGGGCAAGGTTTTTCAAGCCTTCGTGCAAACAGAATCCGGTCAAAAAGCTCAAAAAGGGACGGGTTTAGG
Source organism: Microcoleus occultus BM001215583 (assembly GCA_036700105.1). Taxonomy (GTDB): domain Bacteria; phylum Cyanobacteriota; class Cyanobacteriia; order Cyanobacteriales; family Microcoleaceae; genus Microcoleus. Next base: position 632 of record JAUBOG010000588.1, read on the forward strand.
CTTGACGATCAGCAGCCAATTTGTACGGCTAATGGGCGGCAATATTACTGTGGAAAGCCAGCAAAATCGAGGTACGATTTTTAGATTTGAGATTGAAGTTGATGCAGTTGATGCCGCTTCGATTCCTACCCCGGAAATCAGCAGTCTGGTGACGGGACTGGAACCAGATGGGCCCTCCTACCGGATTTTAGTTGTGGACGATCGCCAAGACAACCGCCAACTTTTAGTCAAAATGCTTTCTCCCTTGGGTTTTGGAGTGAAACAGGCTAGCGACGGCATCCAAGCGGTAGAAATCTGGGAAAACTGGCAGCCGCACTTAATCTTGATGGATTTGCAAATGCCGGTGATGGATGGCTGCGAAGCGACGATGGAAATTAGATCGAGGATACAGCAGAGAGAGTCCAAGCAAGCAATGGGAGAGGAAATCAACGTCTCTGGTGTCGAACCTCTGATTCCGAAGATTATTGCTTTGACAGCTAGTACCGTTGAAGGGAGGCGATCGTTTGCTTTATTCGTCGGCTGCGACGATTTTATTAACAAGCCCTTTCGCAAAAATGATATCTTTGATACCCTTCACAAACATTTAGGGGTGAAGTATTTATACTCTAACTCAGCGGATTTGATGTCAGCGGGCGATCGAAGCAATCAATCTGACCCCCCAGCTAATGCTGTGCTTGCTTATTTGCCCGAACTTCCCGCAGAATGGGTAGAGAATATGAAGCAGGTAATCCGCAGTGCTGATTTTGACTTAATTGCCAGGACAATCGAGGAAATAAAGGATGCTCATCCTGAATTTGCCGAAATCCTCCAGGGTCATCTGAATAATTTTGATTACCAGAAAATTCTCAATTTAATTGCCGAGGCGGAGGAATCAGATAATGCAGGTGAAGGCGGAGCAAACTGAAAACTATCAAGCAGATATTTTAGTAGTTGACGATACGCCAGATAATCTGCGTTTGTTGATTAGAATTTTGCAAAAGAATGGCTATAAAGTTAGACCTGTTACTAATGGTTTTTCTGCCATAGATGCGATCCAATCTAGCGCGCCGGATTTAATTTTGCTCGATATTATGATGCCGGATATTGACGGCTACGAACTCTGTAAAAGATTGAAATCCCAACCGCAATTCAAGGAAATTCCGATCATTTTTCTCAGCGCGCTAGAAGAAGGAATAAATAAGGCACAAGCTTTTGAAGTGGGCGGAGCGGATTATATTACAAAACCTTTTCAGGTAAAAGAAGTATTGGCGCGAGTGAGCAATCAACTTACTGTGCGTTCCTTGCAAATGCAATTGCAAGAGAAAAATCAAAAATTGACCGATCAAAATATTCTGTTGCACCAGGAAATTGCCGAAAGACGCCAGGTTGAAATGGAGACTAGGTTGCTGCTGAAGGCAACTCAAGCTATTAGCAAATCTGAAAATTTTGAGTCTGCTATAGATGTGATTTTAGGTTTGATTTGCCAAACTATTGAATGGAATCTGGGCGAGGCTTGGATTCCTTGCAGTGAGAGCGTTTTAAAATGCGCTACGGGCAGGTACGTCAGCGATTCGAGTTTTGCCCAATTCCGGCAGACAAGTTGGGAGTTAACTTTTGCTCCCGGTGTGGGGCTTCCGGGGAGGATTTGGCAGTCGCAGCAGTCGGAATGGATCGAGGATGTTTCTAGTGCGCCGGAACAAGTTTTTTTGCGATCGCAAATTGCGGTGAATGTGGGATTGAAAGCGGCTTTTGGGGTGCCGATCTTGGCGGACAACCAAGTGCTAGCTATTTTGATTTTCTATCGCGAGAAAGTTCTGGAATGTCAGCCGCGTTTGTTGGAATTAGTGAGTGCGGTTGCTACGCAGCTCGGTTCGCTGATTCAGCGGAAACAAGCTGAAGCAGCGCTGAAATTGCAGCAAGAGCAAACCGAGAAATTGCTGCTGAATATTTTACCGAAAGCGATTGCCGATCGCTTGCAAAAAAAACAAAAGTTGATAGCGGATCATTTTGATGAGGTGAGCGTATTGTTTGCAGATTTGGTTGGTTTCACGGAGTTTTCGGCTCACAAAAGTCCGACGCAGTTAGTGGAAATTTTGAACGGGATTTTTTCGGAGTTCGATAGGTTGTCTGAATTGCACGGGTTGGAAAAGATTAAGACGATTGGGGATGCTTATATGGTGGTTGGGGGTTTGCCGACGGCGCGGCAGGATCACGCGGAGGCGATCGCGCTTTTAGCTTTGGAGATGCAGACAGCTTTGAGGAGGTTTAATCTCAAAATAGGAGAAAATTTTCAACTGCGGATCGGAATTCACAGCGGTTCGGTGGTGGCGGGAATTATTGGGATTAGCAAATTTAGCTATGATTTGTGGGGAGATACTGTGAATGTTGCTTCGCGGATGGAGTCGAACGGATTGCCGGGTAAAATTCAAGTGACGGCGGCGACTTACGAGCGCGTCAAAGAGCAGTTTGTTTTTGAAGAACGCGGCCCGATCGCCGTTAAGGGTAAAGGAACAATGCTGACTTACTGGTTGATTGAAGAACAAACTAAATTTTTTTAATTTTTAGATGTCAATTTCAATTAATATTAAAATTATACCTAATTTGCACTTGATGGAGGACTAATCCTTTGCAAACAGTTGAAAAAAAATCGCCGGCAGCATTGAAAAGAGTCCTAGTTATTTTAATATCGCTGCTAGCAGTAGCGGTACTGTCGATCGCTACTTTTATCGCAATCCCAGGAGAAAAAACAGTGTTTGCTGGAAAAAGACCGACCAATATCGGCATTCAGTCAGGAAAACTCGCGGCGTGCCCTGCTTCCCCCAACTGCGTCAGCAGCTTCAGTCAAGATGCCGAACACAAAATTGAGCCTTTGGCCTACGTTTCGTCCCCGGAGGAAGCGATGGCCAAGCTCAAAGGGGCGATCGAGTCCTTGGGAAAGACTAAAATTATCACCGCAACTGATAATTACCTCTATGCGGAGTTCACCAGTGCTTTGATGGGGTTTGTTGATGATGTTGAATTTTTGGTAGATGATGAAGCAAAAGTCATCCAAGTGCGATCGGCTTCGCGGCTGGGAGAGTCAGATTTGGGAGTTAACCGCAAACGGATAGAAACTATCAGAACTCAACTAAGGATCGCAAATTAAATAATTTACACTCTTGAAAGTGGGATGGGCGTCCCGCCCGTCCTTTCT
>JAUBOG010000589.1:0-3791 GCA_036700105.1 Microcoleus occultus BM001215583
TACTGCCGGAATGCTTCGCCCCTACGAATATATTTGCAAAAATGAGATGCACCCTTAAGTTCTGCATTCCTCAATCTGTAGTTCGAGATGTTAGGAAAACTGAAAGATAGGAATATTGCTGGGATTGATATTGGTGGTGATGTCAGCCGAGGTAAAGGGAGTATTGGCTAAGGTAATCAACACCGCGCCTGTGCCAAATCCTATATTGCCAGCAATACCGTCTCCGACTCGGAACAAGGTGTTGTTGCCGAATTGGACAACATCGATCGCAGGAATACCACTGAACGAAATGATGTCTCCCCCTGTTCCTGTCAGGAATTGGTCGATCGTATCGCTACCATTACTGCTGTTATAAAAAATGGTATCTGTAGCACCATCAACACCTAAATTAATCGTGTCATTTCCACCACCACCAATCAGGGTATCAAGACCGATTCCTCCGAATAAAATGTCAGCGCCGTTACCACCATTGAGGTTGTCACTACCAGCACCGCCGAACAAGGTGTCATTGCCATTATTCCCGGTAATCGTATCGCTGGTGGCGCCGCCGTAGATCGCATCATCCCCATTGTCGCCGGAGATGCTATTTGCGCCAGACTCTCCAAACAACAAATCGTTGCCGTTGTTCCCGGCAATAGTATCATTGCCAGCACCACCATAAATGACATCATCTTCATTGCCACCGTTCAAAGTTTCTCCCACTTCAGTGCCAACAATGCCACCCGTATTGTTGGGTGCGATCGCGTAAGTTGTGGTACTACCGCCGATCTCATTGGTGACGACTAATAAGGGCAAACCAGTAGGACTGTCGGCGGCGGAAATGAAGGTCAAGCCTTCAGGCCCCAAGTCCCCGGCTGCTGGTAGTTGTACGTTTTGGCTGAAGTCGCGGTTGTTGAGGTATTGGACAAATTGTGGGCTATTCGGGTTAGTGATGTCGTATGCCATCACGCCGCCGATGCGTTCCAATCCGATAAAGCTGTAAGTGCGATCGCCCACTTTACCAACTACTATGCCTTCTGGTTCGGGACCTTTGTTATCGCTGCGATTATCAAAAGTATTGTTGTCGTTGCTGGCGTTAAAATTAGCCGGAAATAGCTGGGCAGTCATTTGCTCGAAGTCGTCGCCGCTATCGTAAACTAAGTTACCTTGGCTATCCCAAACTGAAAATGAGCGAGCACCGTAAGCATAAAGCTTGTCGTAGTCGCCGTCGCCATCGGTATCGCCATCGATACCAGACACGCTCAAACGTCCGAGGTTTGCGTCCAGTTTTAAAGTTGCAGCATTGGGAAAAACTGTTGGATCGAGTGTTAAATTCCTGACACTCCTGTTTTCACCCCGATCGTCCCCTTCATTTGCCGTGACGTAGTAAGTCTGACCGTTGGCGCCAAAAGTGGCGATCGCATCGGGCATATACATCCCGGAGACTGGCCGCGTATCGATCGCGATCGCACTATCGCGATCGCTCGCATCCAGTCCGTTCCCCGCTAGGCTGTGGTCTTTCCAGCCTAATGGTTGCAGTTCGGTAACTGTTGCGGTGGGAATATCTATGACAGCAACGCTATTATTTTCTTGCAGTGTCACGTAAGCCGTCTGCCCATTGGCCGCAACCGCAATATATTCTGGCTCAAAATCCTGTGCCGCCGTCTTACCCGGAAAAATGCGAACACCCTGTGTCCGTAGTTGAGTCTCCGATCCGTTAAAGCTTGTGAAGCCTGCTGTGGTGACATCAGCTTGAGTGAGATTGTTAACCCCACCCGACAAGTCAATGATACTGATCGAACCTTCAGGATCAACAGTAGCAGATTCACCTTCATTGGCAACTAGCACTTTGCTGCCATCAGGACTGAAGGTTAACATATCCGGCAAAGCTCCTACTTGTACATCTTTTAAGTAAGTGCCATTGGCATCATAGAAGACAACTTTGCCAGGGTTAGTTTTATCGACAGCTTCAACAGCAACTGCGATCGTACCATTTTTGACTGCAACGCTGTTGGCAACAGCACCAAACGCACCGACAGCAATCTGACTAATTTTTACTGGACTTGTAGGGTCGCTCAGATCGAGAATATCAATGGTAGCGGCTTGTGCATTGACTACAAATAGCCGCTTAGATGCAGAGTCATAAGCTGAAATTTCCGCAGCACCTCGATCGAATACTCCAGTGGTATATTTCCCAATTTCTGTAAGTTTAATTGTGTTTAGCATATCGCAGTTAAATTGCCGTAAAAAATGTGAAATTATTCCAATTTAGTCGAGTCTAGATGCCCCTCCCCTATAAATCCCTCTTAAAAAGGGGGACGAAAGATCGGAATCTTGTCCCCCGACCTAAGTAGGGGGATCGAAATCTAACAGTCAAATAGCAGTTTCTGCGATCGATCCACTCAGCTTAGCGCCCCGAAAACTGGTAGCACTGGCATTGATTGGATCGGCGGGTAAAGTTTGCCCCACTCAGGTTCGATCGATCGGACTGTTCGCCACTGAGATTGGCTTCTCGCAGGATGGTATCAGTCAGGTTGGGATTTGTTAAGTTGATGTCTTTTGTACTGACTAAGGAAAGATCCGCACGAGTCAGATTTGCGTTACTAAGATTGACATTCTCTAAAGTTGCATTGAAGAAATTGGCGGGGCCAAAGCTGGCATTTGGGGCAAAGATAGCTTGACGGGCATCCACACCAATCCAAGTAGATTAAGCAAAATTAGTGCCTCTTAGTTCGGTGGGAGTCCCGGCAGTGTTGGGATCGAAGCGGACGTTTTCCAGTCGTGCTTTGAAAAAGGTGGAACCGTTTAGATTTTTACCTCTAAAATCATTGCCGACTAAGTTGGATTCTGTAAAATTCAATGCTGGCATGATGCAATTTGGATACTTTGTGAGATCGCTCGTGCAATGCGATCGTTTTTTAATTACTCAAATTCTATTTTGATTAATTAATTTTTGCAACAATCATGAGAATTTTCTTATAATTCAAAAAAGTCTTTTTATGCCTGCCACAAACACCGCTAAGAAATCACTAATATTCCCTAAGATCGTGAAACAATACTCAGAGAGCAGGTTAGCTGTATAAAATCAACTTAACGATGCAGATTTGTAGCAAGACTTTCGGTACACTTACAAGCATCAAGATCGGGGTATTTGCCATACCCTTGTCTAACGTTTTAGTGTTGCCCAGTTGGCAGATTTTTTGAGATTTTAATGATATGGGAAAGTTCCGATCGCAGACTACAAAAGCTTAATAGTTGTCTATCCTAAAAATTCTTTTTTGCCTGCAACTATAAACACTAAAAAATCACTAATATTCCCTAAAAGGATGCAACTATAATTAGAGTAAGTTGATTGTATAAAATCAGCTCAACGATGCAGATTTGTAGCAAAAATTTAGGAGATACTTGCAAACATCAAAATCAGGATATTTTCCATTGCATTATCTGGCGCTTTAGTGTTGCCAATTTGGCATATTTTTTAAGAATTTAATAAATGCAAGTTCCGACTTACAAACTAAAAAACTTAATCGTTCTCTTGGACTGAATAAAAAATCAATCCCACTCCTGGTTTTCGATTTGTGGGATTTAGACAAAAACCGAGGCGAAAATGGCTTCAAACTGAGCTCAGGCATCAATGTCAATCAGGGGATTTTTCGTGGGGCAGGTTCAAGGTCGTATTCGTAGGCTCTCGCCAGCGCGCAGCGCTTATGACCGGCGAAGTACCTTCGAGTACGGTAAAAAAAGGGTTTATTTAGCCTGTCTATAGAGGAGACGGCACTGCCGTGTCCCTACAGTCGATCGCAGTAGGGACA
>JAUBOG010000590.1:0-3790 GCA_036700105.1 Microcoleus occultus BM001215583
GTGCCGTGTCCCTACAATCGATCGTGGTAGGGACACGGCACTGCCGTGTCCTCGCCGATCGTGTCGCTCGTGCAGCCGGAATTGATATAACCTCTATATGTAGCGCGCGCACTGCGCACCCTAATAGATTTATAGGGATTCAAAGGTGGCGGTGAAGCCTGTTAAGGTCGAGCATTCTTCCATAAAATCCTCTGCATCGTTGACGTTTTCAATTTGATATTCCATGATGCGTTGGCCGTCGCCTTTCATTTTTTTGGAAGAGAGAGGCGTACCCGGATATTTTTCGGCGATCGCCTTGAACGCCTTAGAATGATTATCCCAGTTCTCTGCTGAACAGTTAATGGTGACACGCCACATAGTTTAATTCTGCCTTGGGTTTGATTTGCCAATAGTTTGACACTGATTGTGCCACGATCGGGTAAAGGTCAATCGATTTTAGATTTTAGATTTTAGATTTTAGATTAAAGAATTTAAGCAAGCGACCCCACGGATGAATCCGGGGGGCAAGTTTCATCGGATACAGGTTTTTTATTTATCCACGGATGAATCACGTGGCGGGTATCCTGGATGCGGGAATTGTCAGGTGCGATCGGATATTATCGGATAAAATCACAATTACGTATCTTCAATTTTAGAGCGATTAAATTGGCATCGATCGGCTGTGGCAGATGGCAAGTTCATCAATTGCGCGCCCGCAATCGCTCCCCGCAGGGACGCGTTATTGCCGTGTTCGCAGAACTATGTCCCTTGCAAACAAGCAATGCGCTACAAACCTATGTTAAAATAAGATTCAAGCTAAATATTATCATCAAACAGCAATATTAACCAAGTGCTATCAAGTCAAAAACAGCCAGAATTAGGATTGGTCTGCATTACGGCTGCCGATGCGGTTCGTTTCCGCACTGTCACGCGGAAGCGGCTGTTGCAGCTAACAGAAATTGAACAAGAAAAAGTCTTGCGCGAGTTGTATGCAGATAACTTAAAAAGACTTGACAAAGCGATAGATTTCTGCTACGCGAATAAGATTAAACTGTACCGCATGACTTCTGCACTGTTCCCTTTTGCAGATACAGATTTGGGAGAAACAGTGTTAAATTCCATGAGTGAAGAATTGCGCCGATCGGGCGATCGGGCAATTTCGCTCAACATCCGTTTGGTACTCCACCCAGATCAATTTGTTGTCCTCAGTTCCGACAAGCCTGATGTCGTTAAAAACAGCATTAAAATTCTGGCGACTCATGCTTTAATTATGGATATGCTGGGACAGCCGCGAGATCCCCGGGCACTGATGAACATTCACGGCGGCAAGGGCGATCGGGCGAAGCAACTCAAGTCGGTCATCCGCGATTTACCCGAAGGTATTCGATCGCGCTTAACCTTTGAAAATGACGAATACGCTTACAGTTCCTCAGAATTGTTAGACGTTTGTCTCGATACCGCAGTACCGCTGGTTTTTGACGCCCACCACCACGTCATTCACGAACATTTAGCAAGTTACGACGATCCAAATGTTGCCGAAATGCTAGCAGCAGCAAAGACTACTTGGCCTGTTCCCGAATGGCAATTAGTTCACATATCAAATGGAAAAGAATTTTTTGCCGATCCGCGCCACAGCGACTTGATTGCAGATATGCCAAATTGCTATTACGATGCTCCTTGGATTGAAGTAGAAGCTAAATTCAAAGAATTAGCTATTGACAAGTTGCGCGCCGAATGGTTGTCTGCAAATGTTCGGGAATTTAGCAGTGTCTCCTAGGGGCGGGTTCGCCAACAATCTCGGCATACTACGAATAATCTCAAAAACCCGCCCCCACCCAACAATAAATCGCAATCTACCTCTTTCAAGATACAAGAAATGGGTTTAGTTCGACAGTCCGACAGGGGTTAAAAACCCCTGCCGGAATTCGGAAAAGCGCGTTAATACCAACTATAAATAATGTCATAAATTATGTGCGGAAGATTCACCTTAAATACTTCAGCTCAAATCATCGCCGAGTTCTTCAAACTCTCCGAAGTTCCCGACATCAAACCGCGATACAATATCGCCCCAACTCAATCAATTGCTACCGTCACAGTCGATTCCGAAAAGATGCAAAGACAGTTTCAATTTATGCGCTGGGGTTTGATTCCCAGTTGGGCAAAAGATCGGAAAATCGCCAGCCATACGATTAATGCCCGATCGGAAACAGTAGCAGAAAAACCCGCTTTTCGCAGCGCCATCAAGCACAGGCGGTGTTTGATCGTCGCTGACGGCTTCTACGAATGGCAAGCGCAGGGCAAAAAAAAACAGCCTTACTATTTTACAATGGCAAACCGCGAACCGTTTGCGTTTGCTGGCTTGTGGGAAAATTGGGAATCTCCCGAAGCAGAAAACATTGTATCTTGCAGTATAATTACCACTGCTGCTAACGAAACTGTACAGCCCGTGCACGATCGAATGCCGGTGATTTTGCCCCCAAGCGTATGGGAAGAGTGGCTTGACCCATCAATTAAAAATGCTCAACAGGTTTTACCGCTGTTAAAGCCCTACGATCCAGCAGCAATGACAGCAAATGCGGTAAGTACGATCGTCAACAGTCCAAGTAGAGATACTCCTGAGTGCATTCAAACACTAGAATAAACTTGGAATTAAGCGCCGCCTGCTGTGAAACCCGGTTTCTTTGCTGTTGATACCTGTGCCAAAATCTGCCAAAATCACCCGCAATTAACCTAAACTCCCGATCGGGGATTTTTGGTCACTCGATCGATCCAACCAGCATAAAACGACACCCGCGCGTCGCCGGAAATTTCGCCAAAACTGCCGTTGTCGTCAATTTTATCAATATCGGCGATGTTTGTTTTGAAAAATCCCCGATCGCTGTAACCCCAAGAACTGATCCCCGCAATCTTACCGTCAACAAACGAGGGCCCGCCGGAATCACCGCTAGCCGTCGCTATCTCATTTTTCCCCAAACCCCGATCGCCCAACCTCGGAAAATGCCTCCCCAAAGTATCGCGTTGCGCGCTTCCATCGTCAAAATCAAAAATTAATTGACTTCCCAAAACCAATTCAGACATATCTGATTCTGTAGCATCTTTCAAAACATCAATTAAAGCATCATAGCGATTCTGTCCGCTATATCTTTTCGCCTCATAATTAGAATTTTCATCCTGTCCCTTCGCACCTAAACCCGTATATCCGTATCCCACCTTTGTAAATACTTTGCCAATTTCATTTTTATTTCTATTTATCTCGTACTGTTCGATACTTGGTGGCGCAGCTTTTTTCAGCTTTAAAATCGCAATATCGTTGCCAACTTCCGACTCGTAACCAGTCCAACCAGGATGAATGTAATAGTTGCTAACGGGGATGCTAACTTCACCGCTGGGCAATTTAAAAGTTGCTTTGATGGCCGTTTCAGCCGGAACCTTTACTCCCCCTTCGTTCAGACAGTGGGCGGCCGTGAGAACGTACAATCCTCCTGTTAGCAGCGAACCCGTACATTGAGCCGGTTCGAGATAGGCAACTCCTGTATATTGATTTAACGCTAAAGGTTTGCGGGAACTGCTGTCACTAAAAGCGCTAATTATAGAGTGTGCGATTTCCGCTGTTTCTAAGACTAAAAGGACAGTCAAAACTGCCATTAATAAGATTTTGATGGCTGATTTCATTTTTGAGGTTAAATTGGTTGGATAAATATTAGATAAAATCCGGTATCATCGGAATTCATGTTACCAGAAATCAGGACACGGCAGTGCCCATAGGTGTCAACTTAAGCTCAAACGTAATAGCGGTCTGCTGTTTGACGAT
>JAUBOG010000591.1:0-3773 GCA_036700105.1 Microcoleus occultus BM001215583
ACTCGCGGGGAGGGTTGGGGTGGGGTGCATTATATTTTTGCAAGAGTTCTAATGAGTAATGGGTGCGGAACTGCGAACCTATTATCCCAAATCCGGGTTTGTTATCTCCTCGATCGCTCGGCGGTTGAAACCGATACTATCCGTCTGCTGTCACTCTCCGTAAAATAAAGGCATGAAAAGATGAAAACGCTACAAGTGAGGTATAGTAATGGATGTAGAGTGACAAATCCTCAAACTCTAACAGCGATAATTCTGACATCCTAATCTCGATTTAGTTAAGAAACCCGGTTTTTGATCCCTGCCCGATCGTGCGATTTGAGCAAATTCCCTACATCGGGCCCAGCCGGGATGATGCAGCCGGGATTTAGCGGGAACAAATTGCCGTAATAATCGCGCTTTACAGCGTCCAAATCGCAAGTGCCCGCAACTCCCGGTAACTGGTACAAATCGCGCAGGTAAGCTCCTAAATGCTCGTAATCTTGAATGCGGCGCAGATTGCATTTGAACAAGCTGTAGTAAACTGCATCAAAGCGGAATAAGGTAGTAAAAAGCCGCACGTCTGCGAGCGTTACCCGATCGCCGCAAAGGTAACGACTCATCGAGAGCGATCGGTCGATCTCGTCCAAAACAGCAAACAATTCACTGCAAGCCGAGTCATAAGCAGCCTGAGTTTGCGCGAAACCTGAGCGGTAAACGCCGTTATTTACCGATCGGTAAATCTTCTCATTCCACTCGTCAATTTCCGATCGCAAATCTGCAGGATAAAGATCCATTTCAGGATTAGTAGCAAACTCGTTAAACTCGGAGTTTAGCATCACAATAATTTCCGAACTTTCGTTATTGACGATCGCCTTTTTCGAGTCATCCCACAGCACCGGCACCGTACACCGCCCCTGATAGCCCGGTGACGCCAACTGGTAAAGTTCCCGCATCGTATTGCAGCCAAAAGTCTCCGACTCCATCACCCAAAGTCCCCCTTCAGAGGGATAGACAACAGACACGGATATCGCATCTTCAAGGCCTTTGAGCGCTCGCGTCACCAGAGTGCGGTGCGCCCAAGGGCATCCCGTACCCACAAACAGGCGATACCGTCCCGCAGCGGGCTGGTGGGGGTTGTCTGGTGCTGTCGAGACAAAATTGCGGAAACTGCTGCTGGGGCGAATGTATGCTCCGGTGCGATCGGGCGGCGCTAGTTTTGACATCATTAACTGCCACATTGATGTCCAAACAAATTTGCCGAGTTTGACTGTTACTGAGGAAGGAAGCGATTTGTTCTTCACGGCTATTTAAATAATTTTGCTAAACATAATCTGTTTATTTTAACTTACATTGCGATCCAAGAGGACACGGCAGTGCCGTGTCCCTACCGACATCTCAACTATACTCTAGTATCTGCCAGAGCCTATTTCAGCATAAGCTCGATCGACTAATCGGCGAGCAACCGTCTGAATTCCCGTATGTTCGTAATAATTGGTAGTCATGTCTAGAAATGCCGCCACATAATCCAGCTTGTTGTCAGCAATATCGATGTACTGGTTCATGCTCCGCAAAATAGATTCCGGGGTCAAACCCCGACTGCGCACGAGATTATTCATCCAACCTTGAGTTGAGCCAAAGGTAGCAGTTATAAAACCCAGTTTGTCGCCAACACTTCCCCCAGGAATTAGATTGCTAATGCTTTGAAATGTCGAGTTTTGCTGTAGTGTACCAGGATTCAATCCCGCGAGTGTACTTTGGGCTTTTTTGATGAAATCCGGGCCGAGGGGAATTAAACCGTCAACGCAAACCAAGGCGGCCATTCGCATAATTGATTCGTGTTTGTAATCAGATAAAGCAGCACCAAAACTGCCAATATTGTCAAGGGAAATATTGTTAAGTTTGCAGAGGGCGATTAACTCGACAACGACTTTGATGCACAAGTCAAGAGTTTGAGTTACGTCGGCTTTCGGAGTCAAGTTCCCCAGAAAGGAGAGAAAGCCGATTTTTTGGCCGATTTTATTGGCGACAGCGCTGGCGGCTAAGGCTGTGTCGGCCCGATCGACAATTTGATACAATCCGACTGCGGCTTGATAGGGTTCGTTGGGGTTTTCGTAAAGTGCGATCGCCCGATCGCGGATTTTGTCAACTACTTTGCGCTTAGTTTCCCCCGTAACCGCTTGAATAGTATTGTCAAAACCCGTGAGATTGTTCCACTCGCCCGGAACCACGAAATCGAGAGATTTTAACATCATCACAGTCACGCCACCAGACGGCAAATTGTCAACCAATTCCACAATAGACTTGCTCATCACAAACTCCTGAATAGCCTGATTTAAAAAATGTTCTATCAAATACTCCAACTTCGCGCAAAGGGATTCCAGAAAACTCTAAATTAGGAAGAATGCCTGCGGTTAAGAGTTTTGAGTTATAATAGTCTACTAAGTCCTTGGCGCTCAACTCAAATTTATGGATTTCACAGCGACTTTAAATCAAATCGTCTCCCTCAGCGTTCAAGATAGAATTCGTCTTGTACAAGCAATCTTGGAAAGTATATCGGCAGAACAGGTTCACCCCGACCTTACAGAGTTTCAAAAGCAGGAAATCGATCGCCGAATTGATGATAGTAAAACAAATCCTGAAAATGTGCTGACTTGGGAAGAAGTTAAAGCTTCAATCAAATCACGAAAATGAACTCTCAATGCAATTTCGTGGTAGAATGACTAGCGCTAAATAGAAAAGCATAAAATATGACTGTTGCAATTAACAAAACTCCAGGATTAGCATCGCGCTTAGTAAACGGCGTACTCTCCATCAAACCTTTAGCCGATTTAGCCAAGCACCAAGCGCGGGAAATGATGATTAAAAGAGCCGAAAGAATCGGCGTGCATTGGCGGCAAGAAGCCCAAGCACTTTTAGCCAGAAATTGGGATGCAGAATTGCTCAGCGTCCAAAATCCCGATCTAATTTACCCGAAATATTATCTAACTTCATTCCACGCCTACGAAAAGGGTAATATGAGCTGGGAAGCCGCCACAGAAGTTGAAGTTGCCGCCCGCGCAGTCCACGCCGGAATTTGGCCGGAAGCGGGTGCAGAAGGCGATGCTAAACTCCGGGAAAGTTATCACGAAATTGTCAAATCTCAAATTACCAAAGCACCGCAAGATATTGTAGATTTGGGATGCAGCGTGGGCATGAGTACCTTTGCACTTGGGGATGTTTACCCGCAAGCAAAGATTGTGGGTGTTGATTTGTCGCCTTATTTTTTAGCAGTTGCTCAATACCGTTCCCAGCAGAAACAAGCTGAATTTTCCACCCAAAAATCTCCGACTTGGGTGCACGCTGCTGCTGAATCTACTGGTTTACCTGCGGCTTCTTTTGATTTAGTTTCTATTTGTTTAGTTTGTCACGAATTGCCGGAGAAAGCTTCTAAAGAAATTTTCCGGGAAGCGAGGCGTTTGCTGCGGGCTGGCGGACATTTGACAATTATGGATATGAATCCTCAGTCGGAAGTTTATGCCAAAATGCCTCCTTATATTTTGACTTTGCTCAAGAGTACGGAGCCTTATTTGGATCAGTATTTTGGGTTGAATATTGAGCAGGCTTTGGTTGATTCGGGTTTTGCTGCGCCGACAATCGCTTGCAATACTCTCAGACATCGGACTGTTGTTGCTGAGGCGATAAATAGTCAGGTTTGATGTTTGAAAAATGTTTGCGGTCGATGATGCTTGGAAAGTGGTATGGTGCGTCGCTCCCTCGATAGTCGCCCGGAGCGTCCGTTACTTGTGGCGACGCAC
>JAUBOG010000059.1:0-1343 GCA_036700105.1 Microcoleus occultus BM001215583
GCATTCGCCAGCAGGGGCCGAGTCATCCTTTGTGGAAGTGGGTTTGCAAAGGTTCGCAGTAGCGAGTTTAGATCAAATCCGTTTGGATCGGAATGATCTAAACGAAGGAGACGGCAGTGCCGTGTCCCTACGATTGCTCGCGGTAGGGACACGGCACTGCCGTCTCCTCTACATCATTCCGGTGTTACCGGAATTGATATTACCCGCCGATTTGAGACATGGTGCGACTGTAATTTCCTTGAGTAGTTCCCGAATCTCGCTGCTTGAAATTAATCTCCGGTTTAATCTCCAATATCTGCTGCACTCGATCGCGCAATTCGCCCGTAGACACCCCATTCCGTAAAGCAGTTTTCAAGTCAATTTGTCCGGTTTCGTTCAGCAGACAAGGCCGCAGCCACCCGTCAGCAGACAAACGCATCCGATTGCAGCGATCGCAAAAACACTCCGACATTTGACTGATAAACCCTAAAGTGCCCTTCGCCCCAGGAATTTGAAACACATCCGCCGGCCCATTTCCCCGCACTCCCGACTCAGCCAACCCGTATTTTTCGCTAATTTGCTGCCGCAAATCTGCTGATGCTACCCAACCTTTATCGCCAAACAAGTCGCCATTGCCGATCGGCATAAACTCAATAAATCTAACGTGCCAATTTCGGTTAATAGTTAATTCTGCCAAATCCAATATTTCCTCGTCATTCACACCGGGAATCACCACAACATTTAATTTCAGCGGGTCGAATCCAACTTCATAAGCCGCTTGAATTCCCTGCCAAACTTGCATCCAGCGCGATCGTCCGCGACTGCCAATTATCTTATCAAAAGTTTCAGGTTCCAGCGAATCCAAACTAATATTAATCCGGCGCAAACCAGCATTGTAGAGATTTTCTGCCATTCCCGCCAACAAAAATCCGTTAGTTGTCATTGACAAATCTCGCGTTTCGGGCAAAGATGCGATCGCCCCAACCAACTCCACCACCCCAGGGCGCAGCAGCGGTTCCCCTCCAGTCAAGCGAAACTTGGTAAATCCCACGGGTATAAAAACTTCCCGCAGCAGAGTTAGCAATTCCGAGTGAGTTAACAACTGCTGCTGCAATACATAGTCCAACTCGCTACCTTCCGGCATACAGTAGAGACAGCGGAAGTTGCAGCGGTCTATCAAACTAATCCGAAGGTAGTCTACGGGGTTCATGTCAATACTTTGTAATATCACTTAATTATAGATGCTGACTCGATTTTCTGCAATTAATATGAACGGGCAAGATGCCCGTTCCACGGTAGATAAATTTTATGTTGGTGGAACAGGCATCTTGCCTGTTGCAAATTGCCCACAGTGGATAAATTGT
>JAUBOG010000059.1:1443-19762 GCA_036700105.1 Microcoleus occultus BM001215583
AATTGCCCACAGTGGATAAATTGTCTGTTGGTGGAACAGGCATCTTGCCTGTTGCCAAAAAATCAATATAATATGATATTATTCATAATAAGTATCAATTTAATATTTAAGCTTTTTACCTATGTTCTTTGAATTTGAAGCCGATTTTGTAGAAGCCCTCCGCTGCATCCCAATGCAAGTACGCCTGAAATTAGATACTTGCGGCATTAAACTCAAGTTGCAAGATTGGAATCATTTTACTCAAGCAGAACGCCAAACACTTGTAGAACTTCCTTGCGTGACAAGTCCAGAAATTGAAGATTACCGAGAACAGCTAAACCAAATAGTTATCAAACATACCGGCCAACCTGGAACCGATCTGGCGATCGACCCAAATCCGCCCTGGATGGATTCTGCAACCATACCAGAATCCGTCACAGCAAAAGCGCAAGAGCTGGGATTGACTGTTACCGAGGCTCAGTGGAGCGGTTTGCAGCCGCTACAGCGATTTGCTTTAATCAAACTTAGTCGATCGAGCCACGAAAATAAAAACTTTCTCCCGGCGCTTCAAGAGTTTAAGGTTGTTGAATAATCCTGGTAAAAAGTTCTGGTGGAGGCATTCAATCCTCGGGCTTAGGTACGGATTTTTTTAGTCACGACTGAAATTATCATTGAGACTTGTACTTTAAACCATCTTGCAAGAGCGATTTAGGAATTAGACCATAAAACTCACTATGGGAGAGTGGTGAACTAATTTTACTGGATTGATTTCTATCAGATGCTGATTTCAGATTTCTTGATTATACTGCTTGATGCGGTACTAACTTAGAAGTATCTGACTTTCGCCAAGCTCTTTTGTGCCAAACCTCTTGGGGAAAGTGTAATTTCCGTCACGACAATTTTAGCAAAACAGTTCATGTCTAACAATCCTCAGTTTTTTGGTCCACTTCCCTACTCAGCTTTCAACAGTCCATCGGCGGGCACTGCCATCAGCCCATTTAGCCCAGTAAGATTCACTTACTTTCATTTAGAAGACTTTGAAGACGGTGCTTTAAATACACCGGGTGTTACTGTTCCTGAGTTTGCCACAACAAATATTGCAACAACCTTCAGCGACTCGGTGGACGGCGATGACGGTGTTATTGATGGTCAGGCCAGGGGAAACACCAGCAGCTTATTCTCGAATTTCAGGACTAGCAGCTTTACCTTTAACTTTTCCGCTAATGCACTTGGGGGTCAATTACCTACCCATGCTGGAATTGTCTGGACGGATATTGGCAGGAATGGTGGCGGCACACCCCTGTCTGGCGACCTGCTAAATAACACGTTATTTGAGGCGTTTGGGCCATCGGGAGAATCTCTGGGGGCGATCGGCCCTGTTTCGCTGGGCGATGAGAGTATTTCCCGTACTACTTCAGAAGATAGATTCTTTGGAGTTGTGAATCCAAACGGGATCTCGTCAATTCGATTGTCCATGCCCGGTAAAAATAACTGGGAAGTCGATCACCTTCAATACGGTTTCACACCTGGAACCATTTCTCCTTCCCCCTCCGGTTCCGATGGCTCCTTTTTCAACCTTTCTATCAATGCCGATAATATTACCATCGATCCGGCTCGAGTCGGCAATCTCTTGGTTCAAGGTTTAAATGGCAACGATTTTATCCAAGGGTCGCCATCTGCCGATCGAATCAATGGCAATGCCGGCGACGATACTATACTAGGAGGTGACGGCAACGATAGTCTCTGGGGCGGTCGCGATAACGATCGCATCGAGGGCAACGCCGGCAATGACATTATCGCTGGAAACCGGGGAAATGATACGCTCTCTGGCGGTTCGGGTGACGACCTCCTACGCGGCGGACAAAACAGCGATGTGCTCGTTGGAGGAGAAGGTAACGACCAATTGGTAGGTGACTTCGGCAGAGATATTCTGACGGGTGAAGCTGGAAACGATTTGTTTGTACTGCGCGTCAACGCAGCCGCCTCCAATGTATCTGAAGCTGATGTTATTGCCGATTTTACGGCGGGTCAAGATGCGATCGCCCTCACCAACGGACTTGCATTTGCAGGAATTGCCTTAGATGCTTCGGGTAGCAATACAGCGATTCGGATTGTTGCTACCGGACAAATTTTAGGGGTTGTTACCGGAGTCCAACCTGCTGCTTTAAGCGCAGCCAACTTTACCACCTTGAATGGGGACTTTTAACTGTTATCAGTTATACCAATCCTCAAGCTGAATGCGGTGAAGTAGTTTTCTGAAATATTGAAAGTCGTCGATCGCCGACTAAAAATTATGATGCGTTCAGTCGGTTCTGCCTGGTAACGCAGGTAGGCAAGGAAGAGCCTCCAATTTATCCTTCGCCACGCGAGGCTCTTCCTCTGGACATCGCTTCCCAGGCTCTTCCTAGGAACCAGTAAAAAAAAGTTTCTGACTCGTGCGACACCAAAACCTAAAAAAAATATTAATTTTATTTTAAGTATTGTTACCGCAGCGTGGTATGATTTTTCTGAGTTTGCAAAGCACTCGCCTGCTACCTGCTTTAGTTTCTAAGCTTCGTGAACACGCAAAACACACCCGCCCAACCCACACCAGCAAACGAGGATATTCCTCAAGCTGGCACTGTCTCGACAGTCTCGACAGTCTCGTCGGAGACTGCCAATCCCATGCAAGACTTTTATCGCCTCCAACAAGAGTTGTTGGCGTACACCCTTGCGTTTACGGCGATTATTTTTATCTCCGTTTGGATTTTTTACTCCCTCAACATTGCCCTGAATTATTTGCTTGGGGCGAGCACAGGTGTGGTTTACTTAAAGATGTTGGCTAGAGACGTTGAACGAATCGGCAGCCAAAATCAGCGCATCAGCAAGACAAGGCTCGGTTTGTTTTTCGCGGTGATGATAGTAGGAACACAGTGGAATCAGCTACAGATTTTACCGATATTTTTGGGATTTCTGACTTACAAAGCTGCGCTGATAGTTTACACGATCCGAAGTGCATTAGCATTAGACACTAGGTAGGTCAGGTAAGAAGAGCAAAACTCAACTCATCGATTTGTATGGGGAAGCCCGTTGAATGGCAATGCTTGACGTTCTAAACACCTTTAATCGTTTCCCCCTCGCCAAATTGGAAGTTGGCCAGCAGTTGTACTGGCAACTCGGCAATCTGAAAGTGCACGGGCAGGTTTTTCTAACCTCGTGGTTTGTAATTGCCGTTTTAGTCATCGTTTCGATTTTAGGAACCAGCAAAATCCAGCGAATTCCCAGCGGAATGCAAAATTTTATGGAGTATGCGCTGGAATTTATTCGGGACTTGGCTAAAAACCAAATTGGGGAAAAAGAATATCGGCCTTGGGTACCGTTTATTGGTACATTATTTCTGTTCATCTTTGTGTCAAACTGGTCTGGCGCTCTAATTCCTTGGAAGCTGATTCATCTGCCATCAGGCGAATTGGGAGCACCTACGGCTGACATCAACACGACGGTAGCATTTGCACTGCTGACTTCTCTAGCATATTTTTATGCAGGTCTCAGCAAGAGCGGCTTGGGGTATTTTGCCCACTATGTAGAACCGGTGCCATTCATGCTGCCGTTCAAAATCATAGAAGATTTCACTAAGCCTCTGTCCCTGAGCTTCCGTTTGTTTGGCAACATCCTTGCTGACGAATTGGTAGTCGGAGTGCTAGTGTTGCTAGTGCCTTTATTTGTTCCTCTGCCAGTGATGGTTCTGGGACTATTTACCAGTGCGATTCAAGCTTTGATTTTTGCTACCTTAGCCGCAGCCTATATTGGTGAAGCTCTAGAGGGCGGTCACGGCGAAGAACACCACGATTAACAAAGCCGATCGAGCGGCGAAGAATAGAGGAGGAAAAATTTAATTTTCATGCCTCAAAGTTCTTGCCGTAAAGTCGGACAATTCTGTAGACTTTCTGTTCTCAATTTTGTACTTTAGATAAGGAAAATCATCATGGACTCAACAGTTGCTGCCGCTTCCGTAATTGCCGCCGCTTTGGCAGTAGGTTTAGCCGCTATCGGCCCTGGCATCGGTCAAGGAAATGCAGCAGGTCAGGCTGTAGAAGGGATTGCCCGTCAGCCTGAAGCAGAAGGTAAAATTCGCGGCACATTGCTGTTGAGTTTGGCGTTCATGGAAGCGTTGACAATTTACGGTTTGGTCGTAGCCCTAGTGCTGCTGTTTGCCAACCCCTTCGCATAATAATTTGAAATTTTAGATTTGAGGTTTTGGCGATTCTAATCCAAAATCTCAAGTCTAAATTCGATTAAGCGGACTAGATAGAAGCCGTCAAAAAATCATGATGCACTGGACAGTATTACTAGCAGTTGAAGAAACTGCAAAAGAAGGGGGACTGTTCGACCTAGATGCTACGCTGCCTCTGATGGCGGTGCAGTTTTTAATTCTAGTCGCAGTCTTGAATGTAATTTTTTACAAGCCGCTCAGCAAGTCAATTGACGATCGGGCAGATTACATTCGCACCACTCAAATCTCCGCTGGGGAACGTTTGGCAAAAGCTCAGCAAATGGCGCAGCAGTACGAACAAAAATTGGGAGAAACTCGCAAACAGTCTCAATCAGTAATTGCAGCGGCTCAAGCTGATGCCCAAAAAATCGCGTCAGCAAAAGTAGCTGAGGCTCAAAAAGAAGCTCAAGTGGCGCGAGAAAAGGCAGGACAAGAGATAGAGCAGCAGAAGCAAGAAGCTATGCGCTCGCTGGAACAGCAAGTAGATTCCCTCAGCCGTCAAATTCTCGAAAAGCTATTAGGGCCGTCGCTGGTCAAATAGCGAGACCGAAAAGTTTTAGATTTTTGATGCAATCTTAAATCTAAAATCGGTTCACCCAATCTGCACCCGCAATTATGGAAGAGTATCATGGGGACTGTTTTATTGCTAGCCACAGAAGCTAGCCGGGAAGGTGGTTTCGGTTTCAATTTTGATGTTTTAGAAACCAACCTGATTAACCTGGTCATTATTATTGCAGTGCTGTTTTATTTCGGGCGCGGCTTTTTAGGAAAAATCCTGACTGAGAGGCGATCGGGCATCGAACAGGCGATTCTAGAAGCAGAAAAACGCCAAAAAGATGCAGCAGCAGCTCTAGCAGAGCAACAGCAAAAATTGACTCAAGCACAAGCAGAAGCGGAACGAATTCGTGCCGCGGCTGAAGAAACCGCGAAGAAAGCAAAAGAAGCAATTCTAGCTCAAGCGGCGCAGGACGTTGAACGCATGAAAGCAACAGCAGGTCAAGAGTTGGAAGCGGAGCAGGAAAGAGCGATCGCCCAACTGCGATCGGCCGTTGTATCTCTGGCATTAGAAAGGGTGGAAAGCCAGCTAAAAACTAGCTTGGATGACAGCGCTCAAAACCAATTAATCGATCGCAGCATTGCCTTAGTGGGAGGCTAAAACGTGAGCAAAGTCAACACACAAGTTTTACAGCCTTACGCATCCGCTTTGATGTCGCTGGCTAAGTCTAACAATCTCTCAGAGCAGTTCGGCAATGATATCCGTTCCTTACTGAGCCTGCTAGAAAGTTCCGAGGATCTGCGTCAGTTTTTAGGAAATCCTCTGGTTAAACCAGATGCTAAAAAAGCTGTGATTCGGCAAATAGCAGGGGAAGAAATGAACCCCTTGATGCGGAGCTTTCTGAGTCTGTTAGTAGACAAAGGAAGGATTCTTTTTTTAGAAGGAATTGGCAAACAATACTTGACCCAACTCCGAGCACTCAACCAAACAGTATTGGCTGAAGTGACCTCGGCTGTACCGCTTTCCGATGCTCAACAGGAAACTGTTCGCGAAAAAGTGCAGGCGATGACGAGCGCACGGCAAGTGGAAATTGAAACCAAAATTGACGCAGATTTAATCGGCGGTGTCGTGATAAAAGTAGGCTCTCAAGTGATTGATGCCAGCCTGCGAGGACAATTGCGCCGTCTGGGAATTCGCTTGAGTTCTTGATGGAAGTTCGGCAGCGGATTATGTAACGGATGTAACGGATGTAACGGATAGAAGGAATCAGGAATCAGGAAGAAGGAAGAAGGAAGAAATCAAACAGGAATCAGGAATAAATTAATTTTTGTTTTCGAGTTGTTATTCCTAATTCTTATTACCAAATTCTAGGGCTTTCTTACCCGAAAACATCGACTGACAACTGACCACTGACAACAAACAATTGACAAAAAACAACTGATATGGCAGCAATCAGACCAGACGAAATTAGCAACATTATTCGCCAGCAAATTGAGCAGTACGATCAAGATGTCAAAACATCTAACGTCGGTACTGTTCTGCAAGTAGGCGACGGCATTGCGCGGATTTATGGCTTGGATAAAGCGATGTCCGGCGAATTGCTAGAATTTGCCGACGGCACCGTTGGTATTGCATTGAACTTGGAAGAAGATAACGTCGGCGCAGTGCTGATGGGTCAAGGTTTGGGAATTCAAGAAGGTTCGGCAGTTATTGCTACTGGCAGAATTGCTGAAGTCCCCGTTGGTGAAGCAATGTTGGGCCGGGTAGTTGATGCTTTGGCGCGTCCTATAGACGGTAAAGGAGAAATCAAAACCACCGAAACTCGGTTGATCGAATCTCCGGCACCTGGGATTGTTTCTCGCCGTTCGGTTTACGAACCGATGCAAACCGGAATTACCGCTATTGATGCGATGATTCCCGTGGGTAGAGGACAGCGGGAACTGATTATCGGTGACAGACAAACCGGTAAAACTGCGATCGCCATTGACACGATTATCAATCAAAAATCGGAAGACGTGATTTGCGTTTACGTCGCGATCGGACAAAAAGCTTCTACAGTAGCTAACATTGTCAACGTCCTGCAAGAAAAGGGCGCAATGGACTACACGATCGTAGTAGCAGCCAACGCTAGCGACCCCGCAACGCTGCAATATTTGGCTCCCTACACAGGGGCCAGCTTAGCCGAGTATTTCATGTACAAAGGCAAGCACACTTTGGTTATCTACGATGACCTTTCCAAACAAGCACAAGCTTACCGTCAAATGTCCCTGTTGCTGCGCCGTCCTCCCGGTCGCGAAGCATACCCCGGAGACGTGTTCTACCTGCACTCTCGCTTGCTAGAACGCGCTGCTAAATTGAGCGACGATTTGGGCGAAGGCAGCATGACAGCTTTGCCGATTATCGAAACCCAAGCCGGTGACGTTTCTGCTTACATTCCTACCAACGTAATTTCGATTACCGACGGTCAAATCTTCCTTTCTTCTGACTTGTTTAACTCTGGTTTGCGTCCGGCTGTAAACCCCGGTATTTCGGTATCGCGGGTAGGTTCTGCGGCTCAAACTAAGGCAATGAAAAAAGTAGCCGGTAAGGTGAAATTGGAATTGGCACAGTTTGAAGAACTGGCAGCATTTTCTCAGTTTGCTTCCGACTTGGATAAGTCTACTCAAAACCAATTGGCCCGCGGTCAACGCTTGCGCGAACTGTTGAAACAAGCGCAAAGTTCTCCTCTGCCGATGAACGAACAAGTGGCTGTCATCTATGCCGGTATTAACGGCTACATGGATGACATCGATGTGGACAAAGTAAGCAAGTTTACTGTTGGTTTGCGCGACTATTTGCGGACTAGCAAGCCGAAGTACGGCGAAATCGTTCAAGGCGGTAAAGCTTTGACTGATGAAGCTGAGAAGTTGCTGAAAGAAGGAATCACTGAATTCAAGCAAAGTTTCCTAGTTTCTGCGTAGATAAGTAGGAATTTAAAACCGCAGATGAACGCGGATAAACGCAGATAATCTGAGGTTCATCTGCGTTTATCTGTTTATATCTGCGGTTTTAATTAAGAAGATGCGGGCAAGGATGTAAGGAGAAAGTTATGGCAAATCTGAAAACTATTCGCGATCGCATTAAGTCGGTCAAGAACACTAAAAAGATTACAGAAGCAATGCGCTTGGTGGCTGCTGCAAAGGTGCGCCGCGCTCAAGAACAGGTGACGGCAACTCGGCCTTTTGCCGATCGCCTCGCAGAAGTATTGTACGGTTTGGCGGAACGCTTGCAGTTTGAAAACCTGGATTTGCCGCTTTTGAAGAAACGCGAAGTTCGGAATGTGGGACTTTTGGTCGTTTCGGGCGATCGGGGTTTGTGCGGCGGCTACAACGGCAACATCATCAGATACGCCGAAAATCGCGCTAAGGAACTCAAAGCCGAAGGCGTAGACTACAAATTTGTGTTGGTAGGGCGCAAAGCTACTCAGTATTTCCAGCGCCGCGAACAGCCGATTGATGCTACTTACGCTAACTTGGAACAGATTCCAACAGCACCGGAAGCAGCGATGATTGCTGACGAATTGCTGTCCCTATTCCTGTCGGGAACTGTGGACAGAGTTGAGTTAGTTTACACCAAGTTTGTGTCGCTAATTAGTTCGCGACCGGTGATTCAAACTTTGCTGCCCCTCGACCCCCAAGGTTTGGAAACTCCCGATGATGAAATCTTCCGCTTGACTTCGCAAGGCGGACAGTTTCAAGTATCGCGCGAGAAGGTTGCTTCACCTACGAAGAGTTTGCCGCGGGACATGATTTTCGAGCAAGATCCGGCGCAAATTCTGGAGGCACTTTTGCCTTTGTATTTAAACAACCAATTGCTGCGGGCTTTGCAAGAATCTGCAGCTAGCGAGTTGGCGGCGCGGATGACTGCGATGAATAATGCTAGTGAGAATGCTAGCGATTTGATCGGCAGTTTGACGCTGACTTATAACAAGGCGCGGCAGGCGGCAATTACTCAGGAAATCCTGGAAGTTTGCGGCGGTGCTGAGGCTTTGAACGGTTAGGTTGGGGTTGACAATTTGTTGATTTTATGCTATGCGTCTGGGAGAACTCAGGCGCTTTTTTTTGAAGTCGAAAACACGATAACTGAGGAGACGGCAGTGCCGTTTCTTGCGCCCCCAAACGATCGAGGTTGCATCGGAATTGATACAACCCGAAATCAGGAGACGGCAGTGCCGTTTCCCTACCCTTAATTTGGAGTAGGGAAACGCCAGTGCGGTCTCCTCTTCCTCTATATCCGATCGATTTTGCAAACAGACTGCCCGCCTAAAATAAGGGAGCATCGCAACACATAGAGCGTCACAAAACTCAGCACTTGATAGATCAAATAAAACGGAGAGGGGGGGATTCGAACCCCCGAAGGGTGATAACACCCTTAACAGATTAGCAATCTGCCGCTTTCGACCACTCAGCCACCTCTCCAGATGACAGCAACTAATCATAGCACACACATCTAGCCCTTGGCAACCCCTAAACTCGAAAAAGTTTCAATCCCTTACCCTGTCTAGAAAAAAGAAGGAATTTCGGCAACGGATTCAGTTGCGGATGTCACGGATACTTTGACACTTCGCGAGCGTACAAGTGTCAGGAAGAAGGAAGAAAAAGAAACTATTCCCTCTTTGGCCGATGTCCCATGCTTATTCCCCAAAACCTCTAGCCTTCAAGTGCTTTTCCCAGCTAAAATTGGAACTCAGAAAAAATCTCTTAGTATACAAATATCCCAACCGATACAGCATTGCCTTGCGATCGGCATTGAGGTTAAAATCCGTAGCCGTCACCCCAGCTTCAGTCACATCAATATTAATTACCCTGCCTCGATCCATCTCCCGCTGGTGATACCGATCTCTTGCTTTCATCATCGTCGTGAACATCGCCGCCAGCAGAGACACAGGACTGTTAATGTTAACTTTATTCTCAATTCCAGTATCAATTAATCGAAACCCAAAGGTAAACCAGCGAGGTGCAACGGGAGTCGAACCGGATTGCCTGTCGTAAATCCACAGCGGAAAATTGCTCAGAATTCCCCCATCTACAATTAAGTCGTTCCCCAGTTTTCCCGGTTCAAAAAACAGCGGAATACTCATCGACAACCGCACAGCTTCAGCTACGCTAAAATCTTCAGCGCTGTTGAGCCGCAACTGCTGGTACAAAGTATCGGAATCCACCGATTCGCGCCGATGCAAATCGTCGGGAATTACCAACATTTCACCGCGACTGAGGTTGGATATTACTACTTTTAATTCGCGGTCTTTTACTTGTTTAACATCGGCAAAAGTTTGCAATTTTCCTTGGGCGAGAGTTGCTTCTAGCCACTGGCGGAAAGGCAGCGAAGAATATTCTCCCATTTGACGGCTAATTGTGAGGAAAAGTAGCGTCCAAGCCGGAGATTGCAAATCGTCTGCGGGGTCGCCATTGATAATTAAAGGACTGCTTTTTTTGCTCAGAAATATGCTGTAATCGAGCTGTCCCAACAAATCTTCTAAGTCATCGATTGACAAGTCTGTGGCTAATACTGCGGCGGTAATTGCACCAGCAGAAGTGCCTGCCAGTTTTCGCCAGCGGACACCCAAATCGTGGCAGCATCTAAGTGCCCCTAAAAACGCAACTCCGCGCACGCCGCCGCCTTCAAAAATGCCGTCTGCATAGATTTGACCGTTTTCGTCGGGAGGCGGAAATTTGCTGAGAATTGTTTGTTTTTCGGTTGGGGAAATTCTGACACCTGGTTCTTGTAAAATTTCCTGCGGATACCACTTGCTCATGGAAAATACCTCGGAACGATTTTATATTTGAGATTTGAGAGTTGAAATTGAGATTTATAATTCTGGATTTTTTTGGGCTTCCATTGCTTCTTTGACGAGTTGTTGAATTTGCGATCGTACTTGTTCGTAGGCTACAGACGCGCACCAAGGGCGGAGGGATAAAATAGTTGAATCTGGGGTAATCTCAGCCACCAAACAAGTCGGGGATGGATTTTCCAAAACCAGCGGGTGAGAGTGGGCAATTTCGAGTAATTCAGCCATTGTCGGACGGATCGGACGATCGCCAATATCAATTCTTAAGTCTACCCGTCTCGTTCCCATTGCCGTGGTATTTTTCAGTGTACCGTTAAACAACTGATTGTTGGGGACAATAATTTTTATACGATCGTCTGTCACCACGGTAGTTGAGAAAATCCCGATACTGTCAACGACTCCTTTAACTTCGCCAGCTTCGATCGCATCTCCGACTTCAAAAGGCCGCAGACTGATTAACATTACCCCAGCAGCAAAGTGCGACAGAGTATTTTGCCACGCCAACCCGATCGCCAAACCCGCAGCGCCTACTACCGCTACTACGCTAGTAGTTTGAATGCCCAACTGACTCAAAGCGGCCACTACTCCGACTACCAAAATCACAATTTCAGCAGCTTGGACTAAGAATTTTCGCAGCGTGGCTTCGGTGCGGCCCAGTGCTCGGCGAGTCACGCGCCCCACAATGCCGATCGCAAATCGCGTAATTAACAAAATACCGATCGCCCACAGCACTTGAGGTACAATTTTAAACCCCAATTCTACGAATTTTTTAGAAAATTCTTGGGCTACTTGCAAAGCTTGAATTCTTTCTGCATCAATCTGGGAATACAAGGTTTGGGCTATTGGTAGAAATGTGCTGATGGCTGTCATATTGGGAAGGAAGAAGGAAGTTCGGCAGCGGATTATGTAACGGATGTAACGGATTTCCCTCTGAAGGAAGAAGGAAGAAAACAGCTATCGGTATATCTGTGACTTCCCTGACCTAAATTAAGGTAATTGATAATTGGCAATCAATAACTAATGACTAATAACTAATAACTAATGACTAACTGCAACGCGAGGCAATCGGTGTTTAAAACCGCAGAGAATTTCCCAGGAAATAGTTCCTAAAGTCGCGGCCCAATCGTCAGCAGTAATTTGATTTTTTCCATCTTTGCCCAACAGCGTCACCACTTCACCAACTTCTAAATCGGGAATATCGGTAACATCCAACATTAATTGATCCATCGTCACTGCTCCCACTTGCGGCACGATTTTTCCCCTAATTAAAACCTGCATTTTATTAGAAAGATTGCGCGGAATGCCATCTGCATAGCCAATGCCAACTACTGCAATTATCGTTTGTCTTTGAGCGATAAATTGATAGCCATAACTAACGCCTGTTCCCGGTTCAATTGTTTTTACCTGCGTCACCCTAGCTTTTACCTGCATTGCGGGCTTTAAACCGACAACATTTTGTAAGTGAGGAGCTGGATAAAGACCGTAGGTAGCTAAACCGACTCGCACTAAATCGTAGTGCAAATCTGGGTCGGCTAGGGTGGCAGCAGAGTTTGCCAAGTGCAAGCTAGCCGGGTTAATTCCTGATGTTTTAATTTGTGCGATCGCCCTTTGAAACCGCTGGTGCTGCTCTTTCATAACTGCGGTGTCGGGACTGTCGGCTGTCGCCAAGTGAGAGTAAATGCTGGCTAATTTTAAATTGGGCAATCCCTTGACTAATTGCACGAATTCTGCGGCTTCCTGCCAGGGCGTACCCAAGCGAGACATTCCCGTATCTAACTTAGCGTGAATCGGTAAAGATTGGTTGAGACCGACGAGAACTTCCGAAAAAATCAGGGCTTGTTTGGCAGTACAAATAGTGGGTTCCAAGTGCCATTGGGCGATCGCCTTTACCTGTTGGGCTGTATGACTTGCCCCCAACAGCAAAATCGGCGCTGTTATCCCAGCTTCTCGCAATTCAATCCCTTCGGGAATTGTCGCCACACCCAGCCAACTAGCACCGGCTGACAAAGCGGTTTGGCTGACTGCGACAGCACCGTGCCCGTAAGCATCTGCCTTCACAACTGCCATCAGCTTTGTTTGAGGAGATAAGAAATTTTTAAGCTGTTTTACATTGTGAGTTAAAGCTGCTAAATCGATTTCTACCCAAGCCCGCTGGCAAAGTCCGCCGTCACCTTCCCACAGCACTGTCTGGCGGGATTCTGCCGTCGTCGATCCTGCGGTTATTTGTTCCCAACTCAACATTGTCGATCGCTCCTACTTGCTTGCACCATTAAAAACTGCTCGGAGATTTCACCCTAAGTTTGATTATAATAAGATTCTCTCTTTAATCAATGTTAGTTGGTGTATCGCAGCACCAAAAATTCTCGGTAAAAACTATGGACGGACTGGCCTACCTGCATTTAGCTGAAACTTGGGAAACGCCTGCGGGTCAGCTTCAACTCACATCTTGCACCATTGTCAATAACCCTGCTAGGGGCGGGCATCTTGCCCGCCCCACAAGAAAATTGAACTCTCGCTTCACGGGCATCTTGCCCGTTCTTGAGAATAGTGCCAGATGTAAGATTCAACAAACTAATTCTAAAACGCGGCTGAATTTAGCCTCAACTCCTTTACTTTTCTTGACGATCGCTCTCACAATTTTCCATTTAGTCAGTCCCGCACTCGGCATCAAAAAAGGCGACTCAGGCCCGGAAGTTGCCAAACTCCAGAAAACTCTGAAAGAAGCAGGCTATTTTCGTCGCCAGCCTACAGGATTTTACGGTGCTGTAACCCAGGCTGCTGTGAAAAAGTTCCAAGCAGAAAACAACCTGAAAGTTGACGGCATAGTCGGCCCTAAAACCTTGTCAGCCCTTAACTTTAAGCCGGAAGGCGCGATCGCTGGCAGTGAATCAGAGGCACAAACATCGCTTCATGTCGATCGGTCTTCGCCACCTCCCGACCCCAGAAAAAAGGCAAACCAACTCGAAGAAAACACTAAAGATCCGTCAAATAAATCTTTATTTCAAGAACCATCTTTACCGCCATTTAAAACAGAAATTTCGGCGCAAAGTCTGCCGAAAGAACTCGTAAATTCTCCCAAAAATTCTCAAGGCAAAATGACCTTGAAAAAAACAATTTACGGCAAGATATCGCCGAAATCAATCGTTCATTCGGGAGCGGGTTTGTTTTTTGCTCAAAACATGATGTACACCCACACAATCACAGTTTACGATCGGAACTTTAAATTAGTCAAGACCATTCCCGATCGCGTAAACTTGTCGAAGTTCGGCTTTTCTAAATTCAAAGGCAACTATAAAGGTTCTCCGGTAGAAGCAGCTTTTTCAACAGACGGCAAATATGCCTATGTATCCAACTATCAAATGTACGGTTCGGGGTTTGACAATCCAGGGAGCGATCGGTGTTCTCCAGCGGCCAAACACGACCAAAGTTTCCTCTACCGCATCAATACCGAAACTTTGAAAATAGAAAACGTAATTCCTGTGGGTGCAGTTCCGAAATTCAATGCTGTTTCGCCTGACAATCGTTTCGCCCTCGCTACCAATTGGTGCAGTTGGGACTTGAGCATAGTCGATATCAATCAAAACCGCGAAATTGAACGGGTAAAATTGGGCGCTTATCCTCGGGGTATTGCAGTCACTCCAGACTCAAAAAGTGCCTACGTTGCTGTCATGGGTTCTTCAGATATTGCTAAAGTAAATCTGATCGATTTTTCAGTAGAATGGCTGCGAAATATTGGCAATGCGCCGCGCCATTTGGTAATAGATCCTAATGGCGAGTATCTTTACGCGACTTTGAACGGCGAAGGGAATGTGGCGAAAATTGACCTAAAAACTGGTGAGGTTGCGGACAGGATTTCGACGGGAAGACAACCTCGCAGCATGACAATTTCTGATGACGGTAAATTGATTTATGTGGTTAATTATGGTTCTAATACCGTCAGCAAGGTGCGCGCGAGCGATTTCAAGGTGCTGCAAACGGTGAATGTGAACGCAAGCCCGATCGGCATTACTTACGATCCAGAAACTAATCAGGTTTGGGTGGCTTGCTATTCTGGGAGTATTATGGTATTTCAAGATTAATCTAGCTGGTTCGCAGTTAAGGAGCGCCGTATGCAGCGGTGCGTCGCTCGCTCGATAGTCGCTTTTTTTGATAATTAGTGTGGGGCGACGCACCCTACAGATACTAATTAAAGCCGCACAACATAATCAGAAGCTTTAGCAGGTACTTTGCCTTTTTTTGCCATAGCTTGGTAAATCATGGCTGCTACTTCGGCGCGAGTTGCTGTTCGGTTTGGCTGCAAAAGTTTGCGCTTTGGGTGGTTGACTACAATCCCAGCTTCTGTGGCTGCTGCTACTTTGTCAACTGCCCATTTCGGCACTTTTTTCCTGTCTGTATAAACTTGTAACGTTTTGCTTGCTTTCGCTGACGGTTTCAGGTTTAAACCGCTAGCTAAAGCTGCGATGACTTCGACGCGGGGAACTTCTTTTTCGGGACGGAACTCGTTGTTTGGGTATCCTTTAAGATATCCAGTTTTGACGCTGCGGTCGATCGCGCTTGCGGCCGGACTCTGGTCTTTTACGTCTTTAAAATCAATCGGTTTTCGGATCGGTTCTTTGTCGGACATTCGCTCGATCAAGCGCGCTAGTTCGGCTCGCGTCATCGGTTCGTCGGGACGAAATTTGCTGTCGGTTAAATCATCAAAGATTTTGCGATCGACTAAAGCGACAATAAACGGACGCGCCCAATATTTATCGGGAACATCGGAGAATTGGACGGGCCCAACTTTGGGTTTAGCCGCTTTCGGTTTGGTAATGACTGGAGCGGGGCTCGATCGCACGATCGGCTTTTGGGGAACAGCGACCGTCCCCAGCGGAGCAATTGGCGGTAAAATCGGCCCTAAAGGTGCAACAGGGGCGACATCTGGTTCGCGGGGAATCAGGACTGTAGCGGGCGATTGCACATCCGAATTCGGCGCGGCGGGTGCTAATATACTTGGACTAGCGGCCGTGACAGCAGGCTGAGAGAAAACGGCAGGAAATTGCCAATTTCTGACACCGAATTGACTGGGATTTCTGCCTGTTACCCAAAAGAAAATTGCTCCTATCGTGCCGAATGCAACCAAGATCGCAATTAATTCATCAAATCCTAGAGGGTTTCTTTCCCCCGACGGCGGTTGTGGAGAAGACATACTTGTCACCTACATATCAATGTAGAAATTAAATCACATATTTTTTGGGTCTGGGGAAAACAGAGAGCCCTCAATCAACTATTCCCATGTTCTCACTGTCAATACCTGCGGCGGTGTAGCATCGGGAGGATAGATAAAATCAACTTTTACCGATCGAGTTTCATCCGCAGCCAACCTCAACTTTACCATCGGTTCCACAACTTGACCGACTCTGAATCATCAAAGTTAACTGTCAACCCAATCTCTGCACATCTTCCACCGACAGCGACAGCGCAATCGCCACTTGCTCTACGGTTAAACCCATTGCTAGCAGTTGGGGAATCGCATCCCGTTGGGTTTGCTGCGATCGATCGGCCCGTTGGCGTTCAGCTTCAGCCCGCTCTCGCTCAGCGTCAGCCCGTTGGCGTTCAGCTTCAGCCCGCTCTCGCTCAGCGTCAGCCCGCTGGCGTTCCTGTTCGGTATGAAGGCGTTCCAGTTTAGCTTGTTCGCTACCTGTTAACAACAAATTCCCCTGATTATCCCACCAGCGCAACCATCGCTGATGCTGATTTTGATAGCTACCTTCCCACACACCTAACTCTACTCCCATCAGGTCGATCGGATAATGCCCGCGATCGTTCGGTTGCAAACGGCGATAACGAGTATTCACCCAGTTATAGACTTCCAATTCGCTCGTTTTAATGATGTATATCGCATAGTAAGGAATGTGAATAATCTGCTCGTATACCCAAAACTTTCCGGGTTTCTGGTTGACACCTTCTGGTAAGCGAGATAAAGGAGTATTGTCTCGTTCTTCAGAGCCATTACCACTAGCAAATTCGATCGCAATCAATGGCACAATATACTCGCGCCAAATCACGTAAGAGCGGCGAATTTCCCCATCTAAAAGGGGCGGGACGTTGGGAACGTAGAACCAGTCAGGCGCTTCGGTACCCAATTCTTGCGGGTCGGTTTCGCGCCAGTAAATGCCACTATCTTGCCCGATCGCATATTGTCCGTCGGGGTGAAGGGTTTGCAGTGTAGTTTCCAGGGAGTCGGTGAGCAGGATACTCTGGGGATGTTCTTGGAAGTTTTTCGCAAACGTGCCGTCGGAGTCAGGTAGTTGGGTGCGATCTGGAAAGGCGGGGGGTAATTTTGTGGGGTTGAGGCTTTGTGTCATGTCAGCTATCCGGTGGTGAAAGGACAGATGCTTTATTTAAGTATAGCCATTTTATATGGAAAGGCTTTAAACTGTTTAATACGCTCTCTGTCTATCGTTTAACTAGAGGTGTGACCATGCCGTTAATTGCCAAAATCGCAAGCACTAACGAACGAGTAGACATTACAAAATTGAAAAATCCTCGTGCCCAACTGCAAGCAGGTGACTTAGTATGCCAGCTTTGTGGTAGTCCGATGATTATTAAGCAAGGGATGATCAAAAAACCTCATTTTGCCCACAAAGCAGAATGCACAAGCGATTACCAAAGCCATCCAGAAAGTCCTGAACATCTTGCAGGGAAAGAGTTGATAGCAAAAACTCTCCATACAGAACTGCCAGAGTACAGCCTTGCCGAAATAGAATATGAGTTTCCTATTCCTGAAGTAAGGCGGATTGCTGATGTTGTAGCAAAGTTTCCTAACGGGTGGATAGTCGCTCACGAGTGCCAACTAGCTTCAATAACAGTTGAAGAACTTGAAAAACGAACAGAGGATTACTTATATGCAGGAGTTGACGTTATTTGGTGGCTTGGCAAAGCTGCAAATACCAAATCCAATCTCGATTGGTCTCACTCAAAGTTTGGATTTGCCCTCGTACTCAATTACGAGCAATTGTCCGCCCACGCTCAAGGAAGTCAAGATGGAGTTAAAGTGGGTTTACTCTAGGTTAAGTGAAGGTTATTGGTATGACAATCAAAAAAATGAACGCTCTGGCAAAATGCTTGATCTCTTCGATCTCTTTATGACTAACTTAGAATTAGAAAAACGGCTAAATGAAATAAAACCTACTGCAAAATTTATTGAGACGCTATATATTTTTCGCTGCCTTTACATTAAAAATAATGAATGGCAGAGATTTGACCAAACTATTGAGCAGTCTGGACTGGCGATTTTAGATAAGATTATCAACTCTTGTTTTGCTCGTTTTGGAAGCTCAGTCAGGAAGTTTGAACTGGGTATTCAATATTATTATGAAATTGATTGTGGTTTGGCTTCTGGTAAATCTCCTTGGCTGCACTACACTACGGAGTTGATGCTTAAGCGATGTTTAGAGATTTGGCCAAAAATTAAACTCGATCAAATTCAGCGAGGGTTAGTTCTGCAAAAGCGCGGTAAACACTCCGTAAATGGTCATATTGGATCGCTCAATGCGAAGAAAGCTATAAAAAAAGAGGGGTATGGGGCTGATGAAAATTGGGTTGTGGTAAATCCAGAAGCACTGAAACCCTGGCGTGGTGAACTTCTACCTAAAAGTGGTATCGAGGCTGCAAAAAGAAGGGCGCATGAGTGGCAGTTGAAACGTACAGGCGCATCTCATAAATAATAGCGATATCTCTTATACCAATTTAAAAAAAGAATGCAACAGTATTCTTGTCCCCC
>JAUBOG010000005.1:0-5123 GCA_036700105.1 Microcoleus occultus BM001215583
TACTGCCGAAATGCTTCGCCCCTACGAAGATATTTGCAAAAATGAGATGCACCCTTTACCTTTTCCATTCTCAATTCTCCATTCCTCTCTCTGCGCCCTCTGCGCCCTCTGCGGTTAAAAACTTCTCATCCAAAAATCGAGGCAAACAAAAAGTGACACCAACCATCGAAGTGCAGGACTTAGTATTCGGATATCCGCAGCAAAAACCTGTGCTGCAAGGAATTGCTTTCACATTGCAGCCGGGAGAAAGAGTTGCTTTGCTCGGTTTAACTGGTGCTGGAAAAAGCACTTTACTGGAAAATTTAATCGGCTTAAAAATGCCTCAATCCGGTGAAATTAGAGTGCAGGGAACCAAGCTGGAAGAGGCAAATTTATCGCAAGTGCGGAGGCAGATTGGATTTTGCTTTCAAGATGCTAACGATCAGCTATTTATGCCGACTATTTTAGAGGATGTGATGTTCGGGCCGCGCAATTACGGGGTGCCGCCGGGTGTGGCGCGCGATCGAGCTTTAGCGTTATTAGACGAATTCGGTTTGGTAGAATTTGCCAACCGTTCGGCCCACGAGCTTTCTGGGGGTCAAAGAAGGTTAGCAGCACTAGCGGCAATTTTGGCTTTGGAACCTGCTATTTTGATTTTGGACGAGCCGACAAACGGACTCGATCCGTCGTGGCGCAGGCATTTGGCTAAGGTTTTGTCGCAATTGCCGATCGAGGTAATTTTGATTGCTTCCCATGACTTGAATTGGATCGGGAAAACGACGGGGAGGGCGTTAATTTTGGCCGATGGTCAAATTCGGGTGGATGAGAAAACGCCAGAATTGCTAAAAGATCGATCGACCTTAGAATATTACAATTTGCCGCCAGATTGGTAATGAATCAGTGCTGTCAACTGTCAACTGTCAACTGTCAACTGTCAACTATTACCATCGCACATCATGTTACTGAGAAACGCTATAATTAAACTATTTCTTTCACGTTCTAGAGGTAGATTATATGGTGTTGCAGCAGCCTGCCCGTTCCATACCAGTTCCAGCTTTGGAAAGTGGCGATCGCCTGACTCGTGCTGAGTTTGAACGTCGCTATGCAGCGACACCGGAGAAATTTAAAGCAGAACTAATTGAAGGAGTAGTTTACGTGGCATCCCCTGTAAGAGTTTTTCATGGTGTTCCTCATGCCGATTTAGTTACCTGGTTAGGGGTGTATCGGACTGCCACACCAGGCGTAAGTGCGGCCGATAACGCAACTACGCGGCTGGATTTGGACAATGAACCCCAACCCGATGCACTGCTGCGGATTCAAATTGGCGGCACTTCTACCATTAGCGATGATGGCTACATTGAAGGAGCACCAGAACTTGTAGCGGAAATTGCTACTAGCAGCGCCACAATTGATTTAGGAGCAAAGAAAAACGCCTACCGCCGCAATGGAGTGCAGGAGTATTTGGTTTGGCAAACTTTTGAGAATCGCTTCAGTTGGTTCAGATTGCAAGCCGAAGAATTTGTGTTAATTGAACCTGATGGTGATGGCATTATTCGCAGCAGCACTTTTCCGGGGTTGTGGTTAGCAGTGCCTGCGTTGTTGCAGGGCAATATGATAGAAGTGCTGAATGTGTTGCAAGTAGGGATTGCTGAGGACGCGCATCAGGCGTTTATCCAGGGGTTGGCAGGGCGATCGTAACTGTATTTCCGCTTACCAAAATTGATATTATTTCTCATCAATTGATTCGATACCTGTCCATTCTTCGGGAAGCCCGTATTTAAGATATTTGGCACAGCGATCGCAGTATAATTTTGCGGCTTTATCAACAGGATTTACTGTTAATACTGCCTGAAATATTTGCTGCGCCCGCACAAAATTTTGTTGGTGATAAAGTACAATAGCTTGTTCAAAGTCGGTCTGAGTTTGTTTTTTTAACTGCTGAAGCGGTTGAGCATCTCCCTGGTAGACTTCAAAAACGGCTACGGGCTGATTTTTGCCTTTCACCTTGACGCGATCGACAAACCGATAGCTATACTTAGTTAAATCATGAAGATTCAATAAAGTGCGATCGCTAATCAAAATTCCCGCAGCATACAACTTAGTTAAACCCTCCAACCGAGAAGCCAAATTAACAGCATCAGCAATCACCGTACTTTCCATCCGCTGCTCTTCGCCAATCGTACCCAACATTAAATTCCCAGTATGCAAGCCAACCCCAATCGTAATCGGCAGATAGCCGTTTTTTTGCCTGTGCTGGTTAAAAACAATCACTTGTTGCTGCATTTCAATAGCGGCTTGCAAAGCATCATCAGCCGATTCGGGAAACAGTGCCATCACAGCATCGCCAATATATTTATCAATAAAACCGCGATGCTTTCTAATTACAGGGCTAACCCTCCCCAAATAGCTATTGATAAAAGCAAAATTTTCCTCCGGTGTCATCTGTTCTGAGATGCTGGTAAAAGAGCGAATATCAGAGAACATTACCGACATTTCTCTTTGCAAATTATCGCCTAATTTGACATCAATAATACTTTCTTGTCCCAGCAACCTTAAAAACTCGTGAGGTACGAACTTGCCGTAAGCAGCATTGAGCTTTGCCAGATGAATGTGAGTTTTAATCCGCGCCAACAGCTCCTTTTTGATAAAAGGCTTAGTCAGGTAATCATTGGCTCCTAAATTAAAGCCTTCCACCAAATCTTCCGTTTGATTTTTAGCTGTCAGCATCACTATCGGCATTTCCAATGCTGCAAATCTTTCTCGCACTTTTCTGCAAACTTCATAGCCAGTCATGCGCGGCATCATTACATCGAGCAAAATTAAATCTGGTTTCAATCCTTTATCAATCATCTCTATAGCTTCTATGCCATTAGATGCTTGTATTATGGTATAATTTTCGAGGGAAAGATTGTTGACAATTACCTGAATATTGATTGGCTCGTCATCGACAACCATGATTTTAAGTAGGTGATTTTCTGCAAGTTCCTTAACTGTTAATTGTGAGGGATTAGCAGTAATTAACTGTACCAGCGGACGAGTCATTAAGTGTTGAGCTTTTTCTGGTGAAGATGACTCCCGATCCGTGAAGTCTAACTGACTGTGAGATATTGGTAAAGTGAAGGTAAACTTAGAACCGACACCTAAAGTTGAGGAAACCCAGATTTTGCTACCGTGCAATTCGACTAATTGTTTTGTGACCGCTAAACCTAAACCTGTTCCGCCATAATTTCGGGCAGTCGAACCGTCACCTTGTTCAAAGGATTCAAAAATTTTGTCTAACTTATTTTCAGGTATACCGATGCCTGTGTCTGACACAGTAATTGCTAATAGTTCATGATTCGTTTTCGTGGGGTAACTGTCTATTAATGCCGAGCTATGAATGACCTGAGCTGAAATTTCGATAGTACCGCTTTCGGTAAATTTAATAGCATTGCCGATTAAATTATAAAGGATTTGCTGCAAACGATTTTCATCGGCGGCCGCCAGAGGCAATTCAGGACTAATTTTGTTAATCAAAGATAAGGTTTTTGTACCAATAAGGGGCTGGGATAGACTCAAGACTAAAGTCGCAATTTCTCGCAAACCTATTGGCTTGATTTGCAGTTCAAGAGTTTGGTGTTTGAGTTTGGAAAAATCGAGAATATCGTTGATTAAGGTAGACAGTCTTTTACCGGATGAGATAATTAAGATTAAATTAGAGTTTGTTTGCTCGGGTAATTCCCCAGTAACACCGTCAATTAGGGATTCTGCAATGCCAATAATGCCATTTAAAGGCGTGCGAAGTTCGTGGGAAGTATTGGCAAGAAATTCGTCTTTAAGCTGATTTAGTTGGTGCAATTCGATGTTTTTGGCTTCGAGTGCGGTGAAGGACGATCGCAATTGATCTGCCATACTATTAAAAGCTTTTGCCAGCACGCCGAGTTCGTCATCGCGCTCTAAGTTGACAATTTGGTTGAATTCTCCTCCTGCGAAAGCCGTAGCAGCAAACTTGAGGCGTAAAATCGGCCCGACAATATATTTTGAGGTGGCAAATCCTATGAATATTGCTAATCCTAATGCTGCGATACACAGCAAAATAGTAGCGCGGTTGTTGGAGTTGATTTGCTCCATGAAATCCGATTCTGGGATGACTACTACAATTAGCCAGTCTAAACCTTTATCGTCTTGTAAGGGAGTGACTTGCAAGAATTGTCGCTGACCTTTAATATCGAAGTTAAGCTGTTGGGTTTGCTGAATGTGGTTGAAATCTCGAAAGTTATTTTGGAGATATTGAGTAGTGAGACTGATGAGAGTATTTTGGCTATCAATAGCCTTAATTCGTGCTGTTTCTTCGCCCTTAACTGAGAAAATGGGGTCGGAGGTGGATGTTGTGACTAAATCGCCCGATCGCTCGATGATAAAAGTCTGTCCTGACTTGCCAATTTTGAGACTTTGCAGAAATTGATTGAGCTGAGTAAAAAGTAAGTCTGTGCCAAAAACTACCTGCAATTGTCCAGATTCGCCGTATAACGGTTGGGCGGCGGTAATCCCAAGCCCTTTGCTAGTAAAGTCGGCATAAATTGGACTCCAAGTTGCGGTTCTGGCTTGCAATGCTGCTGTGTACCAGGGGCGGACTCGGGGATCGAATTTGGGTTTTACTTTGACAAATTCAGCGGGTTCGCCGCGGTTGTTAGCAGCGTAATAATTCATGTCGCCACCTGTAAGTTCGGTTCTTTCTTGAAGTAAAAAAGTGCGGTCACTATTGCGTCTGGCGGCAATAAAGTCTCCGGCCGGAGTAGCAATATATGTAACGCTTACTGTGTCAAAGGTTTGCATTTGTTTCCACAAATGGCGCTGGATTCTGGGAATTTCCTGCAAGTTGAGATCGCCTAATTCAAAAGCATTAGCTTTAACTTGATTGAGTTTGTGGGGAGCGGCCATGTATGCTTGGAGGCGATCGCTAATCCGATCGCTAATTTCTTGCCGCAACTGCGAAGCAACATCATTGACGGCTTGCTGTCCGTTTCTAAATGACAGATAGCCGACAACTCCCACTGCGCCGACAATCTGAAGTACGAATGGCACAACCAGAACAGCGCGCAGGGGAACTTTACCCGAAATTTTGGAAATTGAATGAGTCAAAGATTGCAAAAACATAGCGGTGC
>JAUBOG010000005.1:5223-41259 GCA_036700105.1 Microcoleus occultus BM001215583
TCGATGCAAAGTTTCATTAATTGGGATGAATTTTCGATATTTAAGACAATCAAAAAAGTTATGATAATATCGTCGGCTAAACTGTAGAAGTTAATGCTGTCAGAAACTTATAAGATTTCATAGATGATGGTTTTGAGTTGTTTTCACATTTTGCCTGTTCCTGGGGGATTGTCCGTTAACGATCGCCGATCGGTCTAGTTTAAGAAATTTAATTAAAAAAAGTAAGATTGGGAGTTAAGCTGGGAAGAATTTCCAACTATTACTGGGTTTGCAGGCAAAAATCATGAAGGTAGCCGTATTCAGTACGAAATCCTACGATCGCAAGTTTCTGGAAGCAGCGAATGCCGGCGGTCAACATGAGTTAGTTTTTTTTGAACCGCGCCTGAACCTGGAAACCAGCGTTTTGGCTGCGGGATTTCCGGTCGCCTGCGCCTTCGTTAACGACTGCTTGGACGCGAAAACGCTGCGGGCGATCGCCCAAAACGGCGTCCGCTTGCTAGCGCTGCGATCGGCCGGATTCAATCACGTGGATTTAGCAGCAGCTAGCGATTTAGACTTAACTCTCCTCCGAGTTCCCGCTTATTCTCCCTACGCCGTCGCCGAACACGCAGTGGCGATGATTTTGTGCCTCAACCGCAGCATTCACCGGGCCTACAACCGCGTCCGCGAGGGCAATTTCGCCTTAGACGGCTTGTTGGGTTTTGACCTCCACGGGAAAACGGTGGGAATCGTCGGGACTGGCAGAATTGGCGCGATTACTGCCAAAATTTTGCAGGGATTCGGGTGTAGCCTGCTGGGATACGATGTTTCCCCAAACCCGGATTGCGAAGCGTTGGGAATGAAATACGTGCCCCTGCAGGAACTATTCGGCGCCTCGGATATTGTCAGCCTCCACTGTCCGCTGATACCGGAAACTTATCATTTGATCGGTGCGCTAGCGATCGAGCAAATGAAACCGGGGATGATGCTGATCAATACCAGTCGCGGCCAGTTGATTGACACTAAAGCTGTTACCAAAGGGCTGAAGTCTGGTAAAATTGGCAACCTCGGCTTAGACGTGTACGAACAAGAGACGGATCTGTTTTTTGAAGATTTGTCAAATCACGTCATTCAAGACGATGTATTCCAGCGCTTGCTGACTTTCCCCAACGTCCTGATTACCGGACATCAAGCTTTCTTCACCGAAGAAGCTTTGCAAAATATCGCCGAAAGCACGATCGCCAATATCACCGATTTTGAACAAGGGCGCGCTTGTCCCAATCAAATCGACCTCGCTAAATTCAAAAAATGAGTCAAAAGAGCGATCGAGCAGCGGGAGTAATTGTTTAAAATCAAGTTATATCGTTATTTTCGCTTGCAATTGGTGAAGCTCTGCTTTAGTCTCATCAATTAGTCCCAGTAGCGCGAATGCTGTGCTAATTGCCGGAGAATTATACTGGCAGCAACTCAAAGCCTGCAATTTCACTTGACAACGGAGGAAGTATCCCATGACCCAAGCTAACTTTTCGGATGACACGCAAACGATCGCTGAAGTCGTCACAGTAGACCTAGTGACTGACCAACCTGGAGTCATGACTGCTGTGACAACCGCAGAAACACCGACCGGCCAGTTCCAAGATATTAAAGACCAAGTTCTGACAATTTTGTCTGAACTTCCGGCCTATGTCTCCAATTTTTTTGCTGACTATCAAAAGCCCCTCATAACTGTTGGTTTAATTCTGGCTGGCGGTATTAGTATTAAGGTATTGCTGGGAGTTTTAGGTGCTCTTAATGATGTGCCTTTGGTAGCTCCAGTTTTTGAATTGATTGGCATGGGATATACGGGTTGGTTTGTTTACCGCTATCTGCTCAAGGCTTCTACCCGTCAAGAGCTGTTAACGGAAGTTGATGCTTTTAAAGAACAAGTTGTGGGCAAAAATGCTTAGAAGAAGTCATTAGTCATCAGTCATCAGTCATTGGTTATTAGTTATTGGTTATTTGTTATTTGTGAGGCTAGACTAATAACCGATAACAAGTAACCAGCAACCAATACCCAATGCCCAATGCCC
The DNA here is from genome assembly GCA_036700105.1 of Microcoleus occultus BM001215583. Classification (GTDB taxonomy): domain Bacteria; phylum Cyanobacteriota; class Cyanobacteriia; order Cyanobacteriales; family Microcoleaceae; genus Microcoleus. The sequence continues at coordinate 7,272 of JAUBOG010000005.1, forward strand.
AATGCCCCATGCCCTATACCCAATCTCAATTTGGATGGCAAATCTGCTGCAAAGTAGCGGTAAAGTCAGGGTAGGAAATGGCAGCGGCTTCGGCGCGGTGAATGTTAGTAATACCTGTGGCGTTGAGGGCTGCGATCGCCAAACTCATCGCTATTCGGTGGTCGGTGTAGCTGTCAACATCCGCGCCGGTTAAAGGAGTTCCCCCGGTAATTTCTAAACCGTCGGGTAACTCGGATATTTTGGCTCCCATGCGGTTGAGTTCCGCAGCAGTCGCGGCGAGCCGATCGCTCTCTTTGACTCGCAACTCTGCCGCATCTCGAATTATGGTAGTACCCGACGCAAAAGCCGCCGCTACTGCCAAAATCGGGATTTCGTCAATCAGTCGGGGAATTAAGTCGCCAGCAATGGTGCATCCCCGCAATTGGCCGGAACTGCGAACCAAAATATCCGCTACCGGTTCCCCAGCCGCCTCCCGCTGATTTTGCAGTTGAATGTCGGCCCCCATCATCTCCAAAGCTTCCAAAATGCCTGTGCGAGTTGGGTTGACGCCGACATTTTCGACTACGAGCTCGGAACCGGGGACGATCGCCCCAGCAACCAACCAAAATGCTGCGGAACTGATATCCCCCGGTACGATGACATTCTGTCCTTGCAGTTGCGCTCCACCGCTGACTGTCACGCTGCAAGTTTCGGGATCGACGCTCAATTTCGCTCCAAACGCCCGCAGCATCCGCTCGCTGTGATCCCGCGACAGAGAGGGTTCTGTGACTGTAGTTTCTCCATCCGCCATCAAACCGGCGAGCAAAATGCAGGATTTAACTTGAGCCGAGGCGATCGGAGAACGGTAGTGAATCGCTTTCAACTGCTGTCCGAGTATCCCTAAAGGCGCTAAAGAATTGCTTTTTCGGCCCCAAATTTGCGCTCCCATTTGTTGCAGCGGTTTAATGACGCGCGACATCGGGCGCGATCGCAAAGAACTGTCACCCGTCACCGCATAAAAACGTCCGGGATGAGATGCTAAAATTCCCAACATCAACCGCATCGTCGTGCCGGAATTACCCGCGTCCAAGACTTCGACAGGCTCCTGTAACTCGCCAATTCCAACGCCCCGGACACTCACCCGTTCCGCGTTGAGTTCGGAAATTTCGGCTCCCAGGAGCGAGAAACATTTAGCAGTGCTGCGGGGATCTTCCCCTAGCAGCAGTCCCTCGATCGTAGTTTCACCGCTGGCGATCGCGCCCAACATCAAAGCTCGGTGAGAAATCGACTTATCGCCGGGAATGCGAATCCTCCCGACTAGCGACAACCCCGAGGCGGGTTTTTGAATTGTTAAAGTTTGACTTTCGCCGATTTTCGCAGTAGTGATGATGTCAGTTGGCATTGAGATAAACTGGGATGGGATGGCGTTAGCTATCCTACCCTTTTCCCAGTCCTAAGTCAGTCGTTATTTGTGATGTCTGCCGGTCTTTTCCCAGCCTGTGCGGTTCGCTCAAAGGCTGATTAAACTCGCCCCCCCCCGCTGTCTGTTGTCAGCGACACGGGATAGCGGACGCAAGTGCGCCGATTTTACCTTAATTTCAAAAATAGTTGGCGATCGAGCGCTCGCGACCTCAGAAACCCGGTTTCTGAGTGTATTTACCGTTACTAAATGCCAAATTTCGCAGAAACCGGGTTTTTAGCCCCAGACAGGAGTCCTGACCAATACTATCCGTGTATCTGCCTAGATTTCATGCCATGCTCTCAGTTATCCAGCAGAGGATTGACTTTTGACTGAACAATTTTATATTTTCGCTTCGGAATTAGAGATTTTTCATTTTTTCAAGCAAAAGCTCCGGAATTTGCAACCCAACCAATCTAAAATCTAAAGTCTAAAATATCAAATTTCAAATCCCCCGATCCCCAATAACTCCTACACTTTTATTTATGCTGACGCATCACCGCAAGCCTGTAAGTTTATCCCTGGTATCCACAGATTTACCTTTGTGGTCATTCGTTGAAACCGCTGGTACGATTTATCAAAAAGACCGCGATCGCTTTCACTTGTTATTGCACGAACCGGCCATCCTCGATCGCCAATTTCCCGACGAATCTGCCGAGCAAGTTGCGATCTTGCCAACAACCGCAAAACCCCGGTTACTGTGGCTAGAAGTTTCGCCCTATCGAGTAATTATGACCATGCAAGGAAACGGCAAATACAGTTACCGCCACTGCTGGGAACGAGGAATGTACGGGATGAGCCGTTATTGGCTTCAGGGCGACTCGCTGGCTACTCCCGAACAGTTGCGGCTCCGCAACTTTACCCGCAACTTGATACTGACAGGAAAGCCGGAACCGGAACATATGCGGTTAGAATACGAGTTGTGGTCGGAGAAAGTGCAACTCGGTCGCTATATTTTGAATCTAGAAATTCATCATTAAGTTTGATAAGTGGAAACGGGGAATTTGGGAGATGACCCCAAAGTTATTTCCCCAAAACTGTGAATTTGACTAACTACACATTTATGAAAAAAAAAGGAACACGAAACTTGTCTGTAAACAGCCGCTTATAGCAGTCAAGATTTGAAATACGGGTATAGTTTAGAGACATTTGAAAAATTGCGAAACAAGGTAACTTTAGAGTACAATTTTCAAGTAAAACTGAAATATAAAATCATTTTCTAATCTTTTGATTGCTGAAGTCTCATATCAATTCCGGCTGAGCCGGAATGATGTAGAGGATACGGCAGTGCCGTGTCCCTACCGTGATGAATTGTAGGGACACGGCAGTGCCGTGTCCTGATTTCGGGTAATATTAATTGCGATGCAACCGGAATTGATACCATGCTCATTCCTAAACTTAGTGAAGCGACGATCGAGCACAACACCTCTAACCAATCGCTCAAGCGGGGTGAAGCTTACTATTTAGCTGGCCATGTTCGCAACCCAGTCCTGCGCGGCAATATGGTACAAGCAGCAGTAATTGGCTCTGAACTGGAACCATACCGTATTACGCTGTGCTTTGATGATACCGGATTAGGATCTACATTCTGTACTTGTCCTTACGATAACGGTGGGTGGTGCAAGCACATTGTAGCGACGCTGTTATTGTGTCTGCGAAAACCAGCAATAATTGAGCGCGGCCAGACGCTGGAACAATTGCTTTCTAGCCTCAACGATGCACAAACTCGGGAATTAATAGAGCATTTAGTTGAAAAAGAACCATCGCTGATTGATGCGATCGAACGATATGTTAACTTAAGTGCTATTTCTGTACCTTCAAACCAGCGTAACAAAACATCTCAGCGCACTTTACCGATCGATCCCGATCCTTTTCAACGGCAAGTGCGGCGAATTTTGCGAGAGGCTGTCAGTTGTTTTGAGGATGAATATGGATATGATGAAGAAGGGGACACGATTACAGAAGAGCTTTTAGAAGTGCTCGATCGAGCCGAGGAATTTATCGCCCAGGGAGATGGGAACAACGCCTTAATAATTTTAGAAGCCATCACTGAAGCCTGCGTTCAAGATTGGGATGACGTACTAGAATATGGTATGGAAAATTCTGGTATAGCTAGCGCTTTAAATGAAGCTTGGACAGCAGCTATTTTGACAGCGGAACTAACTGCGGAAGAAGAGATCGATCTTCAGGCGATGTTAGAAGCTTGGCAAGATGAATGGGATTGCGATTTCAGCATGAGTCTGGAAGCTTTACGCCAAGGCTGGGATGACCCCTTACTCCTGGATGTACTTGAAGGAAACGTTACTGGGCAAGGAGTTTGGGCTGTTGATGCACCAGATTGCGCTCGTGATTTAACGTTGATTCGCTTGCAAGTGCTCGATCGGCAAAATCGCGATCGAGAATACCTGTATTTAGCCCAAGCAGAAGGTTGCTCTCAACAATACTTGACGATGTTAACTCGTTTGGGAAGAATAGAAGAAGCAGTAGAAGCTGCTGTTACTGAGATGACATCAGTGGAAGACGCCTTAGCTTTGGTCGAAAGTTTAAAAGAACAGGAAGCTTTAGAACAAGCTCTAAAAATTTGTCGATCTGGGTTGAATTTGCCCGGTCATTGCCATTACCAACTAGCAACCTACATGACTGAGTTGGCTGTTGAGTTGGGAGAAAACCAAGTTGCGTTAAATGGTAGAATCAAAGTGTTTGAAATCAAACCGTCATTTCGCGATTATACCTTAATCAAAGAGATTGCAGGAGATAGTTGGTCTACTTTAAAAGCAGATTTATTAACAACTCTCAAAAATCATCAAAGTTTCAATTTGTCTGAAGCGAAGGTTGATATTTTTCTGTATGAGGGACTGATTGAAGAGGCGATCGCTCTTGCTGATGGCTTAGTTTACTACCAATCGGGACTGATTCAGCGAGTTATGGATCTTGCGATCGCCCACAACCCCAATTGGGTCATCGCCAACGCTTGCCGATATGCTGAATCGATTATCGATCAAAGCAAATCAGGCGAATATAACATTGCGATTAAGTGGTTAGAAAAAGCCCGCGCTGCCTATTTACAAACTGGGCAAAATCTTCAGTGGTCTGCATATCGTTCTAAACTTATGCAAGTACACAGTCGGAAGCGGAACTTGATGCCAATGCTCAAAAATCCAGATTTAGACTAATAAGCTGTTTCGCATCTAAATTGTATGTCAAAAACCAATCAAACTATTGTGGGGTGGGCGTCTCGCCCGCCCTGAATATACAATTTAAATGCACTTCAGCTTATCATGTTCCCCATAAAGTCTGTAGTGAGAACTTCATATCAATCCCGGCTGCACCGGAATGACAAGCGAGGATACGGCAATGCCGTGTCTCTACAATCGATCGCGGTAGGGACACGGCACTGCCGTGTCCTGATTTCGGGTAAGATTAATTCCGATACAACCGGAATTGATATCACTCGTCAAACTGAGACTATACGGTAATCAGGACTAAATTCCTCACTATAAACTTTAAGTCCTATAAAATCGAACTCAATACCTCTGAATTAGCAGCAATCCAATCATAAATATCCTGCAAAGCCGCTTCCGGCCCAACAACAGGCGACCACCCCGTGCGCTGCGTTACCCTAGAAGCATCAGTAATAAAAATCGGAATATCCCCCGCACGTTCCTCCAAAACAGGATGAATCGGAATCGATTTACCCGCAATTTTTTGGCACAAATCAGTTGTTTCAACTAAAGAAAGACTGTTGCTCAAACCGCCGCCGACATTAAAAACTTCGCCGTCAAATTCAGCAAAATGTTCTAACTGATAATTAACTAATCTCAACAAATCTTCAACGTGCAGCAAATCCCTAACTTGCTTGCCGCTACCGCCAAAACCAATGTAATTCAGCGACTTTTGAAAATAGTGAGCGGCCACCCACAAACCGCAAACACCTTGATCGACTTTACCCATTTGCCAAGCACCGGTAATTAACCCGCAGCGGTTGATAATTGCCGGCACGCTGTACGCTTCCCTGTATTCTTCGATCAGCAATTCCGAAGCTAATTTAGTTGCTCCGTAAAGCGATCGAGCTCCTTTGAGAGGGAAGTCTTCAGAAATACCCAACTCGGATATACCGGGTAAAGTTTGATTGGGGGCGATCGCAAATCTATTCGGCAACTCTAACAGCTTAACAGACTTGACAGCGGCGATCGGATAAACCCGACTCGTAGACAAAAACAGCAAACTCGCGCCAGTTTGTCTCGCCAACTCCAAAACATTCACAGTACCCAACAAATTCGTCTGCAAAACGTACTGAGGCGAACTAAAACCCGCCAGCACAGAAGGTTCCGCAGCGCAATCGATAATGCAATCGGCATTCAGCGCCACCGGATCTAAATCTGCCGCTGTGCGAATATCCCCGTAAACAAACTGAATCCCGCAACTTTTAAGCCGCGTTAAATTCAATTCCGAACCCCGGCGGCGCAGGTTATCCAAACAAATTATTTGCCATTCCGGGTGAATTTTCTTCAGGCCAATTGCCAAACAACTGCCGATGAAACCCGCACCGCCAACAATTAAAATTCTTTCAGGCATTGATTCAACTTTATTCGCAGATTACCGCATCATCCGGCAGGTTAATTTTGACAGCTATTCTGGTTCAATTCCCAAAGCCCGCAACTGATTTGCTAAACTTTCAGCTTGTGCTTGGGCTTGTGCAGCTTGTGCTTGGGCTTGTGCAGCTTGTGCTTGGGCTTGCAGTGCAGCTTCCTCTGGCGTAGGAACTAACTGTCCGCCTGGGGTAAAATAGCGCAATTTCCGATCGTGAATTCCCAGATATAATTCCAGCACCTCACTCCACAACCTGCCAAATTCATTGGCAACAATTGCTTGGTATTCTTGACCGATTAACCGAAAACCGCTAAATTCTAAATTTTCAGGGTCGAACCAAAAGTATTCGGGCGTTCTAAACCGATTTTGATATAATATCTTTTTTTCACTGCGATCGACTCTGGCAGTAGAAGGAGAGAGCAGTTCTACAATCAGATCGGGATATTTACCGTCTTCTTCCCAAACTACCCAGGAACGGCGCGGGCATTTTTCAGTGTTGGTAATTAGAAAAAAATCGGGACCGCGAAAATCCCGATTCCGCAATTGTTGGTGGCTGTAGTAAACTGTCAGGTTTGCCCCGATAAAAAAATCGTTGCGCCCGCGCCAGTGCCATTCCAAACAGGCGACTAATAATGCTAATTGAAGATAATGGAGAGAACTTTCCATTTCCGGTTCGTCACTTTCAAGTTTACTGGTATCTGGCATCAATTTTGCCAGTTCTTGGGCTGCAAAAACCATAACTCAATCCTCCCAATTTGGTATATCTTCTCACCCAAAGCCATCATTCCTTTGCAGTCAGGACTTCACTCCTGGAATTTGGCAATAAATCTAATTGCAAGTCTGGTCTTTTTTTGCTGCAGTGATAATCGCCGCGTGAGAGATGTTTTTCGAGCCAAACATACAAGACAATAAACAAGTATCGACTGCCCATCTCTTTAATTTTCAGCTTGGAAATACCAGCAGTCCGATTGTACCACCTCAGAGGAATTACTTCGTAGGAAAAACCCCTAACAATTGCTTTGAGTGGAAGTTCTACAGTTAAATTGAAGTGATGGCTCAAAATCGGCTGCACTCCGTCAATCACTTCTTTGCGGTAAATTTTAAAAGCATTGGTAACATCATTGTAGCGCAATCCGAAAATAGTTTTGACAAACCAATTTGCCAAGCGGTTAATTGCTAGTTTGTGAATTGGATAGTCAACCACAAAGCCGCCTTTGATAAATCGGGAACCGAAAACGCAGTCATATCCTGCTTGCAATTTGCGGTATCCTGCTACCAAATCCATCGGATCGTCGGAAGCATCCGCCATGACAATCGCGACAGCATCGCCGTCAAATTCCGCCAAACCCCGGCGCACGGCAAATCCGAAGCCGTTGGGAGGTTGATTGTTGATGTATCTAACTGCGGGAAAAGTCTCTGATAATTCTTGGCAAATATTAAGAGTTCGATCGGCACTGTTGTCATTTACAATCAGAATTTCGTGCTCAATGCCTTCTAAATCGAGAGTACGGGCGATCGCCCGCACAGTACCTTCCAAACAGCCCTCCTCGTTGTGAGCTGGTACAATCACAGAAATTTTCACTCCTCATCCTCCACTGTTACCCTAGCGCCGCCGCGCAACCTGACAAATTGGTTGTCCACAGGATTATACACCCAAGCTTTAATTTCAGTTTGGGCGATCGGCAAATAATTAGCCGGCAAATCAACAGCCCACCTCGCATTGCTGTAAACCTGAGAATTCAAAGTCTTAGCAATATCACCGCTGTCTGAGTTGACATAAGCATTAGCAAAAAAAGATTGTTTTTCCCCGACAGATAGCAGTACAATATTAGGCTGTTGCAAATTCTCCGGCAAAACAGCCCAGCCGAGAGCCTTGAAAGCAGAATTTTTCTTAACAGTCAAAGATCGATCGCTGATTTGAGGTTGGTCTAAATAGCCGTAAACTTTCTCGGGATTAGAAATAAACTCTACATTTTTAGCGAACTTTCTCCAACCTATTTTATCGATAATTGCAGCGCCTTCTCTCACCAGCCAAGTTTTTTTGCTCAGCACCCTCAAACAGCTTTCCGGCGAAGCATTGAAAAAATCCGACGGTTCCAAATAGTTAATTAACTGCAAACAATCTTGAGCGCCTTGTTTATAAATAAGTGCCGATCGCGATTGGGCGATCGCCTGCCCGGAGTTAACAATAATTATCGCAATTAACAGCCCTGCTAACACCCGATAAACCAGTTTGTAGCTGCGATTTATCGCACTCTTCCCTCTGACAAACAATTGCCCGAGCTGAACCAAAGCAATTAACAGCAAAATCGAATTAGTCGTATACCGCGAAGATTCGATCGCCTGAATCGCCCCAAATTCAGCCCTGCCAGCCGTAATAAACAAAGCCGACAAAAGCGAAAACAAACCGATTGACAGCCAAGGTACAGCCTCGCGATGCTTGCTAATCTTTCTCCCAAAGTGGAATACCAGAAATAAGAAACTGGCAAATATTAGCAATCCAACTAATGCGGAAATAACGGGCGATCGTACAATTGGCGAACCCAACAAACTCAAAAAGTAATCAATTACCACCAGAGGCTTATGCAGCAATGAAATAATACTAGATTTCCGGCTGGGATGATAATCAATTGAGTAAACAGCACAAGTTGCCGCAAACACCAGCATCCATAAAATAAGTCTTTTCCTTGTCTGCGCCGCATTTCCCTCCAAAGTCACCACAGCCGGAAGCGCCGCCAACCAAGAAAGCAAACCTTGAGCCAGGGAAAAACTAGCAATAAAGCAGAAGACAGCCGCAATGAATATTTGAATACCGTAGGGAGACGGCACTGCCGTGTCCTTAGCCGATAAAGGACACGGCAATGCCGTCTCCCTACCGTATTTTATCCTATTGAAACCCGCTATATCCGGCAATAATTTGTGAGTTGAAACTAGGGAATAAACCGCAGCTACAAAACACAAATTTACTAAAAACCAAGCCAGTTGAAATCCCCACAGCCAGTTTTCATGCTGAACCAGGGAACACAGCAAAATACAACTTAAAATATTAGCTAAATGCCACAAACTATCCCCAGCATTCTTAGCCTGCATCGAGGATAACTTGTACAGGGCGATAAAAGTTAGGACAGCCAAAGCGATGCTGAGACACAACAGATAATTAATATTCCATCGGGAAGCAAAAGCCAAAACTGCAATAATTATTTTTGGGAACAGAATCCGGTGGTTGCTGTGCAAAGCCCAAAAATCGTTAAAAGTTGCATTTCCCTGAGCTATTTTTGCAAAAAGACTCGCCAACCTCCACTCATCATCAATGGGAACGTTGACGCTAAAATTCGCTACAAATCCGATTAATAAGAGGACAGGAAGTAAATATACAGTAAATAATATGATTTTTTTCATCAATGTGCGATCGGCATAATACCCAGATACCCGACTTCTTTGAGAAGCCGGGTATCTAAAAGAAGAGCATCTTAGTCCCCCTCTGCTGGGACTTTGGTTGTGTAGTCGCGATTTCAAGACCCGAGTTCTATTCGCCTCGGCTCAACCTACTTAACAGTCTTGAACGTATCGAGTTTGCCAGTAAACCGGTTGATAAACATCTGCAAAACAGTGCGCTTGCCGATATTGATATTAGAGCTTACTGCCATGCCCGACTGCAAATTAACCTCCTGTTCATTTGCCTTGCCCTTGTTCAAAACAAACTTTTGATTTTTGAGCTTAACTTTGGTTTTGAAAGCGTAGTATTTCCGCAATTCAGTAGGAGGCTCAGCATCCTTGCTAATCTCTTTCACTTCACCCGCAGCAGTACCGAACTCCAGGGCCGGGAAAGCTTCAACATTGAGCTCCACAGGCACGCAGTCGTAGTGCGTCATGCCCAATTTCTCTCTATTGACTTCCTTCTCAGGACACACGCAGCTTTTACCTACTTCGCAGTCAATCTTTTCTCCATCTAATTGCTTGCCGTGATATGGTTCCAACTTCTCACGCTTCCGCTTCATACCGTCCAACACGAGGGCTACGTTGCTGTTTTCCAGATAAACAACTGCTTCCAAACCATTTTCGTCGTCCAAAACCTTGAGCAGCTTCTCGGTTTGCTGCGCTTCATAATAAGCTTCTTCGCAGCGTGCCGGGAGGGGTTCCCCTGGCTTCAGCACCGAGTTAATAATCGATTGGCAGATTGGATCTTTCGCCATATCCAACTTAGCTTTCTCCTTCGTAGAAGGTTTCAAATCGAAGATAACGCCGGATACCGGAGACTTCATCACTTGAGTGTTGCGGTTTTCTTGCGCCTTTTCTAGCTGTCCGTTTACCTCGGACAGTTTTTTCAGGTTTTCCACTTTGAAGCGGCTGAGTTGAGAATCGCTGCTGGCAATTTGTTTTTCGTTTTCAGCAATTTTGGTGTAAAGTTCTCTGGCCCAGGCATCCTTGGTGTTTTTCAACTGTTCTTGGGCGCGGCTGATAGACTCCAGAACGCGCGCTTGCTCTCCTTGCTGGCGCTCTACTTCCGCATTAATTTTTTGGATGTCACCTTGACGCGCGTTAATTTCGCCTCGGCGCGTATTTATCTCGCCTAGGCGCGTGTTAATTTCGCCTTTGCGGGCGTTGATTTCACCTTCGCGCTGCTTGATTTGATCTTGCTGCTTGAGAACTTCGCCTTGGCCTCGAAAAACGTCTTGTTCCTGCTTTTCTCTTTGCAGTTCAGCGATGGCTCCTGCCTCCACCAGGGGGCCGAGTCTGCCCAAAATGGCTTCATTTGATTTCAATACTTGTCGGGATTTCGTTAACTGATCTTGGGCCAACTCTTTCTGAGCTAGGCTTGATTTGACTTGCTCTTGCGCAGAAGCTAACTGCTGCTGAGAATAATTTAGTTGGTTCTGAGCAAAACCGAATTGTTGCTGGGCTACGGTGATTTGATCGCGGGCGGCTTTCTCAGCATTTTCAGCTTGCTTCAGTTGTTTTTCTAACTCCTGAACTTGCCCTTGGGCTGCGGCGACGCGAGACCGAAATTCCTCTCGATAATTAACATACAGTCCTTGCTGGGCGGAATCAAAATTTCCGCTGGCTCCCCGGTTCAGGTAGAGCTCGTCAATTAAAGCTTGCAGCACTTCATTTTGTGCCGCGAGGCTCTGTCTGTCCTTGATTGTTGATTGCAGGCTCGAAGGAATCGGGCCTTGAATTTTGCCGTTGACAACATCTTCGTAAAATTGGTTTTCTTTTTCCAAAGCCTCTTTAGTTTTCTTAATCGAGGTTAAATCGGCTGTGGATGCAACGGGGTTAAAAGTGAGCAGAGGCTGACCTTTTTTTACCCGATCGCCATTTTCGACGTGAACTCTCACCACGGCACCCGTAGCAGGCGCTTGAATGTCTCTGGCACCGTCTTTGAGTTCCAATTGACCGACTGCGGGGACAGCTTGCTCGACGCTGGCAAAATAAGCCCAAACTACACCTGAAGTGGTCATCAGCATAATCATCCACAAAAACAAGTGCGACCAAATCGCTGGTTTTTCGAGAATGACTGGTTGTTCAGAAAGTATTACCGATTTCATAGCCATTTGTTATTTTTGAATGGGGCATTGGGAATGGGGAATGGGGAATGGGGAATGGGGCATTGGGCATTGGGCATTGGTTATTACTAACAACTAATGACTAATGACTACTGACTAAGTATTCGATGACTCTTGTTGTTGGAAGAGACAGTAGTAACGCCCTTTAAGAGCCATTAATTCTTTATGACTTCCCTGCTCGACTACAGAACCTTGATCCATCATAATAATCACATCAGCATTTTGGATGGTAGTCAGGCGGTGAGTGATAAAAAACACCGTGCGGCCGGCGAAAGCTTCGGCTAAGTTATTGCAAACTTGGCGTTCGGAATGGTAGTCTAGGGCGCTTGTAGCTTCGTCCAAAATCAGCAGTTTCGGGTTTTGCAAAATCGTGCGGGCGATCGCCAAACGCTGCCTTTGACCCCCAGAAAGCGACGCACCCCGCTCTCCCACTATTGTATTGTAGCCAGCAGGCAAGCCCATAATAAAGTCGTGAGCCACCGCTAATTTCGCAGCGCGCACAATCTCATCCGTACTCGCATCGGGATTGCTGAGAGCAATATTTTCCTGCACCGAACAGTTAAACAGCAAAGTATCTTGCAGCACTACTCCAAGTTGACTGCGCAGCGAATACAGTTCCACCTTTGCAATGTCGTAGCCGTCAATAAATATCCGGCCCGAAAGCGGCGGATAAAGACGCTGCAACAGCTTCATCGCCGTACTTTTACCGGAACCGCTTCCTCCCACAATTCCGACAAAACTGCCAGCGGGAAATTCCAAATTCACATTCGCCAGTTGCAGCGGCCCGCTTTCGAGGAATCGGAAAGAAACCTCCTCATAGGTAACCTGTCCTTGAATTGCCGGCAGGGGGATATTGCTGCGGTCTTCATCGCTGGTTTCCGTCGGCGTATCGACGACATCCTTAAGCATATCGATCGACATCGAGACTTCTTGGAAACTCTGCCAAACGCTGACAAAACGCAGCAGCGAACCAGTCACGTTCCCGGAAATAATTCGGAAAGCAATCAACTGGCCCAAAGTAATCTCATTGTCGAGAACCAAATAAGCTCCCACCCACAACTGAGCTAAGTTACCTACCTGGTTTAAAAAGCTGCTAATCGTACCTGCGGTAGTCCCGGTAATAATTGTTTTAAAACTGGCTGTAATGTATTTTGCGTAGCGGCTCGACCACTCCCAGCGGGATTTCAATTCAATATTTTGAGCCTTAACAGTTTGAATTCCGCTGACTACTTCCACTAGATAAGATTGAGAGTCAGCAAAACGCATATTTCTCTGTTTGATCAGGCGCAGCACCAGCGGATTGATCAGAACAATCATCAGCCCGAGTATCGGTACAACTGCCAAAGATACGAAGGTTAGCTGCACGCTGTAGGAGAGCATAACGGCGACGTAAACCACCGAAAATACCGCATCGAGAACCACTGTCAGAGCCGTACTCGTCATGAATTCCCGGATCTGGCCCATCATGCTGAATTTGTAGACCAAATCTCCGACGCGCCGGTTGTCAAAGTAATTCTGGGGCAGCCGGAGCAAGTGGTCGATGACCTCCGCACTCAATTTGACATCGATGCGGTTTGAGGTGTCTATAAACAAAAAGGTGCGCAAACCGTTGAGCAGTCCTTCAAACAGGGCAACGCCTAACAGAAATGCCCCCAAAATATCCAGGGTGTCAATGCTGCGCTGACCTAATACTTTATCAATAATTACTTGGCTGATTAATGGGTTGGCAAGACCGAATAACTGTACAAAAAACGAGGCGAGCAACACCTCAAAAAACACTGTTTTGTGTTCCATCAGCGCCGGCACAAACCACCAGAAGCTGAACTGCTCTTTTTGTTCGACTTGCGGAGCTTGCAGCAGCAGGACTTCTCCCTGTTCGCCCCAGATTTCTTTAAACTGAGGTACCCGCTTCCGCATCAACCCCTTTTCGGGTGTCGCCAGCACCAATTCTTGCTCGGTAATGCTGTAAAGAATGGCAAAGCTGCCTTCCCATTTAATCATTGCCGGGGCTTTGAGCCGGTTGATGGCATCGGCCGGGACTTGCGCTAATTGGGGCGTGAGGCCGATGCTTTGGGCGATCGCCCCGCAGGCCTGCATGCTGATAGAACCGGCGGTTTTTAACTGATTTTCGAGAACTTTGCGGATGATATCCCGGCGAAATTTGAGGCCGAAATACTTGCTCAACATTTGGAAGCAAGCTAGCGGGGCTTCAATCTGCCCTTTGGCGCGGAAAACTGGGTATCTCGCCGCATCCTTTGGTTGGTCGGTTGCGGGTTCTGGGGGGCGGTCTGGGCCGGGTATAACCTCGATCGTTTTTCCGCCTGGAGGCTTCTGCCCTCCCGATCCCGCTGTCTCTGTTCCTACGCCATCATCACCATGCGACTCTTCCTCCTGTTCTGCTTCTGGGGGTTCCCGGAAACCGACCAAGCGGGCACCGAGGCGGCCTTCTACTTTTAAGGATTTGGCTGCGCTGTCGGGTAAGAAGCGGCTGCCGGTGGGAAACTCGCCCAAGACGCCGCTGCTGACGAGCCAAACTCGATCGGGATCTAAGTCTTTGGCGAGGTCTTGAGTTTTTTTGCTGCCGTTTGGTATGTTGACAACTGCGGCGTCTTGCCAAGCTTGCAGAGTCAGTTCCTTGAGATTGGAAGTGCCGTCAGCTTGGCGCTGCAATTCCAGGCTCAACAGTTCAAATACTTCGCTCAAGGAACAGTGATCGCGAAAGGCTTCTCCAAATGTCGGCTGTTTTTCCAGTACGTTCAGGAAATCTTCGGCGGGTAGGACGATCGCGATTACATCTGTAGAGGCGATCGCCGTTTCGCAGGGAACTCCCCTGAGCAAGCCAGCCCAGCCGAGAATTTCCTGCGACTGCGCCAAGCGCAAACTGACGTGCCGCTGCGATCGCTGGTCAAAGCCCAGCAGCCGGGCCTGACCTTGATAGATAATTGCCACTTGAGTCGGCATTTTTTCCCGTTCAAACAGCGGTTGCCCCGTCCGGTAGCCTAGGAGTTGGCATTTAGCCACCAAGGCTGTCAGGGCCCCCTCTGACAGTCGGTCAAAGGGAGGTGTTTGAGCTAGAAAATCCTGAATTTGGGAGAGGGAAACAGCGGAAGAAGTCATCCGATTTTAGATTTAAGATTTAAGATTTTAGATTGAGGTCGCGGCCGCGCAACGGGGGCAACATACCCAATTGCTTGATTGTCATGATATTGAAGACACGGAAGAGAGGGGCTGCAGCGGGCCTATTTTCGATATCTGTTCGGCGATCCAGCTTTCAAAGAGTTCGTTAATCAAGTGCAGCCGCATCGATTCATCGAGCTGGGCCGGCATGAACTTTTCTAGTCGAATAATTACCATCCATTCTGCCAGAGGACGCGGCGTCCAGAGTTGATTTGGCTGGCTGACGGACAAAAGTTTGCTGATGGCCGGGTGGGGCTGCGACAGGGGTACTGGGCCCAACAGGCCGCCGGACTTGGACTCGGGCCCTTCGGAGAAGTCGCGGGCCACTTCGGCAAAGCTTTGTTCTCCTTCGAGGATGCGAAAGTAAAGTTCGTTTGCCAGTGCTGGATTTTTGGTGCGCACCAGGGAATAGACTACGTGGTCTAGGCTGGCTTTGCGGGTTAAAAAATAATTATCTACTTTCGGTCTCCAAGTCTCTTGCTTGAATTTTTCGATCAGCAAGGGCCTGACGGCCATCTCTTGAAGTTCTGCTTCTGTCATATTTTGGCTGCGCAGCCAAGCTTCTTTGGCTTCGGGGGCTGTCAGTTGGTGCTGTGCCAGAAAGTTTTCGACGGCGGAGCGGCGTTCTTCGTCGCTGCAACTAAAGGATGCGATCGCTTGGTCTACTATTACACCCCGCAAGAATTGCGGCATCAACTGGTATCGCTTCAGGAGCGATGGCATATCTTGAGCTTGAAGTAATTTATCGCCTATTTGAAAAAGTCCTGTCATTTTTTTATCTCCAACTGACTTGCGCTTCCCCTTTTAATTTAGCTGTGGCAGGAAAAGAGCGACAACCGCTAACCCCTCAGTTTACCGATGATAGCAGAGCGTCAAGAAAGCTAGCGCTGTTGCTGTCTATTTCTTGACGCTTTGCCTCGCTACGGGTTCCTTTCAAATAGTTTGCCTATTTTCTCGGAGTAAGCGCGACTGTCAAGAAATTTGGGGTTTGCTGCCATTTTTTGTTGGACTCGATCCCGATAGCGCCGGCGCAGTTCTGGGTTGGTTCCCAGTGCTGTGCTGATTTCTATATAAGAGTTCTCGCTGTTTGCTACCAATTCAGGAATTAACAGTTCTTCGAGGACTGCTGCTGATTGCCGCGATCGAGCTGTTTGCCCTTTTCTTGTCACTGCAGGCAACCCGGCCGACAGCGCTTCTGCCGCATAGCCTGCACCGCTGTCTGGATACGAGTCTAAATATATATCAGCTAATTCCAAACATTTTATGCAATCTGCACGATTTGGTAGCGCCTTTATCACAACTACCCGCTTTTTGTCAATCCCAGATTCCCCAAAGAGCGATCGAATTTGATTGTAAAAGGGCATCGTCGGATAGTTTTTTGCGCCGGAACCAAAGGGATACAAAACTAAAATAGAATTCGGTACGGCGGCAATAATTTTTACCCAAGTTTCTCTCAATTCTGGGATAATTGTAAAAGCCGGAGCGCTGGACACGAACACTACAGATTCGTCATTGGCTCCCCAACTGCTGCGAGTCGGTTCAACTCTCGCAGGTGCTAATTCTACAGGATAGCTGAAACAAACTCCCGAGCCTTCTAAAGTAATTAATTTTTCGCGGTAGTGTGCTGATACACCTGCGGGCAATGTCAAATCTCCGGCAATCAAATAATCGATATTGCGGGCGCCGGTGGTGGCGGGAGTTGATGCGGCGGCTGCCATTTGCACGCGCGCCAGCCGGTGCAAGCACAGCAGGGCGCTCGGTTGGGAAGTGTCGGCGGTATTGGTGCTAATTAGCAGAATATCTAAATTGTGCGATCGAATTTCTTGCACTTGCTGGCGCAAATCTGCCGGCAGTTGCACCAGTTTGTCAGCGCAATTTTCGCAATACTTCCCCAGTCGTTCGTCTTGTACCTGGAAATAATACACGATAATTTCAAATTTGTTCCTGTCTAAATATTCAAAGTTCGGAATTGCCGCCAAAGTCTCGAATTCATCGCTGATTTTATCCAGCAAAAAGCCGACTTTAATTTTAGTTGCTTCCGGTTCTTTGCGAGCAAAATTCCAGTTTATTTCACAGCCGAGATTTTTTAAATGAAATTCCAGAATATCAGCTCGCTGACTCAATACATCGAGCAGCTTCGCCTCGCTAAAGTACAAAGCTTTGAAGCTGACGTTTTGCGCAACAAATGCCGCCAAATAACGCCAAACTTCCGAATCGGGAAAACTGGCGATATTAGCAGCGACGTACTTGATTAACTCCTGAAAATATTCAGAGTATTTTTCAACTTCCGACTTTTGTTTAAAATAACTCTGGCACTGAAATAGGAATTTCAGAAAGTCATCAAAAAACCACTGGGGAACCGCTGCATTTTGATACCCTAGCGGCAACTGATAAGCATCGCAGTACAGCATCGCTGCGAGAACATATTGAATCTGCTCGGAAAATTCCCCCGCTTCAGCCAGTTTAGAGAATAACTGCCGCACAAAACTGTGTTCTGAGTCGGTTAAAGTTTCATGTTTGAGGCCGCTATCTAGCAGCAAGTTATGAGCTTTTCCCGATTCTTGCAAGTAAGCAGTTTCTAATTTTTCCGCTGGTAAATTCAGCCAATATTCAGCTATTTGCTCGCGTTGTTGGCGCAGTTGCGCGAGAATAAACTCCTTTGACGGCGATTTTTTGTACTTTTCAATCACTGCTGACAAATCAGATAAACTCGGCTTCGTTCTCAAGGCCAATTTGTCGCTAATTTTCTCTTTTATTTGAGGATTCAGAAAACTGTAATCAGGACTGTTTAAAAGTTTTTTGTAAAATCTGACCACATCTTTATGATTTTCCCCAGCCGCGAAGTTTTTCCAAGTTTGTTGTTCGGGATGAATTCTCAGCGAGGACAGTTCTTCGCCTACAAATCCGATGTGATAATTGCCCATGATCCGCCACCACATATCTAAGTCTACATACTGAGATAATCCCGAATCAAACAATCCGATTTCGGCAAAGACTCTGGCGGCAATTAAGACGGTACTCGGTTCCCCGATTTTGTTGATTGGGTTGCTCAAGCAGTTAACATCTGCCAGCAATTCTTTCCCGGGTTGAATGGATTTTAAGTTCGACCAACTTTTATGCAAGTTTTTAATTGATTGGGAAGCTTTCCGCAAAATTGGGTGAGATTCATCTTCAGCTATGGTGATGCCGCGCGGGGAGAAAACCATGCCTATTTTTGGGTTTTGTTGGGCGAGGGCGACCATTTTTTCGATACATTCTGGTTCCAGCAAGTCGTCTTGAAACAGAAATTTAATGTATTCGCCTTTTGCTTGGGATATGCAGAAGTTCCAGTTTTGCGATAAGCCGTAGTTGCGGTGGAGGATGATGCGGAAATCGGCGGCTGTTTGGGATTGGAAGGATTGGGCGATCGCAATTGTGCGGTCTGTGGAGCCGTCGTCTGATACAATCAGTTCTATGTTGGGGTAAGTTTGGGCGATCGCGCTTTTGATTGTTTCCTCGATAAACGCTTCTCCGTTGTATGTCGGAATGCAAATGCTCACCAAAGGCTGCCAGTTTTTCAGTTCTGCGGTTGATTGAGTTTTGGGCTGTGAAGCTGGAAAGTCAGCGCTAATTTTGGCAGACTGGATTTTGGCTGTTCGCGACAAAGGCAAGTTTTGAAAGTTATCGGTAATCTCGGCAATATATTCAAGACGCTTTCTAATTTTATTACCCGTAACTTGCGGGTTGAGTAAAGTCTTAATTTGCTCAGCAGCTATCGCTCCAACTTGTTGAGCTTCCCGGGAATTGCTGAAGACATAGCGCATTAAATCAGCAGCGTGTTCGACATCCGCTTCGGCCCAAACATTGCCTTGCTTGTAAGGCCCGCAATCTTGCTCGATTGGGATTAACTTATACTTGACTAAAAAGCTATTCCCGACATTCATAAATTCTGTATTTGATGAATAACCGGTGGCAATTACCGGTTTGCCGTAAAACATTGCCTCAGCCATTGTTAACCCGAATCCTTCGCAGCGGTGCAGCGATACATAACAATCGCAATTGTAGAGCAAACCGTTGATTTTATCCTTGGACAAATATCCGTCTAGATGTTTAATATTTGAATAATTTGCTATGGCTGAGTTTAAGGATAATTGAGCTTCTGGAAATTTGTTTGAGTTGGAAGATTTGATAACCAACAGTACGCGGTCATCTTCGCCGAAAGCTTGTTTAAATGCTTGAATTGCCGCTAAAGGATTTTTGCGTTCGATGCGGCTGCAAAAGTCGAATACAAACAGGAAAATAAATTTATGTTTAGGTAAATTCAGCGCTTCTCTGTCAAGAGCAGGTTGAGCCAGAGAAATACTTGGCATTACTTTAATTACCGGAATTGGCGATACTTGGGCAATTGCTTCGGCGCAATGGTTGCTGTAAGTCCATATTTCGTGAAAGCGATTAAATGCTGGCTGCCATTCCGGGGGAAATGCGGGGAGTTCCCAGGCCCAAAAACCGATGTTGTATTTGTTTTCAAAATAGCTGGAACCTGTATGTTTGATAAAGGTGGCAACTTCATCGGCGTTGACTTGAATTAAGTTTGCGGGATGGGGATTGTCTGGGCTGAAATTTTGATAGGTGGTGTCTCGTTTGCGGTGGGGACTGCGGGTAAAATTGTTGATGCTGAAGGGAATGCCGGCGGCTTCGGCAGCTCTGATGTTGGCGCGGACGCCTTCTCCTATCCCGAATTCGCCGTTGATGTAGCCGGCAATGTTTATGCCTAGATTATGTTTCATCATTTATAATGTATTTAGTGCAGTGCTGTGTTTATTTTTTGGGGATAAGCCGAATTAATCGATCGCCTCAATTGCGCTTGCATGAGAAGTATCTCAATTTGGCAAGGGCGAAGCATTTCGGCAGACAATTTATTAGTGAGAACCAGAGATTTACTGCCGAAATGCTTCGCCCCTACGAATATATTTGCAAAAATGAGATGCACCCGAGCGCAAATTATAATTTTGCCGAATATTTGCTAACATATATCAATATGAGCACGATTGGCGAACAAGATTTAAATTGGCCGCAGAGTGCGCAGAGTGCGCAGAGGCCCAGAAGAGAGGGGAGAAAAAGAGTTGGGAACAAAAAGTTTGGTGCTTGACAAATGTGCCGATCGCCATTGTATACTGGCATCGCCATGCTAACCTTCGTCTGCTGGTCTGTTGACATGGATTGCTCTGCTTTATTTTACGGCAAACTAATCAGGAATTTTAGGGAAAGTGATCGATCGCGTCAACCACGACATCTTGAAGCTGCTACCGCCGGATGCTAAAGTCATTGTCGAAATTGGCTGCGGTACGGGCTCTACTGGCCGAGAGTACAAGCAGGTAAACCCTCACTGTCAGTATATTGGCATCGAGCGCGATCGAAAAAAAGCCCAAATTGCGGTCGATCGGCTAAACTGGGTGACGTTCGCCGATATTGAAGAAATTGCCGCAGACAGTCTCGACATCGCCCCAGGAACCGTCGATTGCTTGATTTTTGGCGACTTGCTCCCCTATCTCAAACATCCTTGGCAAATACTAGAACAGTACAGTGCTTTGCTTCACCCGAAGGGGCAACTTTTCGCCAGCATTCCCAACGTTCAATACTGGCGGCGAATTGTCAATCTGCTGCGGGGACATTGGGAAAATCCAGATGGCAAGATGCAGCACTGGTTTACTCTAGAAAGCATTAAATCATTATTTGCTGGTGCCGGATTGCAGGTTTACGAACTGCAGGGGAAGGGACACAAAACTGAAACTTTTGTTCGCTTCCAGCAGTTGCTGCATCCAATGGTCAAGGCTTTAGAGCTGACATCCAGCAATTTTGCTACGGAAACGGGTGCTGAATATTATATCGTGCGATCGACCAAATCGACCGTACCTCCGCGCAGATTGCTGATCCAAACCATTATTATGGCTCCTACAGGGTGCGATCGCGTGCGAGTTTTGGAACCGGACAAATTTAGCGCCACAATTCCCGGCGTCCGCACCGTATCCGCAGTCAAAACAGCAGAATTAATTCCCCCGCTGTCTGGAGAAGAAAAAGTCTTCATCTGGCAGCGGACAATCATGCAATATCCCGCCTACATTCCCAAACTCAAAGAACTGCTGCAACAAGACTATTTAATAGTAGCTGAAATAGACGACAATCCCGTCCGCCGGCGCGAATACGCAGACAGCAATTACCTCAGCTATCGCGGCTGTCACTGCGTTCAAACTTCAACCGAACCGCTAGCAAAAATCCTGCGGCACTACAATCCCAATGTTGCCGTATTTCCCAATCAATTAGCTTACCTACCTCCGCCGCGAATCTATCCTGCAGAACATACAGTCACCGTATTTTTTGGTGCGCTCAACCGCGAAAAAGATTGGCAGCCGATTATGGCAGCGCTCAATCGAGTTTTAGCCGCTCACAAACACCGGATTCGAGTTAAAGTAATTCACGACAGCCGATTTTTCGACTGCTTGGAAATACAGCAAAAAGAATTTGAACCATTTTGCAGTTACGAACGGTATCAAGAAATCATGTACAGTTGCGATATAGCTTTGCTGCCGCTCGTTTCCAACCCGGTTAACGAAATGAAATCAGACTTGAAATTCATTGAGTGTGCGGCGCGGGGAGTGGCAGTGCTAGCCAGTCCCACCGTGTACGAACATTCGATTGTCGAAGGTGAAACAGGGTTAATTTACAGACATGAAAAAGAGTTTGAAATCAAGCTAAACTCGCTAATTTCCGACACATCTATGCGCCGGGAAATAGCCGCGAATGCTTACGAATGGGTGCGCGACAACCGCTTGCTGTGCGGGCACTACCGCCAGCGCCGAGATTGGTACTTGCAAATGCGGGACGACTTGCCGCGTTTAAATGCTGAATTGCGCGATCGGCTACCGGAGTTGTTTACCGACTAATGCGGTAAGATTTATAGGTTATTGTGCGATCGTTCTGTTTTATTGTTTAATTTTTAATTGTTAAATCCACACCAATGCGAATTCTATTCACAATTGCTCACTTTTACAATCCCAGCGGCGACGGGAAACACGCTTCCCAGCGAAATGACCCGCAACCGCGACTAAATGCTTTAACCGCTTGCGTGACATCGCTGCAAGCTTTGTACGGCAAATCTCAGTGCATGATTCACATTGGCGAATGTGCGACTATCCCAGCCAATCAAGCTCAAAGTCACGAAATTGACATTGTTATTTGCACGACTCAAGGCTATCATCTGTTGCCTCAACTGCCGGTGCAGCCGAGGTCTTTTATGCACCACGCTACGAAATGCGAACCGCTGCTGTTGGGGTTTGAATGTCAAGCAGTTTTGCGAGCTTGTCTTGACAAATACGATTATTTCTGTTATTTAGAAGATGATTTGATTCTACACGACCCGTGGTTTTTTAGAAAGTTAAACTGGTTTAGCCATCACGGGGGAAATGGAAATTTACTGCAACCGAATCGCTATGAAGTATCGCCTCAAGGCGCTGTTTTTAAATCATATATTGATGGTGATTTAACTGCTTCAGCTACTGCTAAATTTCAAAACGTGGAGGAACAGCCGCAGTTAATGGGAAAAATCATGGAACAGCCAATCTCTTTTGAACGGGCTTTGAATCCTCATTCCGGCTGCTATTTTTTGAATGCGGAACAGATGACTTACTGGGCCAAGCAGTCTCATTTTTTGGACAGGGATACTAGCTTTGTCGGCCCGCTGGAAAGTGCGGCGACTTTAGGAATTATGCGGACTTTTAGGGTTTACAAGTCAACTTCTGCTTATGCTAATTTTTTGGAAATTCAACATTTTGGAGCGAGTTTTCTGAAGTTGATTGGTAATAAGGTGAGGCTGTCTGAAGCAGGTTGATATTAGGTTTGGGTTGCAAACTCCCGAACAGTTAGTAGGGTGCGCATTGCGCACCGGTGCGCATTGCGCACCCTACATAATTAGGTTATGCGTCGAGAACTTCAGCTATTTCACGTTCCGATTTTTGAGATTTCAATCAAGGAAAATAGTTTTTCAAACCTCTCCCTACAATAAATGAGTAAAAAAAAAATCATTAAAACCTCAGCTTTCAGATTGATAACGTATCTAATTTTTCCAATATTTCTATCTGCTACCACCGCTGAAATTGTGTTGCGAGTTGCGGGATACAAGCCCTGGAAAATAGAAAATGCTGATGTTGCGGTCGAACCAAAAGGTAACTTTTTTACCAAGGATTCCGAACTCGGCTACAAACATTTGCCGGGAAAGTTCAAGGTAACGCTTAACGGCAATTATTCGTTTAATGCAACTCATCTGAATAATAGTTTGAGAATAACACAGCCACTCAATACTTACAATCAATTCTCAACCAAGCCTGAAATCTGGATATTCGGCTGTTCTTTTACTTACGGTTGGTCTTTGAATGACAGCGAAACTTATGCGTGGTTGCTGCAAGAGAAATTGCCGCAATATGAAATAGTGAATTTTGGCGTTAACGGTTACGGTACGCTGCACTCGTTTATTCAATTTAAGGAAGCACTCAAACAGGGAAATAAGCCGAAGATTGCGGTGATTGCTTATGCGGGTTTTCACGACAGGCGCAATAGTTTATTGAGGGCGAGAAGCAAGCAAATGGCTGCTTGGAATAAACTCGGTGTTTTGTTGCAGCCTGATGCTAGGCTGGATGGAAAAAATAATTTTACCTACAGCATGACTCAATTGGAATATGACGAATGGCCGCTGATGCGGGTTTCGGCATTGGTGCATTTTTTGGAGGTTAATTACAATCAATTTGAGGAGGGATTGTACAAAAGCCACGATGTTTCTAAGGTCATTATTGCAGGATTTAATCGTTTGGCTGCGGCTAATGGTGTTAAGTTAGTTGTGGCGGGAATTAATCGCGGTTCTGCTAAGATGCTGGAGGAGTTGAGTCGGGAGGGAATTGCGACGGCGGATATTTCGGTTGACTTGAAAGTACCTGCCAATAATAATTTACCTCATGATTTGCATCCAAGTGCGATCGCCAATCGGCAATATGCAGAAAAGTTGGATAGTTTTTTGCAGGGTACTGTTTTAAAGTAAGTTAACGAACCGCGAAGGCGCAAAGGGCGCGAAGGAAGAGAGGAAAAGGAAGTTTAGGAGTTTTTTAGGCTTTTGGGGTGATGGGATTATTTAATTTTGTTTCTTTTAGGTGGTGTCGCAAGTTTCTGATTGATGGGTTTTTCCTGTTTTTACTTGTTCTGGCGACAGTTGTATTAACGTCAATCTATGTATCTAGTGAACGTACTTTTTATTGGTGGGATTATGCGGGATACAACACCGCTACAGTTAACACGGCAAATTTGTTTCGCGATTCTACGGAGAAAGCAATACGTGAAGTTGTAGCATCGCTATCTAAAGAAAAAAATCTGTTAATTTCGCTGCCTTTAGTGCCGTTTATTTTGTTGTTTGGCGAATCTCGCTTGACTTATATTCTCGGTGTTTCGCTGATTTACGTATTGCCGTTTCGCCTGCTGTTGGGGGCAATTTCTGCAAAGCTAATTCCAGTTTATCCGCGCCTGGTGTTTTGGTCAACTGTGCTGCTGAGTTTATTAATTCCGATGAGTTGGATTCCGACTCTGCGGGGATATTTGGATACGGGCGGCGGCGTGTTTGTATCGCTGGCAATTTTAGTTTATTTGCAGGATGTTAAGCTTAAAAGTTGGTGGAGAATACCGTTAATTGGTTTTTTCCTGGCTGCGGCTGTGCTGTTTCGCCGACATTTTGCTTACAGTGCGATCGCATTTTTGGCTGCAGCAGCTTTACAGGCTTTTATAGAGTTTATCATATTGATACGCCGCAGCGACACAGCATTGCTTTCTGCAAAAGACCAGGATACGGCATTGCCGTTTCCCTACCGATATTTATTTGAATCGGGTGTAAAATTGGGGTTAATTGCTGCAACTAGCTTGAGTGTTTTAATGCTGGTAGCGGGAGATTTTACTCGCAGCGCCGTGACGGTGGATTACCGCAATTTGTATGCTGCTTGGAGTTTGTCTGTAAATGATATTTTAATTCGTTATGCCTCTTTTTACGGTTTGGGAACTTGGCTGCTAGTAGCGATTGGTTTTTCGGCGGGGATTCTGACTGGATTGCTGGTTTCTGAGGCTGCTATTTTTATTTCGCTATTCGGGATTTTGTCGCTGGTTGAATGGCTTTTGGTCTTGCGTTACGGCTATTTGCACTATACAATTCATGTTACACCGATCGCACTTTTGGGATTGTCGGCATTTTTCTGGACAACTTGGCTGACTCTCAGGGGGAAAATCCGCTATCTGATAATTGGTGTGGCTGGTTTGTACCTGGTTGTGAATGCCGCAGCCGGCTTGATTCCTGTAAAATTTGATTTGTCAAGACTGTTTGCGGGTAATTTTCCGCCGTTAGTGCGATCGGACTACGGCGAAGTGGTAAAGTTGGTAGAGTTTCTGCGAAAAATAGCACCAAATGAAGAACCGATTTATATTGCCGGCGCTTCCAACAGTTTTAATGCTAATATCCTCCGACAAGCTAACCGCAAATTAAATCCGCCGGAGGGTTGGTGGAAATTAAATGCGATTGGGCGCCCGCAGATTGACTCCCGCGATACTTACCCGCTACCGGAGTTGTTGATGTCGCAATATGCGGTGGTTGCTGTGCCTTTTCAGCAGGTGTTGCTGGGTGACGAACAGGTTTTGCGATCGGGCGAACAAGATGTTGTTAAAGTTGTGTATGATGCTTTTACTCAGAATTGGGAAATTTCCCGCGATTTTCAACAATTACCAGAACAGTTTCAGCTAGAAAACGGTGTCACTGTCAGAGTTTACCAGAGAATTCGTCCAACTTCAATTCCCACAGCCGTCAAAACTCTTGATGCGATGCAGACACAAATCGGCGACAAACCAGGTAGCCAGTTAGATTGGATTAGTTTGCATCAGTCAGTTTACACGAGTGCCAATTATTCAGTCAGTCGAAAATCGGATAACCACTATCAAATTGTAACTCATCCAATTAAAAATACCGAGCAACTTGATACATCATTTCTGTATTTAGGTTCCATCTCAGACAAACCGCAAGTTACCGGAAAACTCAATTTACCTAACAAAAAGTGTCCGGGAGTTTCCCTGCGCTTGACTTCGTGGAACAAGCAAGGTAAATTAATAGACTCAGCAGCACAAAATTACACTCAAGCAAATCCATCCGACTTAAATCTATTAGTTGAGGGCAAAAATCCCATTTATCTGCTGCTTGAAGTATTGAGTAGCGAGAAACAGGATTTAACAAACCAATGTCAACTAGAGATTAACAATTTAGCTGTCAGCAGGTAAGTTTAACCTTCAATGCAGAAACATCACAAATCCGACTGGTATTTTAATCTATCTCTCTATACCTTCGTCATCATCGGTTCGTTGATAGCAGTAGGGTATAAATTCCCGATAGGGGCGAACTTCCCAGAATTGCCGCAAATCCAACATCTACTAAATCCTGAACTATATAAAAATGACTATCACGTTCAGGAAATGGTTAAATTCAATCCGAGATATTACTATTATTATATCATTTATTTTTTGGCCAATTTAGGAACGGGCATTCCCCTAGCGCATTTTATTTATCAATTTCTAGCATTCGGTTCATTTATCCTGGCTTGCTGTGCAATTATCCAGATATATACTAATTCCAAACTCGCCGCTGCGGCGATGATTTTTTTATGTATAGCCGCTGCATTTACAGATGTTGGCAATACTCTGATATTTTCGACTAAATCAGTATCCAGTACCTTTGCGATGGCTTTCGCAATTTGGGGAATTTATTTTAGTTTGCGTCGCAAATGGCTGACAGGATATTTCTTTTTTGGACTTGGCTGTCTGCTGCAATTCTTAGTGGGTTTGTTACCGGGATTGATGATGCTTCCCGTATTGGTTATTGAATGCGCAAGACGGCGGAAGTTCAAAACGTTGATTTTGCCGATCGCACTTTTAGCAGTAATGGCAAGTATCGTTTACGTACCGATGTTATTAGCAGGTACTACCAGCACTCAAACTATCGAAAATGCCGAGTTTGTCTTCATTCACGCCAAAGTCCGCAACCCCCACCACATCCTCCCCTCAAATTGGCCGCTTGGCAATTGGTTCAATTTTATCTGTTTTATAATTGGCGGTTTGCTGTGCATCAAAAATGCCGATTTACTGAACAAAGAAGACAAGCTTAACTTTTATATAATTGTCAGTACATCAGTTTTTGCCTTGCTGCTAAATTACGTATTTGTAGATGTTTACCCGCTGGCTTTTATCGCCAAAATACAGTTAGCTAGAACTGTACCCTTCGCGCAACTAATTATATTTATTGCTGTCAGTTTAACCGTCGAACAACTTTATCGAGACAAAAAAATAGCTGTTGCTTTGCTGTTATTAATTACTTTAACTCTACATTTTCGAGGAATCGTTTTTTTAGGATTATCTGCTTGGCAAACTATAAATTATGTATTTCCCAAACGTTATACTGGTTTATTATGGATGTTAACAGCAGCAACTTTAATTTTTAGCTTGATATATCCGTTGACTAATTCATGGGAAATTATGGGCGATCGTACAATTAGCATTCCCATCTTTTTCTCAATTCTCTGTTTGCCATTCATCTTAGAAAAAACAGCCGTTTCTACAGCCGTAAAACACACTGCAACCCATATTTTAGCCTTAGCAACCACCGCCACTTTAGTCTTAGGAGTAGCAGGAATCTTACCAAAACCTATCTTAGATATATTTCAAACCAGAATCAATATCAACGCCGTTCCCAGCGACGACTTAAACAGATTAGCTTTGCGCTTTTCCCAAACAAGCAGTCAAGATGCACTAATATTAATTCCGCCATCTGTTACCAGCTTTCAGTATTTTTCACAAAGAGCAATTGTAGTCAATTTCAAAAACTTTCCCTTGACCGAAAAAGGCATCAAAGAATGGCGAAATCGCATGGAAGCTGTTTTAGGAGTCTCCTTAAATCCGCAAATGATTTGGGGAGGAAACGATCTATTTAGCCGCCGCAGCAGTGACGATTTAGTCAAGGTAGCCCGAAATTATAACGCTGACTATATCCTAACTCGCAGCGATTGGCATCCAAATATCCAAGGAACAATTGCAGATAAACAAGGTAAATGGATACTGTATAAAATTCGATAATACTTCCTATCTTCAGTCGGCGAAGGCCGACTTTGTTTGTGTAGAAGCGATTTCAATCGCCGTTTTAATCGCCGTCTCAATCACGATTTAAACCGCCGAATCTGATCAACGGTTAAAAATCAAACTCCGAATCATCAATAATTTCGCAAATCTGCTTATCAACATAATCAGCATCCACATTCCGCGCCATCAACTCAGCTAAAATCCCCAAAGAAATCAACTGTACCGACAGAATTGTACACAAAATTCCAAAAAATAACAAAGGTCGATTGCCGATCGGGCCAAAGTGCATTCCCGCCAAATTCAGAAACCAAATCACAATCAAATAACTCAGCGAAACAGTTCCAACCAAGCCAAAACACAACCCCAAACCCCCAAACAAATGACCCGGTTTGTGCAAATACTGTGTAGTCGCCAACACCGTCAGCAAATCAATAAATCCCCGCGCGTAGCGTTCCCAGCCATAATTCGATTTTCCGTGCTTTCGCGGGTGGTGTTCGACAACTACTTCGCCAATTTTAAACCCTAAATTGTTTGCTAAAGCCGGAATGTAGCGGTGCAATTCCCCGTACAATTTAATTGACTGCAAAACTTCCCTGCGGTAAGCTTTAAAACCGCAATTCATATCGTGCATTTGTACGTTAGTCAGCAAACACGCAACGGCATTAAACAGCTTGGAAGGTAAAGTTTTAGAAAGCGGGTCGTTGCGCTTTTTTCGCCAACCTGAAACTAAATCGAATCCTAATTCTAAACTATCTAAAAATTTGGGAATTTCGGCGGGATCGTCCTGCAAATCGGCATCGAGAGTAAAGATAATTTTCCCGGATGCGTTGCGAAATCCTGCTGAAAGTGCGGCGGATTTGCCAAAGTTGCGCCGCATTTTAATTGCTTTAGTTAGTTTGGGATTTTTGCTGGCTAAATCGGCGATTTCTCGCCAGGAGTTGTCGCGGCTACCGTCGTCTATAAATATGATTTCGTAACGGTCAATTCCCATTTGGGACATGACTGTTTTTATTTGGTCGAACAGCAATTTG
The DNA here is from genome assembly GCA_036700105.1 of Microcoleus occultus BM001215583. Taxonomy (GTDB): domain Bacteria; phylum Cyanobacteriota; class Cyanobacteriia; order Cyanobacteriales; family Microcoleaceae; genus Microcoleus. The sequence goes on from JAUBOG010000005.1 coordinate 36,245, forward strand.
AGTGTTGCTTCTTCGTTGTGAACGGGAATTACGAAACTGAGGTCTTTTTGCATGATTTTTTTAACCGCAGAGGGCGCAGAGGACGCAGAGAGGGAGAAGTAAGAGATGTTTTTATCTAAGTTTTTTTAATTGTTATTTATAAGTTGAGAATTTCGCAAGGCTACCCAACCTTCGCGGTTTTTAAATGAGGCGTAAGCTGTTAATAATTTATCTGTTGGCGATGTTTGGATGTATCCTCTCCAAGCTGCGGATTTGTAGGCTGGGCCAAACAAGTTAACTAAGTCTGGACGCGGAAAACCTGACATGGCGAAACCTCGAACGAGATTTTCTTGGTTGAGAATGGCTATACATTTTACATTGTTTTCGGGGTCTCCGATCCAGCCGATTACTCTGGAGGCTGCTGGCGCGAGTTTGGTGACTGTATCAAAGTATCCGGGTACTCCGTTTTTGGGTGATGATAGTAAATTTGGCTCGATTTTTGTGTCTAATTTGGCGCAGAAATTGTGTTTTTTGATGTCTCGATTGAAGGGCACTAAGTTGTTAGTTTTTAAGGCATCGATCAACCCGATAAAAGCTGCCGGTCTGTTGCCTACTTTGTCTTTAATTAAGCTGATATCGGTGATTCCCAACTGCAAGGAAAGTGCGACTAGCGGTTGATAAGTTGCTCTGCGGGCGATCGCAATTGCAGTTTCGCCTCCCACCCCGTACATGAGAATAATCGCGGCTGTCGCGGCTGCAAACAGCGGTGTCAGCCAACGCCCTTGAATTCTCGGTGTTGGCTGCAACTGGCGCACCGACAGCACTGCGAGGACAATTGTACTCATCCAAAACAAGGCCGGGAGTGTGGCGTAGCGGGAAGCGGTGGCTTGTTCGATCCCAAATCCCGATCGGCTTACAGCGGCCATTAACGCCGTTTGCAGCGTGTAAATTTGGATTGACAGCCAAGGCAGCCACTCCGGGCGATGGCGTTCCGCCCCGCAAGCTACGACCTTTTTTCCAAATAGCCAATAACCGACAAAACCCGTTACAGCCATCAAACCAACTATACCAATAATCGAAGCAACAATCACATTTTCGCTGAAAATTCCGCCGAGATAAGCGGGAATATATTCGAGAGTTTTGAGCGGGTTGATTTTAGTTAAAGAAGGGTGATGAGATGGAGTTTTATAAGTTAAAAAATAAATCCCAATAACCGCAGTTGAAGCAGCGAAATACAAATAAGTTATGCGCCGGGGAAACCGCAGCACAACCGCAGCAGCGCACAATATCGGCCACAAAGCTAAAGGAGTGCTGTAGCTAATACAGCCTAAAATCCCGAACGCAATGCTGCCAATTACCCAAATATTCTGCTTCGACTCCTCGTTATTTGACAAAGCTGTCACATAAGATTGCAAACAAAATATCGAACAAATCGCAAATAAATTAGCAATTATCCAGTGAACGCCGCTGAATCCCCGCATCCAGTTGTGCGCCGCCGACGGAGTAAAATTAAAAATAGAAATACAAAGAATAACCGAGATAAATTGCAGCGGAAAATTCCTTAAATTTAACGGCAGCAAAGCAATTAATACGTGGCACTGAATCCAAGCCAAAAACCAGGCAACTAAACACAAACCAATATTTGAACCTTGGGTGACAGCGATGTTTAAGGCATAGATAATTGCCGGAATGAATACAAAATGCTCGTTCGCACGAAATATCCAACTAAAAGGATTTGTCGAAAAACCGTCTACTGAATAAAAATTCCACGTCATCCACCAATAGTCAAAATTAGACAAGTCTCCGGCTTGCGAGATCAGGTACAAAATATATGATGCTGGTATGAGAATGCCGAGAACTGATGCGGCAATTAAAACATATTCTTGCTTGACTTTCATGGATTGGGAGATTGGGATATTGCAGGCGGGGATTAAAGAAACCGGGTTTTTCACTTTATTGAGGCTTTGAACCAAGTATTTTGGTGAAAAAAACCGGTTTCTGGCTACTTTACAGATTTACTCGACTTTTCATTTCACTTCTCTTGCTAGCATTTGTCTGAGCCCTTGCCGCCAATGGGGAGGATAAGTGCCCAGAAGTGCTGATATTTTTACCGTAGAGAGGACGGAAAAAGCGGGACGTTTTGCGGGTGTCGGATATTCGGCGGTGGTGATGGGAATTACGCGCTGAACTTTGAGGGGAAAGCCGAGTTTTGCTGCTTCTTCAAAAATGGCGATCGCCAAATCGTACCAACTGCAAACACCGCTGTTTGTATACTGGTAAGTGCCAAAAATCTCTGGTTGAATTTGAGGAATAATCTGCGAAACTGCCGCAGCTAAATCGCCCGTCCAAGTAGGGCTGCCGATTTGATCGGCTACTACTCGAATCTCTTCCCTTTCCTTCCCCAACCTCAGCATCGTTTTGACAAAATTGCCTTTGCCGTAATTGCCGTAAACCCACGCCGTTCTAATAATAACGTGCCGATTTCCCGCTTGCCGAATTGCCTCTTCGCCTGCTAATTTTGACTTGCCGTAAGTTCCCAGCGGGTTGGTAGAATCTTTTTCCAGATAAGCCGAACCCTGAGTGCCGTCAAATACGTAATCAGTGGAAAAGTGAATCAAACTCGCTCCCCGTTTTTCGCATTCTTCTGCGAAGATTCCCGGTGCAATTCCATTGACTGCGCTTGCTAATTCCGGTTCGTTTTCTGCTTTGTCTACAGCCGTGTAAGCAGCCGCATTCACGACTAAATCCGGTTTAACTTCAGCCATTGCTTGACGGATGCTTTCGGGCTGGGATAAGTCGAGGCGAGTGCGATCGACTGCAATTACCTCTCCCGAAGATAATAAAATCGGCTGCAATTCTTGAGCTAGCTGTCCGCTACCGCCTGCGAGTAAAATTTTCACGATCAAAACACCTGAGTTCTTTTCAACGTTTGTCCGGCTTGGTCTTTAGCTGATAAGATTGGTTGCGCGCCATTGAGCGGCCAGTCGATCGCCAAATCGGGGTCATTCCACAGGATACACCGCTCGTGTGCCGGTGCATAGTAGTCTGTAGTTTTGTACAAAACCTCACTAGAGTCGGAAACCACTAAAAAACCGTGCGCAAACCCTGCTGGTACCCACAACTGCCGCTTATTTTCTGCACTCAACAAACACCCCACCCACTGTCCAAAAGTCGGCGAACTTTTTCTAATATCCACCGCTACATCAAATATTTCGCCCGCAACTACCCGCAGCAATTTACCTTGAGGCTGCTGCATTTGGTAGTGCAAACCGCGCAGCACATTTTTAGAAGACTTGGAATGATTGTCTTGAACAAATTCTGCCGTCACACCTGTTTTTTCGACAAAAGCTTGTTGGTTGAAACTCTCAAAAAAGAAACCGCGATCGTCTCCAAAAATTTTCGGCTCAATTATCAGAACTTCCGGTATTTCGGTAGATATAACATTCATAGCTGGCTGTATCGCGTGATAAACTCATACTCAGTCTATGCTATTTTACTATGAAAGCCGACGCATATCTCAAAAAATTGTATGCCAATCGATTTGATTCCCGACAAATGCAAGCGAAGCGCGTACTCTGGCAAGTTTTGATTGACGTTTTTTTACAAAAATATGTTCCTTCCGAAGCAGCGATTTTAGATATTGGCGGCGGGTACTGCGAGTTTATCAATCAGATTCAAGCAGCGAAAAAATGCTTGATCGACCTCAACCCGGATTCAAAGTTATTTGCTAATCCTGATGTCAAGGTGCTGAATATTGATGTGTTGAATTTGGACGAGACTGCATTTCTTGCAGAACAGTTCGATCGCATTTTTATCTCAAATTTTTTTGAACACCTCCGCAACAAAGAAGAACTCGTACAAATTATTTCATTTTGCTTCGATGCCCTCAAGCCCGGCGGTTCCCTTTTGGTAATTCAGCCTAATTTCAAATACTCCTACCAGGAATATTACGATTTTATCGACCATCAATTACCGATTACACACTTGGCGCTGCAAGAGCTTCTAGAAACTGTCGGCTTTGAAATTGATTTAATTATACCGAGATTTTTACCGTTTTCGACGAAAGGTAGACCGGCTTCGCCCTGGCTTTTGAAAGTTTACTTGAAATTGCCTTTTTTGTGGCGGATTTTGGGAGGTCAAATGTTTGTCAAGGCATCGAAAGTGAATAATTAAGGTAAGGCTGAGTCATTTTCAAAATGTGCGATATCGAGTTCTACATCTTCTCAGATCGAAAAGATTGAGATATAATATAATCACAAAGATGTGGAAAGTGTAAAACAGTATGACCAAGCAAAAAATCTTAGATGAAGGGCGAGAATATACCTTTCGTTCATACTTTGAGTTACCTTACGAAACCGATGAAATTTTAGCAGAATTTGATTACTCGCTAACTGTCGCCGAGCTATCTTTGCCATATACGTCTAAAGAACTAAGAGAAATAGCATTTCTCAAACAAAGAATTACAGCAACTTTGCCTTTTATCAGTCTCAGCAGCGAAACAGCTAGAAGAGAATCTTTAGTATCCCCTGTCCTGCTGGATCTCGTCCGATACTGTCAATGTCAACTGCGGTTTGAGTATACTCTCAATGTTAGTAGCTGGTTAAAGGGAAATTTAGATTATCTCGTGAAGTCCAATCAAGATTTGCTGGTTATTGAAGCAAAAAACGATGATATGACTAGAGGATTTACTCAATTAGCTATACAATTAATTGCGATGTCGCACGTTGAAGACCAAAATATTTTTTACGGTGCTGTGACAATGGGAGAAGTCTGGCGATTTGGCAAATTAGATCGGAGTCAAAAGACTATTTTTCGAGATATTCACTTATTTAAAGTGCCTGATGATTTAGACGATTTACTGAAAGTAATGGTGGGAATTTTGGATGGGGATTAAGCTGTGTTGCATTTACAGCATATTCCATGTATATGTGATACACACAATATTACGAGATCCCGTCTAATACTAAATCCGGGTAACATACCCCTTTATTGTATGGTAGGGTGCGTCGCAGGGTAATAGTTGCCATTCGCGAGAA
>JAUBOG010000592.1:0-3769 GCA_036700105.1 Microcoleus occultus BM001215583
GGTTCGCAATTCGTGGCTCATGTTAGCTAAAAATTCGCTTTTGGCGCGGCTGGCATCTCGGGCGGCGGCTTCTGCTTTTTGGCGTTCTTGAATTTCTTCCGAAAGCAGCGCATTTTTTTCGCGCAATTCTTGGGTGCGCTCTTTAACTTTTGCTTCCAGGGTAAAGTTGGATTCTTCTAGTTGTTGGTTGGCAGTTTCTAAGTTAGCGTAAAGGCGGGCGTTTTCCAGGGCGATCGCAGCTTGGGAAGAAAGCAGTTTCAATACTTCCAAGCGATCGGGTGTAAAAGCGCCCGTTGTCAAGTTATTTTCCAAATACAGGATCGCCGTTAATTTGCCTTGATAGACGATCGGCGCGCACAACACCGATTTTGGCTGGCGATCGGCGATGTAGGGGTCATTGTGGAAAATAGCCTCGCTGCGGGCGTCATTTAGCACGATATCTTGCTGAGTGCGATCGACAAAATTGATTATCGATCGCGGATAAGCATACAGCAACCCCGCGCCTGACATCACCCGCACATCGCCGTCAACTTCTCCCGCAGCTTCCACGACAAACTCGCCGGATTTCGAGGCGATCAGACAGCCGGTTTGAGCTCCGGCATTTTCCAGCAAAATTCTCATCAGTTTTTGCAGCAAAGAATCGAGAATAATTTCCCCAGAAATGGCAAGAGATGCTTTGATTACAGTAGCAAAATCCAGAGATTTTTGAGTTCCAGTAGCAGCGTTAGAAGAAACCACAGTCACAGTCGGGCGATCGCTGCTGGTTAAAGTTGCAGTTTCCAGCATCCGCACAATCAACTGCGGATAACGTTCCTCCAAATCTGCAACTTTAGCATTCGCGCCCCAGCGGATGTAGCCGTAATAAGCATCCGTCATGTAAGTTTTGGCAACTTTCTCCCTACCCACAGAAAGATAATACTCGGCGGCTAATTCATTGGCTAAAGCTTCTTCCTGAATGTATCCCTGTTCGCTGGAATGCTGGATTGCGCGATCGTAAAAGTCGATCGCCCGTTCTTTATCTCCCAACACCCGCGCCTTTTCGGCTTCCACCAACTCGTATTTATGCAGGTAATTCATCGGCGCGTGAAAAACCCAATCCTGCATTTTTTCCTGATTTTTTTCTACCTGTTCCAAATATTGTGCTTGTTGTTGAGGAGCGACAGTTGCATATACAGCTAATAAAGAAAGAGAATAGTAAAAATTGTGAGCAGCAACAGATACGAACCCCATGATTGATTGAATGTATTCTAATGCTTGCGAGATGTTAGCAACAGCCCCCGCCCCATCTTTCAATAAATAAAATAGAATTCCTTTATATAGATACAAATGAAAAAGCGTCCAAGCACTATTGGCAGCTTCCAACTGCGGCAGCAAAGTTACTTCATCAATTGCCTCTCCAATCAGCCGATACTTGTCAGTTGCTAAACCTTGCAAATTTAAATTTAGTTGCCTCAATACATTTATTTCTATTGCAACATAGGAATTGCCAATCTTTTCACTGAAATTTACGTATAATAATTGCTTTTTCAATAGAGATTCGAGCAGCCCCCCAGTCCAAAACAGGTAGATGCAATAATTATTAACGCCATAGCAAGCATAGTCCAGAGAGCCAAATTCAAGTCCATTTTGCAGCGCCTCCTGTAACTGTGCTAAACTTTCTTTACCGTGTTCTTTCCACAGTCGAATAAAATAGTTAAACGTATTGTAGACAGGGCATATAAGCGGCTTGCTATCGAATTGCTCTAACAATCTCACAGCCAGTTGTCCTGCATGATATCCTTTTTCAATCTCTCCAACTGCACACAGTAACGTGCCGTACCAAACATAGGATAAAGCAGCGATCGCTGAATAACCCCGTTGAATGCAGAGATTAACTTGACATACCACAATTTGGAAGCCAATCTCTGGTTTGACAGACAAAGCAGCAACATTAAGAGATTGCAGTAACTTGATTACCGCTATCAGCTCGGGATCGGTCATTTTTGGCACATTTTCTAACTCTTCAAACTCCGGTAGTATCACCTCATTGCCAGCCAAATCCTGGATATTTTCCAGAGAGAAACCCATCATCTCCAAAGCTTGCAATCCAGTATCCAAAGCTCGGGAAAACTGCACGGTGTTTATATACATTTGGACTTTAATCTCGTATACCTTTACCGCATCTAGCTGAGTAGTAGCTTGCTGCAAGATTAACTCGCCCAGAGTTTCAGCTTGCTGTAAATTGGTATTCAGATATTCGGCTTCCATTGCCTCTGTATGCAGAGCCAGAGTCAAGTCATAATGACTCTGCCAACTTGAATTAACTTCACTTGACTCCTGACAGCAGCTATAGAGAGAGTTGAGGAGTTCTATTCCCAGATTAAAATACCGAAGAGCCGCTTCAAAAGCTGCCGCAGCCTTTGCTTTTTGACCGGCGATCAGATTGAGTTCAGCTAACTCGAATTTTTCCGGTTCCGAAGTCAGTAAATCGATTCCGAAATTCAGTTGATTTACCAGTGCAAAAATATTGTCTTTCCGCGCTGACGGTGCAGTATTTTGCAATAGCAACTGACCGATTTTGAGGTGAGTTTCTTGTTTCTGCTCTTGGGGTATTAGAGAATAAGCTGCTTGCTGCACTCTGTCGTGCAAAAACTTGTAATCAACCTTCACATCTTGCAGCCCGGCCGGCCCGGTTTCTGCTCCTTCAAAAACCAGCGGAATTTTGTAATCGCTGCTCAGCGGCAAAATCAAACCTGCCTGAAGCGTATCCCAGAGATTTAATGCTGTTTCCTTCTGAGATTTTTCGCTGACAATTGCCAGCACTTCTAAATTAAACTGGTTGCCAATACAGGCAGCTAGTTTTAAGGCTAACTGCGCCGCTTCTGGCAATTTTCTAATATTTCGAGCGACTAACTCCACGACATTGCAGTCAGTAATTCCAATAGCCTGGATGTGTTCGATATCCCACTGCCACGCGCCCGCTTGAAAGTCGTAAACTAACAAATTTTCTTGATACAGAGCCTTGAGCAACTGAGTTAAAAAGAAGGGATTTCCTTGAGTTTTGTTGAAAAGCAGCTCTGCCATCAGCTCGATTTTTTCTGAAATTTGCCCCTTCAAAGTATCCGCAATTAATTCTTGGACATGACTTAAATGTAAGGGTGCGAGAATGATATTGCTGACGAGTTGTTGGGTTGATACTTGGGTTTTAGCGATGTTTTCAACTGTGACAATGAGCGGATGGGTGGCGCTGACTTCGTTGTCTCGATAAGCTCCAATTATCAGCAGATATTTGCTATCGCAGTCTGTTACCAGCAGTTCGATTAATTTCAGCGATGCCGAATCTGCCCACTGCAAATCGTCGAGAAAAATCACCAGCGGGTGTGACTTGGCGGTAAACACGCTGATGAATTGTTTGAAGACTCGGTTAAATCGGTTTTGCGATTCTGTCGGTCCCAATTGCGGCAATTTCGGCTGTTGGCCGATAATTAATTCGACTTCGGGAATCACGTCTGCAACAACTTGGCCGTTACTTCCCAAAGCAGCTAGCAGTTTTTGTTTCCAAGTTTGGATAGATGCTGCGCTTTCTGTTAGCAACTGCCGGATTAATGACTGAAATGCTTGAATCAGGGAAGCGTAAGGAATATTGCGTTTGAATTGGTCGAATTTGCCGCTGATAAAATAGCCGCGCTGCCGGACAATGGGTTTTTGAACTTCATTTACCAAGCAGGATTTGCCGATCCCCGAATAACCGGAAACCAGGATCAATTCGACCCCCCCTGCCCCCCTTGCT
>JAUBOG010000593.1:0-3765 GCA_036700105.1 Microcoleus occultus BM001215583
CGCAAGGCGCACCGGTGCGCATTGCGCACCCTACTAACTACTAACTATTGTTTGTGTAAGTGCTAATTAATTCGGTTGAACCACCACGAGAATTTGTCCGGCTGTCACCGTTTGCCCTTTTTCACAAAACAATTGGGCCACAGTTCCCGCAACATCAGCAGTAATAGCAATTTCCATTTTCATCGCTTCCAAAATTAACAGGCGATCGCCCTCAGCAACCGCATCTCCAACATTAACCAGCACCTGCCAAACATTGGCCGAAACGTGAGCGACAACGGCTTCGCAGCCGATCGGCAAAACAACCTCCGCCGCTGTTTCAGAAGGCCCATCCGCCGACGCTTCAGCGGCAGATTCAGCGTCAAATTCCCCGGAGGCGGCCCAGCGATCGCGCTCTGCATTAAATGCGGCCTGCTGATTCGCTTTAAACTCAGCGGCACTGCTAGCAATAGAATCCAAAAACTCATTGTATTCTCTCAAATTAAAAGTTATTTCCTCAACCTTTAATTTAAACTTCCCTGCAATAAATTCTTCCCGACAGCGGTGCAATTCCTGATGAGAAACCGGATAAAATCGGATTTGGTCAAAAAAGCGCAAAAGCCAAGGTTTACCAGACTGGAAATCCGCCGTTTCTTTGAACCGATTCCACATTTGCACAGTGCGACCGACAAATTGATAACCTCCGGGCCCTTCCATCCCGTAAACGCACAAATACGCGCCGCCAATGCCCACTGCATTTTCAGGAGTCCAAGTGCGGGCGGGATTGTATTTAGTAGTAACCAAACGGTGGCGCGGATCGAGGGGAGTTGCGACGGGCGCGCCTAAATAAACGTCTCCCAAACCCATCACTAAATAGCTAGCATTAAATACAATTTCTCTGACTTGTTCGATGCTGTCAAGCCCGTTTATGCGGCGGATAAACTCTATATTGCTGGGACACCAAGGTGCATCCGATCGCACAGACTGCATATATTTTTCAATAGCCAACAGCGTCGATTCATCTTCCCAAGATAAAGGCAAGTGCACAATTCGCGCCGGCACTTCCAAATCCTCGATCGCCGGAAGTTCCGCCTCCGCCGCAATCAGTGCCTGCATTAGCTGCTGCTGCGAAATCTGGCGGCTGTCAAAGTGAATTTGGAGCGATCGCATTCCCGGCACTAATTCGATAACACCGGGTAACGGATTTGCTGTCAGCCATGCCATCAATGCGTGCGCCCGAAAACGCAAGTTTAAATCCAGCACCAACGGGCCGTATTCAACTAGAATATATTTATCGCCAGCTTGACGGTAAGTAACAGCAACCTGTCCCGGAGATTCAGGGATATTGTGTAAAATTGGAGAAGCGGGAAGTGCGGGCAATTCCTCCGCATTTTCCTGAAAAACAGGCAAACAAAAAGTAGCAATTTGCCTATCTTGTGCTAATTCCCGCTGCAAAGATTCCGCAAAACTCAAACAGTGAAAGCGAATGCTGTCCCCCGGTTTCAGTTGTCCGATTTTCCACAATTCCGACTGCACAATAGTAGCAGGACAGACAAAACCTCCCAAACTAGGGCCGTCAAGACCGAGAATTACAGGCATATCGCCCGTAAAGTCGATCGTGCCGATCGCGTAAGCATTATCGTGAATGTTAGACGGGTGCAAACCCGCTTCTCCCCCGTCTTGACGCGCCCATTTCGGCTTCGGCCCGATCAGCCGAATTCCCGTCCGAGTCGAGTTGTAATGCACCCGCCATTCTGTTGAGAAAAACATTTCGATGTCTGACTCAGTAAAGAAATCCGGCGCGCCGTGAGGCCCGTACAAAACGCCGATTTCCCAATTATTGCTGTAAGTTGGAATTAGTTCGGGAGGCAAAGATATTTCCGCTTCCAAAGTTGCAGTTTGATGCAGTTTCAGCACATCTCCCGGACGCAGCGTGCGGCCCGCGTGACCGCCAAATTTGCCCAATACAAACGTTGATTTGCTGCCCAAATACTCCGGTACATTAAAGCCGTGTTTCACCGCTAAATAAGTGCGGTAGCCGCCGCCTTCAATGGCTTTTAACTTGAGAATGCTGCCAGCTTTTACGGCAATTGCTGTCCAAAACGCCACCGGTTCGCCGTTTAGCGTTCCCTTCATAGTTGCACCAGTCAAACTAATAACTGTATCGGCATTAAAGCGCAGAGTTGGGCCTGTCGCGGTGAATTCCAATCCTGCTGTAGATTCGGGATTTCCTAGTAAACGATTTGCCGATCGAAATGCCAGATGATCCATCGGCCCGGAAGGCGGCACGCCCACATCCCAATAGCCAATCCGCCCCGGATAATCTTGAATGCTGCTGTAGGTTCCTCCATCCAATACGTCGATCGTTAAAGGTACGTATTCAAAAGAGTTTAAAAAGCGCGTGTTCAGTTCGCCCCGGCTGAATTTGGAATCGTCCAAAATCTGGCGGAGGTAATCTAAATTAGTTTCAATTCCCGCTATTTCACTGGCATCTAAAGCAGCTTTTAGTTTTACGATCGCCTGTTCTCGATTATCTCCGCAAACGATTACTTTGGCTAGCAGCGGATCGTAAAAAGGAGTTACCTCAGTTCCGGTTTCTATCCAACTGTCGCAGCGGACGTTTTCGGGAAACGCAACTTGATTCAGCAACCCGGAACTCGGCTGAAAATTCTTGCCTGGATCTTCCGCATAAATTCGCACCTCAATTGAGTGTCCCTGCGGCCGATATCGGTACTCTTCCAGAGGGAACAAATCCCCAGAAGCCTGTTTTACCATCCACTCAACCAGGTCGATGTTGTTGACAGCTTCAGTCACGCCGTGTTCGACTTGCAAGCGCGTGTTGACTTCCAAAAAATAAAACTGTTTCGCATCGACATCAAACACAAATTCAACAGTACCGGCTGATTCGTAATTTACCGCTTTTCCCAACCGCACGGCTGCACCGTACAACTGATTTCGCTGTTCGTCGGTAATAGCAGGGGCGGGGGTTTCTTCAATTACTTTTTGATTGCGCCGCTGTACCGAACAATCTCGCTCGCCCAAGGCTATGACATTGCCTTTGCCATCTCCAAAGATTTGGACTTCAATGTGTCTGGCGGTTTGAATGTATTTCTCTAAAAAAACACCGCTTTGTTTAAAATTGCTTTGACTCAAACGCTGTACTTTTTCAAATGCTTCTGCCAAATCTCGATCGCCAAAACAAGCCTGCAAACCGATGCCGCCGCCGCCTGCGGTACTTTTGAGCATCACCGGATAGCCGATCGCCCCAGCCGCCTTTTGGGCATCCTCCAAACTTGCTAAAAGTTCGCTTCCCGGAGTCAGCGGCACTTGATTTGCAGCGGCTATTTCCCGCGCGGTGTGCTTCAATCCAAAGCAGCGCAACTGAGTCGGAGTCGGGCCGATAAAAGCAATATTTTCGCTCGCACAAGCCTCGGCAAATTCAGCATTTTCGCTCAAAAAGCCGTAACCCGGATGGATAGCTTCAGCTTTTGTTTGGCGCGCAACTTCGAGAATGCGATCGAACCGCAAATAACTCTCGGCTGCGGCGGCTGCACCGATACAAACGGCTTCGCTGGCTGCGAAAACGTGCGAGGCGCGGGCATCTGCTTCCGAATATACTGCTACCGAAGCAATTCCGAGGCGATCGAGGGTGCGGATAATTCGGCAGGCAATTTCACCGCGATTTGCAATCAAAACTTTCTTAAACATTGGGGAAATTGGGAATTGGGAATTCAGGACTTACGCACGGGTGTTCAGTAGGGTGCGCACTGCGCACCGGTGCGCAGTGCG
>JAUBOG010000594.1:0-3747 GCA_036700105.1 Microcoleus occultus BM001215583
GCAGCGGATTTTGTAACGGATGTAACGGATGTAACGGATGTCAGTCCGATGGAAGCTGTAGGGTGCGTCGCTACCTGCCAATCCTAAAAAAGAGCGACAATCTCAAAGCGACGCACCTTACCTGATTAACAGTCAATATGTAGGGTGCTCTTCGGCGCACCTTACGGCCATAATTGACTGCTGACTGTTAACAGTTAACTAATGACTAATGACTAATGACTAATGACTATTGTAGAGTTCCATAATATCGCTGACGGCCATTCTTGAATTTGCTCCCAAAGTCAGCGGCGATGCGTGTCCTCGCTGCAGGTGTTCGGCGGCCGCACAGCCGATCATTGCTGCGTTGTCCGTGCAATATTTTAATGGGGGAAACAATACTCGCAAGTTGTGTTTGGCTGCTGCTGCTTGCAAGTGTTTTCGCAATCCGCTGTTTGCTGCAACTCCGCCGCCGACTACAATCGTGCTGAGCCCGAAATTTAAGGCGCAGTCGATCGCCCTTTTTGTTAAACTCTTAGCTACTGTTTCTTGAAAGCTGGCCGCAATATCATTAATTGTAGAGGCAGCCAAGATGCCTTCGCCGCCCGCATTGCTATTTTGTTTTTTCAGTTTTTGCACTAACTGCAAAACTGCTGTTTTTAAGCCGCTAAAACTGCTGTCGTAGGGATGGTAGCCGCCGCCGGGCAGCGAAATTCGGCCTTCGGGTAGGGGGTATGCTTGGGGATTGCCGAGGGCTGCCAATTTGTCCATCAGCGGCCCGCCTGGATATCCTAGCTGCAACAGTCTCGCGACTTTATCAAAAGCTTCGCCGGCTGCATCGTCGCGGGTTTGTCCGACTGTTTCGTAAACGCCGCAATCTTTGACGTAAATTAAGCTGGTGTGTCCCCCGGAAACTAACAAACACAAAAACGGCGGCTGCAAGTCGGGTTCGGTAAGGTAAGAAGCGTAGATGTGCCCTTCGAGGTGGTGGACACCTAAAAAGGGTTTTTGATGGACTATTGCCAAGCTTTTCGCCGCACTCAGCCCGACTAACAATGCACCTACTAAACCGGGGGCACAAGTCGCTGCAATGCCGTCAATTTCTGACCAACTGAGGTTGGCTTCAGACAGGCACCGGGCAATTACCTGATTGAGCATTTCTAGGTGACTCCGCGAAGCTACTTCGGGAACTACCCCGCCGTACTGCTCGTGGATTTTAATTTGTGATGCTACAACATTGCTGCAAACTTGACGATTCTTAACAATCGCTGCTGCTGTTTCGTCACAACTTGTTTCAATTGCGAAAATGGTTGCCATTAACTGGTAATTTAATTTGATAGGTTAGCTATTGCTATTGCTAGCTTAACTAATTCGGCGCAAGTCCCCCGCTATACTTGTACTCAGGTTATGGCGATCGGGAGCATCGGCCCCCGAAGCACAGGGCTTGCCTATCATCGGATGCAAGGAAGTAATATCCTCGCGGTATTGCTAGCTCGGCACCAACCTGTGAAACGCGAATCCCTGATTCTATTCGGCTTTGCCGCACCCGCGATCGATACTTTACACGGTCAACAAATGCGGTAATCTGGATTCGCGATCGACAAGTTGAAATGCTTGTAAAAAAAACTTATTGTTTTGTAACAAAAGGAAACAATTTCATGCGACGATTGTTTGCTGCAATTTTAGTGTTGAGTGTCTGGTTCAGTTCTGCGACCGTTGCTTCGGCTTACAATTTAGTGCCGTGCAAGGACTCTCCCGCATTCAAGGAACTGGCTAAAAATGCGCGTTCTACCAACGGCGACCCGGCATCTGCGAAAGCAAGATTCGATCGCTATTCTCAAGCTATGTGCGGCCCGGAAGGATACCCGCACTTAATCGTAGACGGCAACTTGAGCAAAGCAGGAGACTTTTTGATTCCTAGCATACTGTTCTTGTATATGGCCGGTTGGATTGGTTGGGTAGGCCGCTCTTATCTGCAAGTTACCAAAAAATCAGCAACTCCAGAGGAAAAAGAGATTATTATCGACGTTCCTTTGGCAATCAAATGTATGCTGAGCGGCGTTTTATGGCCTCTGGCGGCACTCACATCAATCACCAGCGGTGAAATGTTTGCCAAGGACGACGAAATTACTGTTTCCCCCCGCTAAAATTGGGAAACCCAGAACAGCTAATAGCGAACAGTTAACCAATCAACTGCAAGTTAGCAATTAGCGCTATTACCGATCGCCAATTACCAACTGTCTCGAATTTTCAGGAGCAGAATTCATGCAATATTTTGTCAAGTTTCTTTCGACCGCACCAGTATTGGCTATCCTTTGGCTCTCTATTCAAGGCGCGGCTTTAATTGAATTTAACCGCTTTTTCCCAGACCTGCTTTTCCATCCGATGCCTTAAGATTTGAGCGAAATTAGCTCGCAAAATCGAGAGCCAAAATGTTGAGAGTTTTGAGTTTTGAGTTGTAAGTTAAAGGTTTATTTATAACTCAAACATCAAAACTCTCAAACAATATAGCCTTTCTCAGTAACAGTGCGGTGCGCATAGGGCATAGGGCATAGGGCATTGGTACTAAGAACCAATAACCAATGACTAATGACTGATGACTAATAACTAATGATTAATGACTAATATTGTGAATCGATGAAGTCTTATCTCGCCGCAGCAATTCAAATGACTAGCTTGCCTGACCTGCAAAAAAATTTGATTCAGGCAGAGGAATTAATCGACCTGGCAGTGCGTCAAGGTGCGGAGTTAGTTTCCTTACCAGAAAATTTCTCGTTTATGGGAGAAGAGGAGGAAAAGATTGCTTGTTCAGAGGCGATCGGACAAGCAAGCGAAAAATTCCTCGTAACGATGGCAAGGCGTTTCCAGGTAACGATTCTGGGCGGCGGGTTTCCCGTGCCGACGGAGGGTGGGAAGGTATACAATACTTGCTTGCTAATAGACCAAAACGGCGGCGAAGTTGCCCGGTACAAAAAAGTACATTTGTTCGATGTGAATGTGCCAGACGGGATTACTTACAGGGAATCGAGCACGGTGAAAGCTGGTGAAGATTTGCCGCCGGTTTACGTGTCGCCGGAGTTGGGGACGCTGGGACTTTCGGTGTGCTATGACGTGCGGTTCCCGGAAGTTTACAGGCATTTGTCCTACAAGGGGGCGGATGTTTTGTTCGTGCCGGCGGCTTTTACGGCCTACACTGGCAAGGATCACTGGAAGGTGTTGCTGCAGGCTAGGGCGATCGAAAATACTTGTTACGCGATCGCCCCGGCACAGACTGGACACCACTACGGTCGCCGTCAAACTCACGGTCACGCGATGATTGTAGACCCTTGGGGTGCGGTTTTGGCGGATGCTGGCGAGGAACCGGGCGTGGCGATTGCGGAAATTAATCCCGATCGGCTAGAACAAGTCCGCCGCCAAATGCCGTCGCTGGAACATCGGGTTTTTCTCTGAAGGATTTTTGAGATTAATTGGTCTCAAATTGCGGAAATTAATCCCGATCGGCTAGAACAAGTCCGCCGCCAAATGCCGTCCCTGGAACATCGGGTTTTTCTCTGAAGGATTTTTGAAATTAATTGGTCTCAAAATTTCAGTCCCAGTCAGGGACAAGACCTAAATAATTTTTATTCGACCGAGTAATTGTGTACGTTCGTACACAAATTTTCAGTTGTCGCAAGTGCCGACAGGGCTCGCTCTTACGGGCCCGCACAACATAATATATTGTGTAATACCAATTTTTTATGAGGCCCCGTAGAATCCGATCCCCCCTAACCC
>JAUBOG010000595.1:0-2500 GCA_036700105.1 Microcoleus occultus BM001215583
CTTACCCGACAAGGAATTTCGCTACCTTAGGACCGTTATAGTTACGGCCGCCGTTCACCGGGGCTTCAGTCGCTAGCTTCAGATTGCTCCTGACCAACTTCCTTAACCTTCCGGCACTGGGCAGGCGTCAGCCCCCATACGTCGTCTTACGACTTTGCGGAGACCTGTGTTTTTGGTAAACAGTCGCCTGGGACTCTTCACTGTGACCTACTTGCGTAGGTACCCCTTCTCCCGAAGTTACGGGGCCATTTTGCCGAGTTCCTTAGAGAGAGTTATCTCGCGCCCCTTGGTATACTCTACCTCCCTACCTGTGTCGGTTTCGGGTACAGGCTGGCATTGTTTACGGTGTTTAGAGCTTTTCTTGGAAGCCTGACATCTACCACTTCCCTCCCGTAGGAGGTCGTACTCGTACCTCAGCTCAAGACGTTTTCTCCGTCTCTCCACACCTCGAATACTTGAACCGGTAACCAACATCCGGCTGGCGATTGCCTTCTCCGTCCCTCTGCACCAACAATGTCAGGTACGGGAATATTGACCCGTTATCCATCGACTACGCACTTCTGCCTCGCCTTAGGACCTGACTCACCCTCCGCGGACGAGCCTGGCGGAGGAACCCTTAGGGTTTCGGGGTGTAGGATTCTCACCTACATTTGCGCTACTCAAGCCGACATTCTCACTTCCGCACAGTCCACACCTGCTTGTCGCTAGTGCTTCACACCGTTGCGGAACGCTCCCCTACCAATACATGATTGTTAAATCATTTATTCCACAGCTTCGGTAGACTGCTTAGCCCCGTTCATTTTCGGCGCAGGATCGCTAGACCAGTGAGCTATTACGCACTCTTTCAAGGGTGGCTGCTTCTAGGCAAACCTCCTGGTTGTCACTGCAATCCCACCTCCTTTATCACTTAGCAGTCATTTTGGGACCTTAGCTGGTGGTCTGGGCTGTTTCCCTCTTGACGATGAAGCTTATCCCCCACCGTCTGACTGGCCGAGTACCAGTTTAGTATTCAGAGTTTGCCTCGATTTGGTACCGCTCTCGCAGCCCGCACCGAAACAGTGCTTTACCCCTAAACTTAATCTCGACCGCTGTGCCTCAACACATTTCGGGGAGAACCAGCTAGCTCCGGGTTCGATTGGCATTTCACCCCTAACCACACCTCATCCGCTGATTTTTCAACATCAGTCGGTTCGGACCTCCACTTGGTGTTACCCAAGCTTCATCCTGGACATGGTTAGATCACCCGGGTTCGGGTCTATAAACAGTGACCTGTGCTTTCACACGGGCGCTCTTGTCAAACTCGCTTTCGCTAGGGCTGCAACCCAGAGGGTCTTAACCAGCCACTGCCTATAACTCGCCGGCTCATGCTTCAACAGGCACGCGGTCAGACGTTAAATCGTCCTCCCACTGCTTGTAAGCTAACGGTTTCATGTTCTATTTCACTCCCCTTCCGGGGTTCTTTTCACCTTTCCCTCGCGGTACTGGTTCACTATCGGTCACACAGTAGTATTTAGCCTTACGAGATGGTCCTCGCTGATTCACACGGGATTTCACGGGCCCCGTGCTACTCGGGATACAATCGCGTCCTCTCTACTTTCGACTACAGGACTTTCACCTTCTCTGGTGCAGCTTTCAACTGCTTTGTCTAGCTTTAAGGTTCGCTTGTGACTGTCCCACGACCCCAGAAGTAAAAACCTCTGGTTTAGGCTGTTTCCCGTTCGCTCACCACTACTTGGGAAATCGCTATTGCTTTCTCTTCCTCCAGCTACTAAGATGTTTCAATTCGCTGGGTTCGCCGCACCAACCTATGTATTCAGTTGGTACTTACTGGGTTGCCCCATTCGGACATCTCCGGATCAATGCTTGCTTCCAGCTCCCCGGAGCTTATCGTCGGTCGCCACGTCCTTCTTCGCCTCTGTGTGCCTAGGTATCCACCGTTAGCCCTTTGTAACTTGACCACAATTGTTTGTTGATGGTCGTCTGAAAGTAAGATGTTCCGAATCGCTCGGTTGACTTACCTGCTTGATGATGACTTAATTTCTATGCAGTTTTCAAGGTTCTGACTGGAGTCGAGACTCCAGCATTCTGACGAGCTTTCTGCTGGTCTAGATGCTGATTTCTACTAGGAGTTTTGCTTGTAATTGCTGGTTGCTTTGTCAGTGTTAGTGAGAGTGGAGGTAAGCGGACTCGAACCGCTGACTTCCTGCGTGCAAGGCAGGCGCTCTACCAACTGAGCTATACCCCCACTAAGCAAGTGCCTCTTTTTTCAGCGCCTGAGTCCTGAATTTTGATTCGGTTCTCATTCACACTTCAAATTCCTCACTTTTTTCCAGGTGGGCCATCCTGGATTTGAACCAGGGACCTCACCCTTATCAGGGGTGCGCTCTAACCAACTGAGCTAATAGCCCGCGAGTTCCGAACCCGTTAATAGTTTGAAAGCTCTGACATCTATGCCTCGAACGACCAGGGATACTGATTGCTACTTCTTGTTTAGGTTCGG